>JAQUUB010000010.1 GCA_028694115.1 Lachnospiraceae bacterium
TCCTAATCATATTTTTTTACCATAACCATAACAACAGAAAAAGGACACCTTCCCAATAACATGGAAAATGTCCTTTTAAATAGCATTCAACTATTTAGTTTTGATAAAATAATCTTTTAAATATATGATTTTCAGTCTATATTAGTCTACCAAGCGATGTCAATTTGATGTCAAATTGATGTAAACTGGAGACTCGAAATGGCTGAAACCCTTGATTCTACTGACTTTATTTATCTAATGATTTCATCGTCGGAAACAACAGCACATCCCTAATTGCTGGTGAATTTGTCAGTAACATTACCAATCGATCAATCCCATACCCGATTCCACCTGTAGGAGGCATACCGATTTCTAACGCATTGAGGAAGTCTTCATCTAGGTGATTGGCTTCTTCGTCTCCTTGGGCTAGGAGCTCTTCCTGAGCCACGAAACGCTGGCGCTGGTCGATGGGATCATTTAATTCGGAGTATGCATTACACATTTCACGAGCCGTGATGAAGAGCTCGAAACGCTCCGTATAGTCTGGATCCGTTGGTTTTCTCTTTGTCAGAGGGGAGATCTCCACTGGATGATCCATCACAAAGGTTGGCTGGATTAATTTATCTTCTACGAATTCTTCAAAGAAGAGGCTTAAGATATCGCCCTTCTTGTGTCGGCTTTCATAGTGAACGTCATGCTGGTCAGCAATTGCCTTTGCTTCTTCATCTGACTTTATGGTCGTAAAGTCAACGCCTGCATATTTTTTCACTGCATCTAACATGGTAATACGTTCAAAAGGTTTTCCCAGATCGATTTCTACTTCGCCATAGGTTACTTTTGTCGTTCCATTTACTTCCATTGCGACATAGCGGAATAAATCTTCTGTTAAGTCCATCATTCCAATATAGTCTGTATAGGCCTGATATAATTCCATTAACGTAAATTCTGGGTTGTGTCTTGTATCCACACCCTCATTACGGAATACTCGTCCAATTTCATAAACACGCTCTAATCCACCTACGATCAGACGTTTCAAGTAAAGCTCTAAAGAAATTCTGAGTTTTACATCTTCATCAAGTGCATTGTAGTGGGTTTCAAATGGTCTTGCAGCAGCACCACCTGCATTCGATACAAGCATGGGTGTTTCTACTTCCATAAATCCCTTGATATCTAAATACTTACGAATAGAGCTGATCACCTTCGAGCGTTTGATGAAGGTTTCTTTTACTTCCTGATTCATAATCAGATCCACATATCTCTGACGATAGCGGATATCGGTATTTGTTAATCCATGAAATTTCTCTGGTAAGATCTGGAGGCTCTTGGATAACAGAACAACGTTTGATGCGTGAATCGAGATTTCCTCTGTCTTTGTTTTGAATACTTCTCCTTCGATGGATACGATATCACCTACATCATACTTTTTAAAATCAGCATAAGATTCTTCTCCAATGGAGTCTCTTGCTACATAAGACTGAATATTTCCCATGAGATCCTGAAGATTACAAAAAGAAGCCTTACCCATAATACGCTTGCTCATAATACGGCCAGCCACGGTGACTTTTTTTCCTTCTAATTCTGCAAAATTCTCTTTTACTTCTTTGCTATGATGAGTCACATCACATTTCATAATGGTAAAAGGATCTTTCCCACTTTCCTGTAATGCAGCTAATTTTTCTCTACGGATTTTTAACAGCTGGTTAATATCTTGTTCCTGCTGATTTCCTTGGTTTTGTTCTGTGCCCACGTTTTACACTCCTTTAGTTCGTTGATCTCTGGATTTCAAGGATCTTATATTTGAGTTCTCCAACTTTCGTATCTACAGCAACATCATCTCCTACTTTGTGGCCTAGTAATGCTCTTCCCACTGGAGATTCATTTGAAATCTTTCCTTTCAAACTGTTTGCTTCTGTAGAACCAACAATTTTAAATTCCATTTCTTCATTTATTTCATGATCAAAGATTTTCACTTTACAGCCGATACTAATCGTCTCTAAATCTACTTCATCCTCTACTACAACTTCTGCATTTTTAAGAATATTTTCAATATCCTCAATTCTTGATTCGATATCTCTTTGCTCATCTTTTGCTGCGTCGTATTCCGCATTTTCAGATAAGTCCCCTTGCTCTCTTGCTTCTTTAATCTTCTGTGCTACTTCTTTTCTTTTTATTACTTTAAGGTCATGTAATTCCTGCTCTAGTTTTGTCAGACCTTCATATGTCAAAATATTTTTCTTAATTTCCATGTCTTTCTCCCGTCCGTATGCTTCACATACCTTTTCATAATACCGTACCCATAAGAACCCGCCATCTTGAGTATGAAAATACCCCGAATAACTAGGGTATTATACCTTATTCGCAAGTCTTATGTCAAGATAATCCCAATTTTTTCAATAAATATGCGTCCCCTTAAATCCTCTGGAATTTCGCCATCTCCAAAACGAAGCAGCTCCTCCGTTTGTTCCTTCCAGATTCTCTTTTGCATCTGATACCCCTCCTCCAAAAAACGTTCATAGGAAAACCAGATTTGGTTATAGTAATGGAGGTCTGGATTTTTCCCTAAGATACTGTTCGTTTTCTCTTTCTGCTGGTAGAAGTCTAAATAAACAGCACCCTTTTTTAACATTATTTGATTCTCTGGCAGATGCTCTGACAAATCAATAATGAAGTCCGCATTCCTTGGAACTTCTTCCAGATATCCGATTGCAAGTCCTGTTTCATAGGCAATCTTTTCTTCCATTTCTTCATAGGATTCTTTATTACCTGTTACAACCGTCAGGTAATTCAGCGTCGGATAGATTTTTTCGATCACAAGCTGCGTCCCTAGAAAACTTCCCTCAATGACAACCACATGTAGCTTTTTTAGTGATATTGCATGAATTCTTCTGATATAGCTACAGATTTCCGATGCCATGACATAATAGAGGTAGCACTCTTCTTTCTCTTTTGGCAGGGGCTCTCTTGCCTTTTTTCTACACTTTTTTAATAAATTTTTAATCCAGTTTCTCATAAAGTAATATATGAAAACTTTTGTTTTTATATACTCTCAAATTGAGATTAAAAATTCCTTTAATTCATCCAAACTTTCTATTGCATTTACCTTTTGACGGAGTCTCGCGGAATGCGGATAGCCTGTGGTATACCATGCGATATGTTTTCTCATTTCCCGTACCGCGGTATACTCGCCTTTATACTGACATTGCAGTTGTAAATGTCGGAAGATTAGTTCCTTCACTTCTTCAAAGGGCGGCTTTGGTAATTCCTGTCCATTTTCAAAATACGCATTGATTTCCCTGAAAATAAATGGATTGCCTCTTGCACCTCTTCCAATTGCGACTCCATCACAGTTTGTCAGCTTTTGCATATTTTCTGCATCTTTGGAATGAAAGACATCTCCATTCCCGATTACCGGAATCGTTACTGCTTCCTTCACTTCTCTGATAATGTTCCAGTCGGCCTTTCCTTCATAATATTGCTCTCTTGTCCTGCCGTGCACCGTGACTGCCTTTGCACCTGATTCCTGAGCAATTCGTGCAATCTCCACCGCATTGATATGACCCTCATCAAAGCCCTTCCGGATTTTAACTGTCACTGGCTTTTGTATGGCATGGGCTGTTTTCTCAACGATTTTTCCGACCAATAGGGGATCTTTCATTAATGCAGAGCCTTCTCCGTTATTCACTACCTTTGGTACCGGACAGCCCATATTGATGTCAAGGATTGCAAAGGGTCTTTCCTCGATTCTCTTTGCCATCTCACTGATGATATCCGGATCACTTCCAAACAGCTGTAAGGATGCTGGCATTTCCTCTGGGTGGATTTCCATTAAATCATTGGTATTCTTATTATGGTACATAATGGCCTTGGCACTGACCATTTCCATACATACAAGTCCTGCTCCCATCTCTTTGCATAATAGTCTAAATGGCAGGTCCGTAACTCCTGCCATGGGTGCTAATATTAGATTATTCTTCAGGGTGCAAGTCCCAATTTTCAGTTCCATACATCTTCTCCACTCTGTAATACATCGTAAGAGACTCAAATAATTCCTGTCTCTTTCTTCTGATTTCACTTATCAGTAGTCCACTGCTGATCTCATCATATAAAATATCTTCTTCTGCCGATTCTGTTTCTAAAGACAGACTGCCATCCTCTTCAAATACCATGGTGAAAATGCCACCCACCTCTTCGGTAAACAAAACACAGATAATATGAAGCTCTTCTTTTATGGATGCTGGCAGTTTATTAAATTCTTCATTAAAATAGTACTTCTTTTCGTAAGCATTGGCTCCACACAAAACTTTTCTTTCAGACGTATCCATAAATCCCCCTTACCGAAACCTCTCCTGCATATACCTGCACTTTTTCTCCATCGTGTTTGATAACTTCTAGTTCCCCCAGATGATTCACACCCTTCGATATTCCCTGATATTCTTCTTTTGGGTCTAATACTTTAACCTCGGAATCTTTATTGATTAACCGTTCATTATATTCTTCTACTAAGCCAGATAAATCCTCTGTCTCTAAGAATTTCGCGTAATATGTTTCAAAATGTTCCATGATTTTATTAATTAATTCTGCCCGTTGCACAAGTAACCCGGTTTCTTTTCTTAAGGAAGTGGCTGTACTTTCAATCTCTTCCTTAAAAGCTTCTGTATTTGCATTGATTCCGACTCCGATTACTACATATTTAATGTAATCCGATTCTAGTCCCATTTCGGTTAGAATGCCACAGATTTTCTTTTTATTTAAGACGATATCATTTGGCCACTTAATCATAGTCCTGCAATTACAGACTTCATCGATTCCTTTTGAAACACTGAGTGCCATAACAAGCGTTAACATACTTGCCTTATTTGGTTCAAATTCTGGTCTTAATAAAAGACTCATATAAATATTGACTCCATCTGGAGAATCCCAGCTCCTGCCTCTTCTGCCTTTTCCAGCATTTTGCTGATCAGTGACCACCAATGTTCCGTGTGGCAGTTCCTGATCCGCCAGCCTTTTTATTTCCGAATTTGTGGAATCAATCGAATCATAAAATTTTGTCTGCGTACCAATCCACTTTGTAGATAACCGGCTTTTTATCTCATTTTCATTTAGAATATCATCTTTCTGCTCTATCAGCTGATAGCCCTTGTTCGGTACCGCCACAATTTCATAGCCTTCTTCTTTCAACCGATTCATTGCTTTCCATACCGCAGTTCTCGATACTCCAAATGTCTCACACAGTTCCTGTCCGGAAATGTATCCATCTATTTCTCTTAACTTTTTTAATATTTCACTTTTCATATGAATACCACCAAAGAAAGGATTACCATCACTGCCATAAGGATCGAACATCCTCCGAAAATCATACAAAATAATTTATTGCTAGAGGCACACCGGATGGTATTTAAGATTAGCATTATGGTACCTATGCCAAAAATGAAAGGAAACATGAGTAAATTCGTTGCTCCGTTCTGAAAAGCAAGGGCACCTAACACAATCACGATAATACCTAATAGGCAATTCATGATATCAATACAAAGATTCTTATTTTTGATTAGAAAACTCATTGATAGTCTCCAAGTGTTGCAGCCATGACTGCTTTGATTGTATGCATCCGATTCTCTGCTTCATCAAATACAACCTTTTCATATTTCTGAAATACTTCATCGGTAACTTCCATTTCCGTGAGCTGAAATCTTTCTCCCATTTCTTTTCCGATTTTCGTTTTTAAATCATGAAAAGCTGGTAAGCAGTGAAGGAAAATTGCATGTTCCTTTGCGTTGTTCATAACCTCCATCGTAACCTTATAAGGTGAGAGCTCTCTGATTCGCTCTTCCCATACTTCATCTGGCTCTCCCATGGATACCCAGACATCGGTATAGATGACATCCGCATTCTGTGTCGCTACTTTTACATCTTCAATAAAGTCGATACTTGCTCCGCTTACCTTTGCATATTCCCTGCAAATTTCAATTAATTCTACATCTGGATGATATTTTTTCGGAGCGCATGCCACAAAATCAAGTCCCAGCTTTGCACATACTACCATCAGGGAATTACCCATATTATATCTGGCATCCCCCATATAAACGAGCTTCTTGCCTTTTAATTCGCCTAAATGCTCTCTGATTGTCAGCATATCGGCCAGCATCTGGGTCGGATGATATTCATTGGTAAGACCATTAAAAACTGGTACTCCTGCATACCTGGCGAGTTCCTCCACAACGGATTGTCCAAATCCACGATATTCGATTCCATCATACATTCTTCCAAGGACCTTTGCCGTATCTGCGATGCTTTCCTTTTTCCCAATTTGTGATCCGGTAGGATCAAGATACGTGGTTCCCATACCAAGATCATGTGCAGCAGCTTCAAATGCACATCTTGTACGTGTACTTGTCTTCTCAAAAATCAATGCAACATTCTTTGTTTTTAACGTTGCCACATCAATTCCTTGTTTCTTTTTTTCCTTTAATTCTGCTGATAAATCTAATAAAAATGTAATTTCCTCTGGTGAGAAATCCTTTAATGTCAAAAAGTGACGTCCTTTTAAATTCATATGTTTTCCTTTCTTTTAAAAAATCACGCTGTCATAATTGACAGCGTGCCTTTATCTATTTCATGATTTCTTTTACTGATGCTGCAAGACCTGCTATCCCTTGTATTTCTGATGGGATAATAATCTTTGTAGCCTGACCATCGGCTGCTTTCACAAAGGCTTCTAAGCTCTTAATTCTAAGAACTGATTCATCTGCACCAGCCTCACGAATCATTCGGATACCATCTGCTGTAGCCTGTTGTACTCGAAGGATTGCTTCTGCTTCACCTTCTGCTTCACGAATCATTCTCTCCTTTTGTGCTTCTGCTCTAAGGATTGCTGCTTGCTTTTCAGCCTCTGCATCCAGAATCGCTGATTCCTTTTTACCTTCTGCCACCAGTATCGTAGATGTCTTTTCACCTTCAGCTCTTAATATGGATTCACGACGTTCACGCTCTGCCTTCATCTGCTTCTCCATTGCATCCTGGATTGCAGCTGGTGGAATAATATTCTTTAATTCCACACGGGTGATTTTGATTCCCCATGGATCTGTTGCGATATCAAGGGAAGCTCTCATCCTTGTATTAATTGTTTCTCTAGAAGTTAACGTTTGATCAAGCTCTAAATCACCTATGATATTTCTAAGCGTTGTTGCTGATAAATTCTCAATTGCCATAATTGGATTTTCAACACCATAAGCAAATAGTTTGGGATCTGTAATCTGAAAGAAGATTACGGTATCAATTCTCATCGTTACATTGTCCTTTGTGATTACTGGCTGTGGAGCAAAGTCAACGACCTGTTCCTTTAAAATCACTCTTCTTGCTACTCGGTCAATAAATGGTACTTTAAAATGTAGTCCAACGGACCATGTTCCCTGATATCCGCCTAATCTCTCAACTACAAACGCATGTGCCTGTGGGACGATTTTGATACATGATGAAATAATTAATAAAATAAATACTAAAAAAATAATTAAAATTGCTAATCCTGCCATAATAATATCCCCTTCCTATTTTTACCTAACCTTTTTTATAATTCTTTATCTTTTTCTTCTACTATCAGTTTTACCCCTTGTACATCTGTAACAACAACTACACTTCCTAATTGAAATGTGGTTCCATCCTCTTTTGCTCTTGCCGACCATTCCAGACCGTTTACAGTAACCTGTCCTGTTCCCTGCAGATTGTCAATAGGACTAATTACAATTCCCTGTCTTCCAATCATGCTTTCTACATTTGTTTTTACCCGGTCCCTATTGAAATATTTCACGGCAATAGGTCTTGTAACAAACAACAAGATAAGTGATACCACTAAAAACAGGATGATCTGAACCGCTAGTGGAGCTCCTAACAATGCTGCGAAAAATGCGACCAGCGAACCACCTGCAAACCAAATGGTTGTAAGTCCGAGGGTTACGATTTCTATTACAAGTAAAATTACTAATAGCAATAACCAACCTGCTGCAATACTAACCCCATTGAATATATACATTCATCCACCTCCTAGTAAAACTATAAGAAATATCATACTACAAAAAAAATATTTATTCAACCATCCACGCAAAAATGAACGATTGCAAATCTTTCATCTGCAATCGTTCTGTTTTTACCAGAATACATGGTTTCCAATTACAATTCCTGCATATCCTGATCGAATATTTCTAAAGTGAGTTGCTCCACCCACATTACTTACCCCATTAATTGCCTCCTGTGCCGCCTGGATACATGTTGGATTGGGTCCCATAGCAACCACTGCTGCCACCTTTCCACTTCCAGCAGGTCCAAACTGACCTGGAGCATAAACAGCATTAAAAATACTACCGTATCTTCCTTTTGCGCGATTTACAACAACTGCTCCAACTCCGAGCTTTCCTTCATAGCATTCCCAGCCTGATTCACATTGAATCAAAGCTGCAAGTAAGGTTACATCATCTGTTTGTGCTGCAATTGCACCTGTATTGGTAGTTGTGGTGTCCGTTGTTCTAGCGGCATCCACCTTTTCTTTTTTTTCTTTTTCTTCCTGCTCTTCTTTTTCTTCTTCTGCCTTAGCTATTGCTTCTCTATTTTCGATTTCTTCGCTTGTTTCCCCATCAGAGAAGTTATATTCTACAGAGACAAATTCTCTGGATACAAACCCCACCGTATCATCCGAGCATTCCACTTTTATAAAATCTTGCTGCTCCTCTAATACCTTTACTTCTTCGCTTCCAGCTAGCAATGAAGTGATTTCAGCATTTTCATCTGCTTCCTTCCGCACACGTAATGTTTCAGCCTCCACCGTTGCGGTTAATTCCACGGATGCTTTTGCTGCCTCTTCTGCATCAGACCCAAAGAAAAGATATTCATCCTTTGCCCATCCTTCGAGGTTCCCGGATCTGATTTTTGTCCAATTATTTTTTTGTTCTAATATTTCTCCTGCGGAATCTTTATAAAGCTTTCCAACGACTTCTGATTCATCATCTGCCTCTAATCGAACATTGAGGGAATCGTTTACATTAGCCATTACTATTTTATTAAATATTGCTGCTTTAGCCTCTTTTGTTTCTTTTATATCTTCTACTTCTGAATCACTGACACTATTTATTTGATTTTGACTAGGTGTTACCTGACTTATTGTATCCTCATCAAGAATATCAGCAGCTCCTGCTCTTACCGCCTCACGTGCATGATCCTCTGTCTCCTCTGCGTCTGTATCTAAAGCTTTCTCCGCACCAGCATTTAAACCATCTAATAATGCACTTTCTTTTGCGAATATTGCCTTTGTATTACTTTGAAATCCAATTAACATAGAAATGGCAAACATGATACAGATTCGAAAACGAATGTTTTTAATAAGCATAGGAATCCTCCAAAACACATTTCATTCTAATAACATATTTAATAAAATTATATTAATAATTGTTACAAATTTATTACCTATGTGTTGATTATTCTAACAAAAGGCCACAACTTTGTCAAGTTTTGACCCTCTGCATGTATTATATGAATGTTTTTTGGATTGTATACTTCTATATTTATTACATATTTTTTGATTTTTCTGTGCAGGCTCTCATTGCCTCAATGACAGAAGAACGAAATCCCTTCTCTTCTAATACGCGGACTGCTTCGATGGTAGTTCCAGCAGGAGAACACACCATATCTTTTAGTTCTCCTGGATGCTTTCCAGTTTCTAAAACCATCTTTGCACTGCCAAGAACCGCCTGTGCTGCAAATGCATAGGCATCTTTTCTTGGCATTCCTGCTTCCACTGCCCCATCTGCCATTGCTTCAATCAGCATAAAAACATAAGCCGGTGAGCTTCCACTAACAGATACTACCGCATCCATCATATATTCTGCCACTTCGTACGCTTTACCAAAGCTATTCAAAATGGTAAGCACCTGATTTAATTCTTCTATAGTAACATATTCATTTTTGCACACACCCGTGCATCCTTCCCCAACAAGGGCTGGTGTATTCGGCATGCACCGAACAATTTTACGTGTTCCTCCAAATAAATCCAAAAGCCACTTTAAGGTTTTCCCTGGCGCAATCGTAATAATCAGTGTATTCTCTTTCACCACGTCTTTAATTTCTGTTATCACATCAACATAAAACTGTGGTTTCACTGACAACACAAGGATATCACACTTCTTAGCAACCTCCACATTTGTTGCAAGTGGTTGAATAGAAAAAAGGGTTTCAGCTTTTTCCACTGCTTCCCTAAATTGATCAGAACCATAGATATCTCTTGCCTCTACTACCTGGTTCTTAATGATTCCCCCAATCATGGCACTTGCCATGTTTCCAAGACCTATAAATCCTATCTTCATTTTTATACCCTTTCCTTTCTCCGTGTGCATTTTCCGTACTATTATTGTCTTCTTTGTCGATCCGCTTCATAGATTAATAGTGACGCAGCTACCGCTGCATTTAAAGACTCTACTTTTCCACCCATTGGAATCCTAATAAATCCATCTGCCTCATTGGCAATATCATCACTGAGTCCATTTCCTTCATTTCCAATCAAAAAGGCTGTTGGTGTAAGATAGTTTTCTTCTGTATAGCTTTTTTCTCCATTTAAATGCGCTGCTATGATCTGAATATTGTTACGTTTCATATGCTCGATTGTTTCTTTTAAATCATCACTATAATAGAAGGGAACCCGGTAGATGGAGCCCATGGTTCCACGAATTACCTTGGGATTATAAATGTCAGAAGTATTCCGGTCCATTATGATCCCACTAATGGAAGCACCTTCGCCTGTCCGTATCATAGTCCCAAGATTCCCTGGGTCCTGAATCCCTTCTAGCACCAAAAACAAACCTTTTTCTTTTTCAAAAAGGTTCGATTCCTCATAATGAAATTGTTTTACAATCGTAAGGATTCCTTGTGGGGTTTTCGTATCTGATATTTTTTTAAAGATATCATCTGCCACCACTTCAAAAGGGTATTTCTCAATTTTGCTTTTATGGATGCCATTCTTGTAATAAGTCTCGGACACAAATATTTTCACGACATGGGATACTGGAACCTCTAAGAACATTTTCGTTCCCTCTACCACAAAAACATCTTGTTCCCTTCTGATTTTGGCCTTACTATTCAGTAATAATACATTTTTAATCTGTGGATTACTGCTGCTTGTTATCATTAAGCACCTCCTTCTTACAAAAAGGCTGCCCAATGGACAGCCTTGTCTTCTAAATCGAAAGTAATCTACTTACTTCATATTGGTATTCTGAAATTTCTTTTTGCATTCCAAGTGCTTCGTCGATATCAAAATCAATAAATTCTCCATGTTGATATCCAACTACACGATTAGACTTTCCTTCGCAAAGTAAATCTGCTGCATAGGCACCCATCATAGAAGCATAGAAACGATCTTTACAGGTTGGACTACCACCACGCTGCATATAGCCAAGAATGGTCGCTCTTGTTTCCATTCCTGTTGCTGCTTCAATTCTTCTAGCCATAGATGTGGAATGACCAATTCCCTCTGCATTAATAATAATATGATGCGTTTTCCCTTTTTTTCGGTTTGATATGATATTATTAATAATTTCCTGCTCATTACACTCATATTTTTCTGGAAGAAGAATATCTTCTGCACCATTTGCTACACCACACCATAATGCAATATATCCAGCATTTCTACCCATAACCTCAATGATGGAACATCTTTCATGGGAAGAGGATGTATCCCTTACTTTATCGATTGCCTGCATTGCTGTGTTTACGGCGGTGTCAAATCCGATGGTATATTCTGTACATGCAATGTCAAGATCGATGGTTCCTGGTACTCCGATGGTATTGATTCCAAGAGCTGCGAGCTTCTGTGCTCCTCGGTAAGAACCGTCCCCACCGATTACTACTAAACCATCAATCCCATGTTTCCTACAAATTTCGGCACCTTTTTTCTGTCCTTCTTCTGTACGAAACTCTTCACAACGAGCGGTACGTAAGATGGTGCCTCCTCGCTGGATGGTATCCGAAACGTCTCTGGGAGACATTTCATATATTTCTTCATTTAAAAGACCTTGATAGCCTTTCTTAATCCCCTTAACCACCTTGCCATTGGCAATTGCTTTCCTGACAACCGCACGAATGGCGGCATTCATACCTGGTGCATCTCCACCACTGGTTAGTACTCCGATTGTTTTTATTTCTTTTGCCATATGTTACCTCCTAGGTGTGTCCTGACTTTTTATATTCTAACCCTTTTTCCTTGTCTTTTCAACATTTTTATACAACTTTTATGTTGGCCTCACCAAAGGTTTCTGACAATTTTTGAATCAGTTCTGGTTCTGCTGCAACACTTTTGTTTTTAGGAAGTACCTTCTTCTCGTTTGTTTCCTTCAAATATATGACTACCGTGTCATTTCCATCTGAATCTCTTAACAAGCCTGCCAGGGAATCTTCCATGCTCTTATATTGCTCTTTATTTGCAAACTGTATCCATAATTGTTTGGGTATATTTTCAAAAGGAATGACTTTTTCGCAGATTACTTTCCCGTCCTTTTCATCCTCTGCTGATACCCGTCCATAGATAAATACCTTGCTATCCTCTACTAGATATCTGGCATTTTTCTCATAATCTCTTGGCCAGACAATTACCTCCACATTACCAACCAGATCCTCCACATTTAAAAACGCCATGACCTGCTCTGATTTTGTATGTTTAATTTGTTTGTGTGTGATCATCCCACCGATTGTAACTTTGGCTCCATCCGCTACTTTGATTTGTCCTGTTTCATCATCCAGCATAAAATCAGAAGTTACTGCATCAATATGTTTACGCCATAGCTTTTCATACTCTTGCAACGGATGACCGCTAACATAAACTCCCAGTACTTCTTTTTCAAACGTAAGAATCGTTTCTTTTGGGAATTCTCCTACGTCCGGAAGTTTTATCTCAAAATTCTCCTTTTCTGAATCATCAGCAATGTCAAACAATGTCATTTGGCCCGCCATATTATTCTTTCTGTTTTGTGTCACACTATCAATCATCTGTGCATAAACATACATAAATTGCTTTCTTGTCCCACCAAGGCTATCAAGAGCACCTGATTTAATAAAGCTTTCGACGGTTCTTTTATTAATCTCTTTACCAGAAAGTCTTGTCACAAAGTCTTTTAAGTTTTTAAACGGACCTCTTTCCTCTCTCTCTGCAACAATCGAATCAATCACCGGTCTGCCAATACTTTTGATCGCCGACAGTCCGTAGCGGATACTCACTCCTGAAACAGAAAAGCTCGCTCCTCCTTCATTAATATCTGGAGGAAGAATCTGAATGTTCATATTTCTACATGTTAAAATGTATTCTGAAACTTTTGCAGGATTATCAATCACAGACGTCATTAATGCTGCCATAAATTCTGTCGGATAATAATATTTTAAGAAAGCAGTCTGATAGGAAACAACGGCATAACAGGCTGCATGCGATTTGTTAAATGCATACTTTGCAAAATCCATCATATTATTATAGATTTTATCAGCAACTGCCTCATCAATTCCCTTTGCAACACATCCAGGTACGCCCTCTTCTTCATTTCCATAAATGAAATTAGCCCGCTCCTGTTCCATAACGTATTGTTTCTTCTTGCTCATGGCTCTACGTACGAGATCGCTCCTGCCGAGTGTATATCCACCCAAATCCCGTACAATCTGCATAACCTGTTCCTGATACACAATACAGCCATAGGTAGGAGCTAAGATTGGCTCAAGTTCTTTACAGTCATATTTAATTGCACCGCTGCTGTTCTTTCCTTTAATATATTGAGGGATAAATTCCATTGGACCTGGACGGTATAGTGAAATACCGGCAATCACGTCTTCCAGATTCTGTGGCTTTAATTCCTTCATAAAGTTTTTCATTCCAGCACTTTCCAGCTGAAAAATGCCCTCGGTTCTTCCAGTTCCGATTGAGTTTAGTACATCCTGATCATCATAATTAATCTGATCAACTGCAATGTCAATCCCTCTACTTTGCTTAATAATCTCCACTGCATTTTGTATGACAGTAAGCGTTCTTAGTCCCAGAAAATCCATTTTCAGAAGGCCAAGCTCCTCTAACGTTGTCATGGTAAACTGTGTCGTCACAGAGCCATCCGATCCTCTTGATAATGGTACATATTCATCTGCATCTTTCTGACAGATTACAACTCCTGCCGCATGCATCGACGTATGTCTTGGCAATCCCTCCAGGCGCTTACACATATCAATTAAGGTATGCACCTGTTCATCCGTTTCATACAGCGTCCGGAATTCCTTATTCATTTGAAGTGCTTTATCTAACGTCATATTCAATTCCATCGGTACCATTTTGGAAATGGAATCTGCCATTGCATAAGGTAAATCCATAACTCTTGCTACATCACGGATGACACCCTTCGCCGCCATCGTTCCAAAGGTCACGATTTGAACCACACGGCTCTGCCCATACTTCCTTACAACATAATCAATGACATCCTGTCTTCTTTCGTAACAGAAATCAATATCAATATCTGGCATGGACACACGCTCTGGATTTAAAAACCGTTCAAACAGCAGTTGATATCGAATAGGATCAATATTTGTTATTTCAAGACAGTAAGATACAATACTTCCTGCTGCCGAACCACGCCCTGGTCCCACTGGAATTCCCTGCGATTTTGCATAATTAATAAAATCCCAGACAATCAGAAAATAATCCACATATCCCATCGTCTGAATGGTATTCAATTCATAATCAAGCCTTTTTCGAAGTTCTCCATCATCCTCTGGATACCTTTTTTGAAGACCCTCTGTACAAAGTTTATTTAAATAAGACCAGGAATCATATCCTTCTGGCACATCATACTTGGGAAGCTTTGTAACACCAAACTCGATTTCCACGTTGCAGCGCTCTGCTATTCTATGCGTATTCTCGATGGCTTCAAGTGCATAAGGAAATAAGATTCTCATTTCCTCTTCGCTCTTTACATAATACTGACCGCCTTCATAACGCATACGATTCTCATCCGAAAGTTTCTTGGCGGTCTGAATGCATAGTAGGATATCATGTGGCTTTACATCTTCGGCATACGTATAATGCACATCGTTTGTTGCAACAAGTGGGATCCCTAATTCTTTACTAATTGTCAGCATTCCTGCATTCACGGTCTTTTGCTGTGGGATTCCATGATCCTGAAGCTCTAAATAGTAATTATTATCCCCAAAGCAGTCCCTATATTTCAGAGCGGCTTTCTTGGCTTCTTCTAATAGTCCCTTTTGAATGTATCTTTGCACTTCTCCTGCCAGACAGGCCGATAAGGCAATGATCCCTTCATGATAAGTTCTTAGAACCTCCATATCCACACGTGGTTTATAGTAATACCCTTCTGTGAAACCCTTGGAAACTATTTTTATTAAATTTTGATATCCCACATTATTTTCTGCAAGCAAAACAAGGTGATAATAACGATCATCACCCCCTGTTAATTCTTTATCATATCTGGAATTGGGTGCGACATAGACCTCGCATCCAAGAATTGGCTTAATCCCTGCTTCCTTTGCTGTGCGATAGAAATCGATCACACCAAACATAACTCCATGATCGGTAATCGCTGCACTATCCATTCCCAGCTCTTTTACTCTTGATACATACTCTTTTATTTTATTTGATCCATCCAATAAACTATATTCGGTATGGACATGTAAATGGGTAAACGACATCAGTGGTTCCCTCCTTGCCTCATTATAGCAACTTTGCTATAATAAGAAAAGACACGCAGGAGGATTTTTCAATGAAAATACTTTTCTTTCAATGGAACGCATACATGCAAAAAGATGTAGAAATGTGTTTCAGAAACATGAATATTGACTACAAAACGATTTCTTATAATTTCCGTTCTTCGGAAGAAGATGATTACTTTGCCAGAAAATTTCCTGCCAAATTATTAGAGGATCATTACGATGCTGTTTTTTCCATGAACTTTCATCCCTTTCTTGCTGATATCTGTTACCAATATCGCGTGAAATATATTTCATGGACGTATGACAGCCCTCTTAATTTCAAAAGAATTAACACTATGCAATATGAGACAAATTACGCATTCTTTTTTGACAAATTAGAGTATGAACGACACAAAGCAAATGGATTTCAAAGAGTTTTTTATCTGCCTTTAGCAATCCCTACCGAACGCTTTGACTCTATGGAAATCACAGATCAGGACCGTGAGAAATTTTCTTCTGACATTTCATTTGTTGGAAAGATTTATCAATCCGAATTAAGTAAGATTTATGACTTTCTGCCTGCCCGCGATCAAGGTTTTCTTACTGGCATCTGTCATGCCCAGCAACGCATTTATGGATATAATTTTATTCATGATGTGATTACCAAAAAATATCTCAATGATATCAGTGCAAAGTTAATCTTAAAGACAGGATGTGTCTCTAATTTACTTTCCAGAGAACAGATTTTCTTTGCTCTATGTACCCATGTCACTCATTTGGAACGAATGGAAATTATAACACGTTTGTCAGAAGAGTTGCCATTCACACTTTATTCTGGTAATTGCCCAGAAGAATTTAAAAAGGTGGATTACCGCGGTACCGTATTTTATTCAACCGAAATGCCAAAAGTATTTCGATTAAGCAGAATTAACCTTAATATTACCTTGAAATCAATTGAATCTGGTATTCCGCTTCGCTGTATGGATATTTTAGGTTGTGGTGGATTCCTAATGAGTAATTATCAGCCTGAATTGCTTGATTATTTTATAAATGGGGAAGAAATCGTATGCTACGAAAGCACCGATGATTTGGTTGAGAAGTGTCATTATTATTTAAGTCATGAAGAAGAAAGAGCTGCTATCGCAAAACGTGGTCACGATAGAGCTCATGAATTATTTAATTATGAAAAACAGCTTTCTACGATTTTTGCAACAGCAGAACTAAAATAATCGTCTTTCCTGTTTCTCTCTTCCTTCTCATAACCTTTTTCTAATGTTTTCAAAATTAAGTCTGGGAGTTTTTCTATTTGATGGATATCATATGGAACAACTCCTTTTTGTTCTTTATGTTCCATCGGGAACGTATCTGCAAATGCAATCGCACCATTTAATATTGCATTGCTCACTCTTTCATGAACACTTTTCCCTTTATGCTGTTGGGTAGAAAATACAATTTTAGAATTTCCCATGGTACACAGCATTTCTCTGTAGGAGAGGCCATTTTCTCCAAGTACTTGGATTTTCGTCCCGTCTTTTTGAACAAAGTTTTTCCATCCCTGTCCGCTTACCGTAACCTGTATTCCACACTGTGCCATCGTATTGACACACTTTTCCACATAATACATTTTAATATATTTCTGAACGATCTGTAATTCATTGATAATGTCTACAAATTCTTCCGATGAATAGGAAAACTTAATCTTTTCAAAGTAAAGGATGATTTCATCATACAGATTCGTTGCATTCTTCTTTAACATTTCATTAATTAAATAGAGCTCCATCTTTTGTATGATCTCTGGCATCTGCAAAATGGTATTCCTGATTTCTTCGGAGCTTTCATAGGTCGTCGGGAAGTAAACGTCAATTTCCCTCTGATCAAAAGGCTTTCCGCCTGCTACAAAAGATCCTTTTCCTGAAATCTCATCTATATTAGGGAAATTAGGGAACATCTCTTTCACATACCTTACATTACTCTCCTGCATAGCATAAAAGAACATATTAAAGTTCAGCCTTTGACCTAAATACTGTGAAAAATACCAGGCATCTTTTGATATGATGTTGACCATCGGACAATAGAGCTGATTGTAAAAAGTCTCATCCTCTAATAATCTTCTCTCAAACCCAGTTAAATCCATTGTAATTACTAAATCATAGTCAGGCTTTTCTATCTTTTCTACAAGGAAGTCTGTAAAATCCCCCTCGTCATTATAGTAAGCATAATCTAATAAATCAGTCGCATAGCCTATCTTCTCAAGCTCTTGTTTGACTTCTCCTAGAAGAAAGTCCTGCCTGTCATAGGGGGAATTATTTTGAATGATTGCAATTCTCTTTTTATCCATAGATCCTCCACTTTTAAAAAAGCCTCCTGTCGTTAGCAGGAGGCAAGGGGGAACATCGTTCCCCCTAAAAATTATGATAAATATTTCTTCAAATCTTCTACCTTGTCTAATTTCTCCCAAGGTAAGTCTAAATCATTACGTCCGAAATGTCCATATGCTGCTGTCTGTTTGTAAATTGGTCTTCTAAGACCAAGCATTTTGATAATTCCTGCTGGACGAAGATCAAAATTCTCACGTACAATATTTACAAGCTGATCATCAGCAATCTTGCCTGTTCCAAACGTATCAATCATAACGGAAGTAGGTTGCGCTACACCAATTGCATAAGATAACTGAATTTCACATTTATCAGCAATTCCTGCTGCTACAATATTTTTAGCAACATAACGTGCTGCATAAGCTGCGGAACGGTCAACCTTTGTGCAGTCTTTTCCTGAAAAAGCTCCGCCACCGTGACGTGCATATCCACCGTAGGTATCTACGATAATTTTACGTCCTGTAAGACCGGAATCTCCATTAGGACCACCGATAACAAATCTTCCCGTTGGATTGATAAAATATTTTGTATTTTCATCAACAAGATTTTGTGGAACTACTGCATCAATTACATATTTTCTGATATCTTTATGAATCTGTTCCTGTGAAATTTCTGCAGCATGCTGAGAGGAAATAACTACCGCATTAATATGAATTGGTTTTCCGTTTTCATCATATTCAACGGTAACCTGAGACTTACCATCTGGACGAAGATAGGATAATGTTCCGTTCTTACGTACCTCTGTCAGTTTTTTTGTTAATTTGTGTGCGAGAGCGATAGGATATGGCATAAACTCTTCTGTTTCGTTTGATGCATAACCAAACATCATTCCCTGGTCTCCAGCTCCAATAGCTTCAATATCTTCTTCCGACATTGTATGCTCTTTTGCTTCTAATGCTTTGTTAACACCCATAGCAATATCCGCTGACTGCTCGTCCAATGCAACAATTACTCCACAAGTGTTGGCATCGAATCCTTTTTCTGATGCATCGTAACCAATTTCCTTAATGGTATCTCTAACAACCTTTTGGATATCTACATATCCTGTTGTTGTCACTTCACCCATTACTAAAACCAAGCCTGTTGTAATCGCTGTTTCACAGGCAACACGGCTGTTTGGATCTTGTTCCATTAATGCATCAAGTACTGCGTCCGAAATATTATCACAGATTTTATCTGGATGTCCTTCGGTTACTGACTCTGAAGTAAATAATAATTTCTCCATTTTCTTTCCTCCATCCGCATGCTTTAGCATGCACTTAAATAAAAAAGAGTCCGCTTAAGCGGACCTGACAATTTTTGATAATCAAATCCTCTCATTGTTCGATCATTCGCTCAGGTTAGCACCTTCCAATATAATGGGGTTGCCGTGGCTTCGCAGGTCCTCTGTACCTCCACCACTCTGAATAAGAGAAAACGCCATAAAGGCTCACAATATTGAATTTTCATATCTACAGTTAGGATACTTTATAACTGTAGATTCTGTCAAGCGAAACTTCGCTGGAACTAATTGGGAGATTTTATTGACATTACCACTTATAATTAATATACTAAATATAAGGCATTTTATGTATTTTTTTGTTTATTATGCCATGTTATGAAAGGAGATTTTCTATGCCTAGAATACTTACTCAGGATTTGGTTCCCGGTATGGTAACTGCGGAAGATGTTTATACTTACAACAATCAGCTGATTCTTCCGAAGGATTTAAAGCTAACAGATAAGACTATTACGAAATTAGAATTTTATTCTATATTAAGTGTCCGTATCAAAGAAGAAACCGCCAATATTGAACCAGATACTTTGGTTTTAGAGGAAGCAACCTACTCTGAAAAGATAAAGGCAAGTAAAGAATTTGAGGATTTTAAATTAAACTTTGAAAATTCTATTAATAATTTTAAAGTCTCCATTAATGATATCGTAGAAAAGCATTCACCTATTGATATGACTGCTTTATTACAAGAAACAAATAAAGTACTTGCCGAAAATTCTTCCGGTATTCATATTTTTGATATGTTGCATAATATGCGTCAGTATGATGATCCTACTTATGCACACTCTATTAATGTATCACTGATTTGTTATGTCTTTGGTAAATGGCTGGATTTTTCAGAAAAGGATTTAGAATTATTGACTCTGTGTGGTCTCCTGCACGATATAGGAAAGTTAATGATTCCCGAATCAATTATTGGAAAGCCTGATAAACTGACACAGGAAGAATACAAGATCGTAAAAACCCATACTATAGAAGGCTATAATATTTTAATGCCACTTGAAATTAATGACCATATTAAAAATGCAGCCTTAATGCATCACGAACGCTGCGATGGGTCAGGTTATCCTTTAGGATTAACGAATAATAGAATCGATCGTTTTGCTAAAATTGTATCAATCGCAGATGTCTATGATGCAATGACTTCGGCCAGAGTATATCGAGGCCCCCTTTGTCCCTTCCAGGTTATTGGGATTTTTGAAAGTGAAGGTCTTCAAAAATATGATTCTGAATTCATCCTGGTATTCCTCGAATATATTGTAAATACTTATTTAAACAACCGTGTCCGCTTAAGTAATGGACTAGAAGGTGATATTGTTTTAATTAATAAACTCGATTTATCTCATCCTATGGTTCACTGTGGAAATCATTATATCGATTTATCTCACGAACATGGATTATATATTGATGCTATTCTATAAGAAAAGGTCAGTTCATCGAACTGACCTTTTCTTATATCTTTTTATTTAATTAAGATACCTTTAATTTGAATTTTTGGATATCTTTTTCAGAAGAAACTTTCTCTATTACAGCCCCTAAACCATTTAATTTTAGATGAAAGTCCTCATATCCTCTTTCAATATAATGGATATCATCTACAACGGTAATCCCTTCTGCTGCTAGTCCTGCCAAAACAAGTGCGGCACCAGCCCTTAAATCAGGAGCATTAATCCTTGCACCCGTATATTTTTTAACACCATCAATGATGGCTGTATTTCCTTCTACTTTAATATTTGCGCCCATTCTTGTTAATTCATCCACATACTTAAAACGATTCTCAAAAATGCTCTCTGTAACGATGCTTGTCCCCTCTGAGAGAGCCAATGTTACACCTATTTGAGGCTGCATATCCGTAGGATATCCTGGATATGGTAACGTTTTTACATGTGTGTGATGAAGGCCATTGGAACAGATTACTCGAACCGAATCATCAAACTCTTCTATTTCGCATCCTATTTCAATCAGCTTTGCACTGATTGATTCTAAGTGCTTTGGAATTACACTCTTTACCGTAATATCCCCACCGGTAATGGCTGCCGCGAACATAAAAGTACCTGCTTCAATCTGATCTGGAATTACAGAATATGTGGTTTTGTGAAGTTTCTCTACACCCTTAATTCTAATTACATCTGTTCCAGCACCTTTTATATTTGCTCCCATACTGTTTAGGAAGTTTGCTACATCTACAACATGTGGTTCCTTGGCTGCATTCTCAATAATAGTCTTACCCTCTGCCATAGAGGCTGCCATCATGACATTGATTGTTGCACCAACGCTTACAACGTCTAAATAAATATGATTACCAATTAATTTCTCAGCTTGAGTTACAATTAAACCATGCTCGATTTTAACCTCTGCACCAAGAGCTCGAAAGCCTTTAATATGTTGGTCAATTGGACGACTGCCAATATTACATCCACCTGGTAAAGCAACTTCTGCATGTTTATATTTTCCAAGTAACGCACCTAATAAATAATAAGAAGCACGTATTTTTTTTATAAACTCATATTCAATGCTAAGATTCTGGACCATTGATCCATTTATTTTAACGGTATGCTTGTTTATCCTTTTAACTATTACTCCAATTCCTTCCATTGCCTGTAAAAGTACCTTAATATCACGAACATCTGGTAAGTTTTCAATAGTTACGGTTTCATCAGTCATAATTGCGGCTGCCAAAATAGCTAAAGCTGCATTTTTTGCTCCACCTATTTCCACTTCACCTTCCAGGCGGTTTCCGCCTTTCATTACATACTGCTCCATTCATTCACACCTCAATATATTCCGTCTAAATTCTTTATTTCTTTATTCAACCTTCAAATAATTAGCATGAAGAAGCCACTTGAGGCTTCTTCCAATGTGAAACATAAAATATGTTAGAAGCGGTTATTTCGCTACTTAGATAATTTTTTCACATTTTACAGATAGATTTATTATAGCATACAATATCTATTTGTAAATCACTTTACTAATTTAAGTATTTCAATGGGTTTACCTGACTACCTCCAACCAGTATTTCAAAATGGAGGTGCGGACCCGTACTCCTACCAGTATTTCCGCTTAATGCAATCTTGTCACCCTGTGTTATTTTCTGACCTGCTTTTACCAGGATTTTACTAAGATGACCATATCTTGTCTGCCTGCCGTCTGCATGATTAATATAAACTACATAACCATATCCGCTTCCCCATCCTGCTCTGGCCACAGTTCCAGAACTTGATGCCATTACAGCCGTTCCAACAGGGGTTGCCCAATCCACGCCTTTATGATAGGTGGATGCTCCCTTCTTAGGAGCACTACGTTTACCAAATGGGGAAGATAATCTTCCGCCTGATATTGGTTTGATATAGGTTGGTGGAACCTTGGTACCTCGTTCGACAATCTTTGGTACTGCATCCATAACGATTTCTTCTTTTACAATCTCACGATTTGTCTCTGTATCATTGCGATAGCTGACATCAGCTACCACTTTTCTAAACCCGGCAACCGGATCCTGTAATGTTTCCATATCGGTGGTATACCATTCATCGTTATCTACATACTGAACAGAAGCTTCGTAATTTTCTTCATAATACATTTCCTGCATAAGTTCTACTGATAGTTCTGGCTCTGGAACAGTAATAATCAATTCATCTCCAGCACGAATCATAGAATTTTCATCTTCGATCGAAGCATTCATTTCAATAAGCTTCTCCATAGGTATCTCTGTTTTTTCAGAAATCTGGGACAAGGTATCTCCAGAAGCAACTTCATAAATCTGCTGTTTTTCTTGTTCTTTTGTTACTTCATCAATTGCATTTTCAAGTGATGATATTTCTTGTGGCTCTAGATAAGATTCTACTACTTCTACTTTATCTCCAAAATTAATATCTTTTAATCCAAGCTGTACTTTGGCAGAATCGCCAGCCTCTTCCGTTATTTCTGTTAATTCCTTAGCAATTCCTGCTTCTAGTAAAACAGACTCATTTTCCTGTTCTTTAAGCTCTTCTTTTTTTAATATTTTTCCCGTTAAAACATTTAATTCTCTTGTAGGATCTAGTACAAGCTCAACCGCATATTCATCCGACAAATCATATTGATTTTTTGCTTCTTCTAAAAGTCTTACCACTTCCTCTGAAGATTGTAGATTAATAGTATACTCATTTATTTTAACTGTATAAGCTCTTTTGGCCGTTTTTAAAACATTTTTTTTCAAAACATTTACCATTCTATTTTCAACAGTTTTAAGAGAATCTATCTTTCCATAAACCACTTCTTTTCCTGTATACTGAACATCTGCATCTGCAAGAATTAACTCCTTAGATGTTTTTGCTAACGATTTTCTCGCCTCAATTAATGCCTTCTCTATTTGCTGTGGATTTTTAAGACTTCCTACAAATTCCCCATTTAATGTTACTTCATAGAAATTATCACCAGTACTTTTGCATGGTTCAATACCCTGAACAAATAAGAAAACAAGGAAACCAGTAACAAGGATTGTTAACTGGCTTACTAATTTTCTATATCCGTGAGTATATCTTTGATTTACCATTCTTTTTTGTTCAACCTCTAATTACGCTTTTTCTTTTTTACGCTATATCCAAAAGTTCCAATCATTTGATCTAAATCAAAATATTCTCCATGAGAATAAACAATCGGTGATGCTTTGCTCAAATGAAATTTATTATTGTGATCGATATATTTATCATCAACATGTACTGCTACAACTTCGGCCAAAAACATATGATGGCTTCCAAGCTCTTTTACCTCTACAACCTTACATTCAATATTTACAGGACTTTCTGCGATCATTGGTGCAGATACCACGTCTGCTTTTTCCTTTGTCAGCCCTGTCTTTTCAAATTTATCGAAATCACGACCAGATTTCACCCCACAAAAATCCGTAGCAAAAGCCAATTCTTTTGTCGATAGATTTATTACAAATTCTCCTGTTTCTCGAATCATTTTATAGGAGTATCTCTCCGGTCTTACCGAAATATATACCATTGGCGGGTTGGTACAAACAGTACCCGTCCACGCGACTGTGATAATATTTGAATTGGAATCTTTATCCGATGCACTAACCATAACGACCGGTAACGGATAAAGCATATTTCCTGGTTTCCAAGATATTTTGCTCATATTAGATTAACCCCAGCCCACGTAAAATCAGAATGATGGTAGCTCCAAAATTAAGTATCAGGAAAACGAGGATTGTGATAAGAATCCCTTTAACGCTCTTTAAACTTCCTTCTATACTCTGACTTGTCATCGTAGCTTTTTCTTCTACAACAGCCTGCATATTACGATAGCATTTCACACTCTCTTTATGAACGTGATCCATGATTTCTTCTTTATTTTTTTCTATTACTTCATCATTTTGCTTTTTATATTCGGTAATCAACTCTATGTTTCTAGCATTGCCATCATTTACAGCACTTAGTACATTTTCGATTGCACTTATTTGTGTTTGGCTGGTTTTCACCACACCTTCTTGTACATTCACTAAATTTTGATTTCTCATGGTACCCTGTGCATTTATTTTTTCAACCAGCTTGTCCATAAAGTTATCCATTATTATTCTCCATTCTTCCGTATAACAGCAAGTAATACGAAATAAAAGTCTGTTCATAGAATCATCACTCTTTAAATGTAATCTTATGTATTTTATCATTATTTTATCAGTTTATCAATAAAAGGCAATGCTATTATGCAAATTGCACTATTACTTTACTCTATTAAATCAATTTTTGTAAATATTTACTTAATATTCATATGTTGTTCATTTTTTATTCATATAATGTTGTTACAATAAACTCATGTAAAGAACTTGAATTTATGTAGTGTTCTCAAACACATATATAGATAAATTTTTTCATAATAGCCGCGGGTCATCTGATTCCGCGGCACTCCTCATTTATAGGGGACATTTCATGTTAACATATTAAAAAGTCGTCATAATCCTGACGACTTTTCATCACGTTTAACATTCGGAACATTCCTTAATTTCTTCATTTAAAGATAACATTTTTGCATCTAGATCCGAAACCATCTCTGCACATTCATGAAGCTCTCTTTTAATATGTTCTGGCGCATTCCCCTCAAATTTGTAATGTATTTTATGCTCCAGGCTTGCCCAAAAGTCCATTGCAACTGTACGAATCTGAATTTCTACTTTTGTATCCACGACACCATCCGATAAAAATATGGGAACACTGACAATCATATGATAGCTTTTGTATCCACTTTCTTTTGGATTTTTAATATAATCCTTGATTGATAAAACTTTCATATCTGATTGATTTGCAAGCATATCTGCAATACGATAAATATCTGATGTAAAGGAACAAATAATACGGATTCCCGCAATGTCATTCACATACTTCACCATATTATCAATGGTCGACTCGTATCCTCTTTTTCTTAGCTTTTTAACAATGCTTTCTGGTGTTTTAATTCTTGACTTAATATGTTCTATTGGATTATATTGATGTACATGCTGAAATTCATCATTTAATATTTCCATTTTTGTATTGATTTCTTTCAGCGCAGCATTATAAAGTAGAATAATTGTTTTCCAACTATCCACACCTTCATAATTCTTAATAGTCTTATCCATTCTGTCCGTTCCTCTAGCTTCCTAATGTAATACTTTACCAAATTAGTATATCATATTTCTATCAATTTGTACGCAATTCACATATTATTTATAAATAATTAATATCTTTTTATTAGTTTTTCCTAATTTCATTTCTTTTATTTTTATTTCTGTTATTGTATGATAAACTGAAACTTATTAATCAGAAATGGAGAAAAACATGTTTCGTATATGGGGAAAGATCTGGAAAGATAATCATTTAATCTGTGATACCACCTTTGAAGAAGAAAGTACTGATACAAGAACACATAAAATATTTCGTGGACTTGATTATATTTGTAATGCATTTGACTTGGAGAAACCGATTTGGCTTGATATGACCATAGAGGAGTTCAAAAAGCATAATAAGGCAAGATTTTATCAGGATAACTTTATTGAAGAAATAAAGTTTGATTATTTAGAAATTCATATCATTGAAGAAGATTAGGACTAGGCTCAGCTTGTTTGAAAGTAATATTTCAAGCAGGCTTTTTTTAATTAAAAATTTTTATTGCATTTGCGTATAATAAGTAGTAGTATCTGTATATACTTAATGTAGTATTCAAAACTACTTGTTGTAATTATTAAATATTAGGAGGCATTCATATGCAAAAAATAAGAGAACCAGGAAGTGCCATCACGCACTTTATCGGAATGGTATTAGCTATTGTATCAGCAATTCCACTTCTTACAAAAACATTGGGAGCACACAATCATATTAATCTGATTGCTATGGCAATATTTATGTCTAGTATGATTCTTCTATATGGTGCGAGCACCACCTATCATTCTGTTATCTTGTCAGAAAAGGCAACCAAAGTCTTTCGTAAAATCGATCATATGATGATTTTTATCTTAATCGCAGGCTCCTACACTCCCATGTGTCTAATTGTACTAGATGGGAAGCTTGGTAAACTTCTACTTTCCATTGTGTGGAGCATTGCGATCGTAGGAATTATCATAAAAGCCTTTTGGATTACTTGTCCTAAATGGTTTTCCTCGATTCTTTATATTTCTATGGGCTGGACCTGTGTATTGGCATTCTCACAGATCATACATGCATTACCAGTTGCAGGCTTTATTTGGCTTCTTGCTGGTGGAATTATCTATACTGTTGGCGGTATTATTTATGCCTTGAAGCTTCCATTGTTTAATTCACGCCACGAAAACTTTGGATCCCATGAAATTTTTCATCTTTTTGTAATGGGCGGCAGTATTTGTCATTTCATTTTTATGTATCAATTTTTAGCTCTCATGTAACAGAATATGTAAAGGGGTGTTGGTTTTACCTTCACCCCTGATTTTTTATATAGAAGCAATCAATAGACGGTATATCACTCAGAATACATCTTTCAAAGCTTGTGAAAAATCGATTGCTACTTTATTATATTCTATTCTTTTTGCTTGAATTCGTGCGTGTCTTATTCTGCCTCTGTAACATCCATAAAATCAAAAGGATTAATTGGCGTATCATCTAATGTCATTTCAAAATAGAGATTACATCCTTCCACAGAATAATACTTTGTAGTTTCACTAACATAGCCTAACACTTCACCTTTTTCAACGATATTTCCTTTACTTAAAGGTATTTCTTTTAATTGCCCATAGAGTAATTGATATCCATTACCAATATCAACCGTCATTGTAGTTCCAGTTTCTTCATTATTTTCGATGTTTACCACTTTTCCTCGATATGCTGCTAATACTGGCGTATTTACCTCACTACTAATCAGGACCGCCGGATTATATTTGTACTGCTCCAGTGTTTTAAAATAAACCGTCTGATCCATGCTATAGTTTAACAATACCTTCCCTTCTACGGGCCAATCTAATGTGCATTCATTACTAAATGTCAGGTTTCCGATCTTTTCTACCTTTTGTGGTAATACAATACTTTCGTCTGTTCCCTGCTCACTTGCATCCATTGCATTGTCAAGTGGTATCTCTTTTTCATTAAAATTCTTTGCTACAGCTCCTGTTCCTGATGTTTCTTTCTTTTCCTCTTGTTTTACAGTATCTGCTTTTGCAGTATCCTCTTTTTCTGTCTCTGTTTTTGCCACTTCAATTTTCGGTGTGCTTTCTATTTCCGTAAGGTCTACATATTCCTTTTCCTTACTTGAATTACCCTGTATATACAAACCCGTCAGGGTAATTGCAGCCAATAGGCTCAGAGATGTAATTACAACAATTGCTCTAGTATTTCTCATGCTAATTCTCCCATCCGTATGCCAGTTTCACACTTATTGCATACATTTGGTATTAGCGTTGCCTTTTTTAGGCTGTTTATTCATACGATAGACTAATTTCAGTATTTTTAAAGTAATATTTTAAAATTTCTTCGTAATCCTTTCCCTCTAGTGCCATTTGAATTGCTCCATATTGGCTAAGACCAATCCCGTGTCCAACTCCTCTTACCGTAAAGATTACCTTTTTTTGTTGTTTTTTATAAGAAAAATTAGATGAATTCAAATAATATTTCTCTTTAAATTCTTCCCCGGGCATCGTTTCTCCACCTACACTTATATTTAGTACATATCCGGCAGAATCTCTGCTATTTATAACAATATTATCAGAGATATTATCTACCGTAACTGTTGACAGGTAATCATCGCTTTCTTTATCCCATTTACTAGACACACTACTTAGATACGGATATAAAGTTCCTTCCCCGATCTCACCCACATTTCTTGTTTTACCCGCACTAACAGCATGAAATGCTGGCTTTATAGGCTCATTGTGATAAGTAATGATTTCTCCTTCTGTTTCTCTCACTGCTGCCTCAATATTCTCCGAAAAATCGCTGTTGTAATTAATTTTTGCACTTTCCATTGCTTTTATACTGTCTTTTTCCTTTGTATTTAGGAGCATTGTCCTAATAATAACCGTTTGTGCTTTTAAAGCTTCCATTGGACTATTTTCAGAAATGCAAGAAGCAACTGCTCCTGGTAACACCATTTCCAATTCACTTTGCTCTCTGGAATTTTCTATCATCACTTCTTTACCCTGAATAATGATGGTACTAATCATCGGCAAAAGTATTAATATTAAAATAATTGAAATTAAATTTTTCATATATGTTTTCATATCTTATTGTATGTCTTATTCCATCATTCTATGAAAATAGGATTCCACAACAAATGTGAAATCCTATGTTACTAATTATATGCTTTTGCTAAATCCAACTGCTGCATCGTACCTACTGAGCCATTTTCGTATAAGAACACTCCTGTTTTTCTTACCATAGCATTTGTTTGATTATTTTTTTTCGAATTTAAAGAGAATTGCGTATCCTTATTTCCTAAGTACATTGCTCCGACATACTTATCCTTTAAATGATATAGAACCTCTTCACCTGTTTCATCTTTCGTCCATATCAGTAATTTGTCAAAAATCTTATCATTTTCATCAATCCAGCCATTCCCATCCGAATCATATTTCGAAAGATCCTGAAATCCGTCACCGGAGCTTGTCCCAAAAAGCTCCGTTCCATCATTAATTACACCATCCTGATTCAGATCTAATGCAAGATATCCGCTGCCTTTGTTTAATTCTGATATGTTTTCTTTGCTTCCGTCCCCATCAATATCAAATATAAATTTCTGGTCTGAAACACTCGCTACATTTCCATCCAAATTTATAACCAGAGGATCGCAAAACTGAGTGCCCGTCGATAAATTCAATTCCGAATATTCCATAAACTCTCGACTCATTTCAGCTTCCAGATTAAAACTCAATTCTCTTCCATCTGCTGTTTTTACTGTTCCAACTGTAGAAAAACTGGTTGTTTCATTTTCTTCATAAAAATGGATTTCAGTATAGGTACTTCCACTCCCTGATCCAGATGAAACACCCGAATCGGATGTGCTGCACTGTGATAAATTTAATTCGTTGTTACCTTTATGAAACTTGTGATTCAGTAGTATTGCTAATAGAAAATCAATACATTCTGCCTCTATTTCAGGAACTTCAACTCTTTTCGTCTTAACATTGTTTTTATTTGAAGCCTTCATTTGTTCATATTTTTGTTTTATTTGATCAAAGGAATCCTTAAGCTTTTCATCCGAATGATACCGTTTGCCTTCTGTATTTTCCTGGGTTTGACTAAATAGTCCTACATTTAGCTGCATTGTCTGACCATTTTTGTTCCATGCATTGTATGAATATGCATCTGCGCGAGTCGAAAAATAGCTTCTTCTAGATTCCATTCCTATATTACTTGAATCAATCCTCATCCTTCACCCCTATTCTACGCTACCTGTTTATATTGTTTCCCTCCTTGTCAACCAGCATTGCTATATAAAAAATGATAGTGCATAGGAGAATTTCCCTATTCTCCCTGAACTACCATCCGTGGTCTGCGTTTAAATTTAGACTTTCTATTGGCCAAACATATGTCTTGTAACTAATATATCGTGTGGATACTCAAAATACTTAAGCCTTTCTTCCAAAATTTATCAAAAAGGATGCAAAAAGGATACCAGCCATAAGACTGGTATCCCACATATGCAAAATAGATATTTACTGAGAAGAAGAAGTACTTCTCACACTTCACATTTTAGACGCGATTAAAGTTAATAAGGCATCCTTTTAAAATAATACTTCTTTCATCATCTGTTAACTCGCCTAGTTTTAAAGTCATTTCAACAAGCCCTGCGTCTTTCACAACATATGCCGAGATTTCGCTTTGTTTTTCTTCCACTGCTTTTTTAATACCTGGTACAAAAATGTAATCAAGATTTTTGAATGGTAACTCACCCTTCTCCATGAGGAAAGGAAGCATACCCCAGTTTATTAAATTGGAACGATACCTCTTTGTTGCATACCCATTTGCTATATTCGCCCATCCACCTAATACTTTTTGACAAGATGCTGCCTGTTCTCTGGCTGAACCATCTCCTGGATTCACCGCAAAAATGGTACTTCCAATCCCTATATTGTTATTATTTACTTCAGGGAATTTCTCCTTTATTTGATTCAAAACAGAATCCATATCGGGGTTCACACCACTTGGCTCTTCTCCATTCATTCTTGCTTTTTCCATCACCTGAACATCTTTTGCTCGCTGTACATAGTTAGGGTCTTTTCTAGATAATGTGAATTCAGCAAGTCCAAGAGGATTGGAGCGGTAAGAAGAAGTCTCTCCTGAAGGAATCAGTTCATCTGTCGTTGTAACAGGATCATGGATTTCTGCAACAACTCTTAATATAAGGTTCTCTGTCAATGCACTCATTTGAGGCCAGTCTTTGATATTTGGTCCAAATTTTATTTCTACGTTTTGATTTGCAACACCCTTGCTATCAAACACTCTGTTCTCATAAATTGCTTTATCAAAGAAATATTTATACTTATTTAGCGTACCATCAAAGCTGGTAGCTGATGTTAAAAATCCTTTGTTTGCTGCAGTTGCTGCAATAGAACGTGCATCCATAAGTGCAACAGAGGAGATTTGTCCATTCTGAAGTTTTGATCCCTCACGGTTAGGGAAGTTTCTAGTAGAATGACGGATACTAAATGCATTGTTTGCTGGAGTATCTCCCGCACCAAAGCATGGTCCGCAAAAAGCTGTCTTTAGGATTGCACCTGTCTCTAACAAGGTAGCTGCAGTTCCATTTCTCATAAGCTCCATGTAGATTGGCGTCGATGCTGGATATACACTTAGGGTAAATTCATCGGCACCTGTATACTTTCCTTTTAGAATATCTGCAGCAGCACAGATATTTTCAAATCCACCACCTGCACATCCTGCAATAATCCCTTGTTCTACATATAATTTTCCATCTCTTACTTTATCTTTGAGACTATATTCTACCTGTCCGTCAAGGCTTACCCGTGCTCTCTTTTCCACCTCTTCAAGGACATCCATTAGATTTGCATTTACTTCGTCAATCGTATAGGTATTGCTTGGGTGAAATGGCATAGCAATCATAGGTTTAATGGAAGATAAATCAATTTCGATCATTCCATCATAATACGCAATTTCACCTGGATTTAATTCTTTATAATCTTCACTTCTTCCGTGAATATCATAAAAATCTTTAATTTCTGAATCTGTTCTCCAGATCGAAGACAGGCATGTCGTCTCTGTTGTCATTACATCAATACCAATCCTAAAGTCTGCACTTAAGTTTGATATGCCAGGTCCAACAAATTCCATCACCTTATTGTTTACATATCCTGATCCAAATACTTCTCCAATAATTGCAAGAGCCACATCCTGAGGTCCAACCCCCTTCACTGGTTCTCCTGTAAAATAAACACCTACTACATCCGGCATATTGATATCATAAGTTTGATTGAGTAACTGCTTAACAAGTTCTGGTCCACCTTCTCCCATTGCCATGGTACCAAGTGCACCATAACGTGTATGACTGTCTGAGCCAAGAATCATTTTACCACCACCTGCAAGCATTTCTCTTGCAAATTGATGAATGACTGCTTGATGAGGTGGAACATAAATTCCACCATACTTTTTGGCACAGGTGAGACCAAACATATGATCATCTTCATTAATTGTTCCACCAACTGCACATAAGCTATTATGACAATTCGTTAACACGTAGGGTACTGGGAATTTTTCAAGTCCTGAAGCACGTGCTGTCTGAATAATTCCAACAAACGTAATATCATGAGAGGTAAGTTTATCAAACTTAACCTTTAATTGATTCATATTTCCAGAAGTATTATGATTTGCCAAAATACCATAAGAAATGGTTTCCTTTTTGGCTTCCTCTATCGTTACTTCCTTACCTGTCATGCTTTTGATGGCCGCTTTTGCATCCTGGTTATCACAAATTACTTCCCTGCCTTGTATCAAATAAGCTCCACCTTGATGTACTTTAATCATGTATTTCTTCCTTTCCTGCCTATTTTTCTAGATGACCGATGCCCTTCTTTTTCTTGACTTTTACTTGATCTAAGTGCCATATTTCATCTACATATTCCTGGATGGTTCTGTCTGAAGTAAACTTTCCGCTGCTTGCAACATTTAGAATTGCGCTCCTAGCCCATCCCTTTTCATCTCTATATGCTTTTTCTACGCGTTCCTGAGCCTGCGCATAGGCACGGAAATCTTTTAATATGAAATACGTATCTGCTCTACTTGTACATTGCGTATTTAGTAGAGAATTATACAGATCTCTAAAGAGTTCTGGATCATTTTTAGAATAAAATCCATTAATCAACTGCATTAATACATTTCTAATATCCTGATCATTGTTGAAGATATCCATTGGATTGTAACCACCATTATTCTCATAATTGATTACTTCATCCGATGAAAGTCCAAAGATAAATGCATTCTCTTCTTCTACTTCTTCTACAATTTCAACGTTTGCTCCATCCATTGTTCCTATTGTTAAGGCACCATTCAGCATAAATTTCATATTACCCGTTCCAGATGCTTCTTTACTTGCTGTTGAAATCTGTTCGGAAACATCAGCTGCCGCAAAAATCCATTCTGCATTGGAAACACGATAATTTTCAATAAATACAACTTTAATTTTACCATTGATAGAAGCATCATTATTAATTACATCTGCAACCGAATTAATTAACTTAATTGTAAGCTTTGCATTTTTATATCCTGCTGCTGCCTTTGCCCCAAAGATAAAGGTACGTTTATAAAACTCCATTTCTGGATTAGCTTTAATTTTATTATAAAGATACATAATATGAAGAATATTTAACAGCTGACGCTTATATTCATGAAGTCGTTTCACCTGCACATCATAGATCGAACGTGGATCAATTTCTATCCCATTATGTTCTAAAATGTACTGAGCCAGACGAACTTTGTTCTGGTATTTAATATTCATGAATTCCTGTTGTGCTTTTTTATCATCTGCATAGACTTTCAAATTTGAAATCTTGCTTAGATTCGTGATCCAATCGGTTCCAATATGTCCACTTACCCAGGAAGCGAGCTTAGGATTTCCATGAAGTAAAAATCTTCTTTGCGTAATTCCATTTGTTTTATTGTTAAATTTATCAGGCATCATTTCGTAGAAATCTTTTAATTCCTGTTTTTTTAATATCTCGGTATGCAATCTTGCAACTCCATTAACCGAATATCCTGCACAAATTGCCAAATGAGCCATTTTTACCTGTCCATCAAAAATAATGGCCATTTTACTTACTTTATCCTGATTACCTGGATACTGTTCATTAATTTTAAGAATAAACCTACGATTAATCTCCTCAACAATTTGATAAATTCTTGGTAAAAGTCTTGAGAATAATTCAATTGGCCATTTTTCCAGTGCTTCTGACATAATGGTATGATTTGTATAAGCACAAGTGTGGGTTGTGATTTCCCATGCCTCATCCCATGTGAGATCGTGCTCATCCATAAGGATACGCATAAGCTCTGCTACTGCTACGGTAGGATGTGTATCATTCAGCTGAAAAGCTACTTTTTCATGGAATTTCTTAATATCATCATGATTTCTCATATACTTTTCAATTGCTTCTTGTACACTTGCTGATATGAAGAAATACTGCTGTTTTAATCGGAGTTCCTTACCCGCATAGTGATTATCATTCGGATAAAGTACCTCTACAATATTTCTTGCCAGATTTTCCTGCTCAACTGCTTTTTTGTAATCACCTTTATCAAAAGAATCCAGCTGAAAACATTCTACTGATTCTGCATCCCAGATACGCAATGTATTCACAATGCCATTCCCATAACCTACAATCGGCATATCATAGGGGATTGCCTTTACGGATTGGTATCCATCCTGCATAAAATGATTTCTGCCAAGCTCGTCGGTTTCTACACGTACAAATCCGCCAAATTTTACTTCCTTCGCATATTCTGGACGACGCAGTTCAAATGGATTTCCATCTTTCAACCAGACATCTGGAGCTTCTATCTGATATCCATCTCTGATTTCCTGTTTAAACATTCCATAACGATAGCGGATTCCACATCCATATGCAGAATAACCTAACGTTGCTAAAGAATCTAGAAAGCAGGCAGCAAGTCTACCCAGTCCACCATTTCCAAGTGCTGCATCTGGTTCCTGATCTTCTATGACATTAATGTCGAGCCCAAGCTCTTTGAGTGCTTTTTCTACCTCTTCGTATGCCTGTAGATTGATCAGGTTGTTCCCTAATGCTCTACCCATTAAGAATTCCATAGATAAATAATATACCGTCTTTGGATCCTCTTTTTCATATACTTTCTGTGTTTCCATCCATTGCTCAATAATATTGTCTTTTACTGCAAAACACACAGCACTAAAGATTTGTTGTTCTGACGCTTCTTCCAAATTCTTTCTGTAAAGGATTCTTACATTATCCTTTACTTCTTTTTTGAAGCTTTCTTTATCAAAAGATAAACTTGACATCTAGCTTCCTCCTTATCGTTATATTTAGCTGATCGTATTAATTAGAACATATTTAGTGACATTATATCCTATTTTTGACAAATATCCTATTATTTTTTTGATTATCTACTATTTCGCTACACCAATCGTAACATTTTCACCATTTACATTCCACTCTTTGCTAATTCCTGCAGTTTCTCCATAAATGATAGCATCTGCCAAAACTTTATCCGAAATGGATTTTTCATTTGCTTTTATAATATTAGCGATTTTATCATTCCCATTTACATATACCTTAATATGATCCATTACTTCAAAATCAGCATCTTTACGCATTGTCTGTATCTTGCTGATTACTTCAAACACAAATCCCTCTTCAATTAATTCTTCTGTTAAATTCGTATCAAGAACCACTGTAATGTTATGATCCTCTTCCGACATATAACCTTCTTTCTGGCTCATGGTAATCAACAAATCTTCCTCTGCTAAGGATACTTCTGTACCATCTACGTCAAATTTGATCGCCCCACTTGCTTTTAAATCATCCATTGCTGTATTGCCGTCTAAGGAAGCTAGTGTTTTCTGAATTCCGCCTAACTGCTTTCCATATTTAGGTCCAACCGTTTTCAATTGTGGTTTAAAGGTGTAAGTCGTAAATTCTCTAATGTCATCTGTGAAGTTTACCGCTCTAACATTTAGTTCCTCTTCAATAATTTCAATATAAAATTCTGATAAATCACTATCTGCCTTTACAAACATCTGGCCAATTGGCTGTCTGTTTTTGATATTTGCAGAATTTCTACAAGCACGTCCCATAACAACAATTTCTAAGACTTCTTCCATATCTTCTTCTAATTTTTTGTCAATAAATGCTTCTTTCGCAACTGGGAAATCGCATAAATGAACACTTTCCGTTGCATTCTTATCAACACTTCTTACTAAATTCTGATAAATATCTTCTGTCATAAATGGGATCATTGGAGCTGCTAATTTTGAAACAGTTACTAATGCAGTATATAAAGTCATATATGCATTAATTTTGTCCTGCTCCATTCCTTTTGCCCAGAAACGTTCACGACTTCTTCTAACATACCAATTACTCATATCATCTACAAAATCCTGAAGTGCTCTGGCAGCCTCTGGTATTTTGTAATTCTCTAAGTCCGTATCAACTTCTTTAATTAACGTATTTAATTTGGACAATAACCATTTATCCATAACTGCTAATTTATCATATTCTAATGAATACTTGGTCGCATCAAACTGGTCAATATTGGCATAAAGTACAAAGAATGCATAGGTATTCCACAAGGTACCCATGAATTTTCTCTGTCCCTCCTGCACGGCTTTTCCATGAAAACGATTGGGTAACCAGGGTGCTGAATTCACATAGAAATACCAACGGATTGCATCTGCTCCATATTGATTTAATGCGTCAAATGGATCTACTGCATTTCCTTTACTCTTACTCATTTTCTGTCCATTTTCATCTTGAACATGTCCTAAAACAATTACATTCTCATAAGGCGCTTTGTTAAATAACAATGTAGATTCTGCCAATAAGGAATAGAACCATCCACGTGTCTGGTCTACTGCCTCTGAAATAAACTGTGCTGGGAATTGCTGCTCAAAAAGCTCTTTATTCTCAAAAGGATAGTGATGCTGTGCGAATGGCATTGCTCCTGAATCAAACCAGCAGTCAATTACTTCTGGAACACGTTTCATCTGCTTTCCACATTTTTCACAAGTAATTGTAATCTCATCAATATATGGTCTATGAAGCTCTACCGTCTTCGCATCCTCATTGCCGCTCATTTTTGCTAATTCCTCACGGCTTCCAATTGAATGCATGTGTCCACATTCACATTCCCAGACATTTAATGGAGTACCCCAATAACGGTTTCTGGAAATTCCCCAATCCTGTATATTTTCCAGCCAATCACCAAAACGTCCTTTACCAATTGATTCTGGAATCCAATTGATTGTATTGTTATTTCTGATTAAATCCTCTTTTACCGCAGTCATTTTTATGAACCAGGATTCTCTTGCATAGTAAATAAGTGGGGTATCACATCTCCAACAATGTGGATAGCTGTGCTCAAATTTGGGTGCAGAGAATAATAGCCCCTTCTTCTCAAGGTCCGTTAATACTAATTTATCTGCATCCTTACAAAAAACCCCTGCATAATCCGTTTCTTCTGTCATATTACCTTTTCCATCAACTAATTGTACAAAAGGTAATTCATAAATACGTCCTACCTGTGCATCGTCCTCACCAAATGCTGGTGCAATATGGACAACACCTGTACCATCTGTTAAGGTAACATATGTGTCACATGTTACATAATAAGCTTTCTTATGCTGTTTTTCACATAAATCCTTAGCGCAATCAAATAAAGGCTCGTATTCTTTATATTCTAAATCTTTACCAGTATACTTCTCTAAAATTGTAAATGGTGATGTTGGCTGATCTCCTCCGAGTACGGAATCTGTTAAAGCCTCTGCCATATAATACGTATAATCATCCGCTGTCTTTACCTTCACGTAGGTCTCTTTTGGATTTACACAAAGTGCAACGTTTGAAGGAAGCGTCCATGGAGTCGTTGTCCATGCAAGAATATAGGCATCTTCTCCCTTTACTTTAAATCTGGCAACCGCGGAACGTTCTTTTACATCTTTATATCCTTGGGCTACCTCATGAGAGGATAGTGGAGTACCACAACGAGGACAGTAAGGAACGATTTTAAAGCCTTTATAAAGTAACTCTTTATTCCAGATTTGTTTTAAAGCCCACCATTCTGACTCAATAAAGTCATCATGATAAGTTACATAAGGATCATCCATATCTGCCCAGAATCCAACCGTACCAGAAAAATCCTCCCACATTCCTTTATATTTCCAAACACTTTCCTTACATTTTGTAATAAAAGGATCTAATCCGTATTCCTCAATCTGTTCTTTTCCATCAAGTCCTAATAATTTCTCAACTTCTAACTCAACAGGAAGACCATGGGTATCCCATCCAGCTTTTCTAGGAACCATATATCCTTTCATGGTACGGTATCTTGGTATCATATCTTTAATAACACGTGTTAACACATGTCCGATATGAGGCTTTCCATTTGCCGTTGGAGGTCCATCATAAAATGTATAGGTTTCTCCTTCTTTTCGGCTATCCATACTTTTCTTAAAAATATCTTCGTCTTTCCAGAATTGCTCTACCTTTTTTTCTCTTTCTACAAAATTCAAATTAGTTTCTACTTTTTCGTACATTTTGTTCTTCCTTTCTTCTACTATCATTTCCACATTATTGATTATGCCAACCTTGTACAAAATAAATTATGAAAACATAATAAAAACCCCGTCCTGTAAAAGGACGAGGTTAAACTCTCGAAACCACCGATTACTTTGTACTATCATACACGTTCCCCGTAACGAGGGGAATTGCCGTTAAGAATTACTTTGTATTCACAGTTCACTCTTAAAACTCAGAAGTGATTTTCAATTAAATTCTACTAGCACCGGGCTCTCACCATCCCCAATTCGCTTTTGCTTTTAAAGTTAATCTACTGTCTTCGTCAACGTTTCCTATATTTATCTCATTATAATTCGTGTACTTCTTAATTGTCAAGATTATAGATTGATTTCTTGTACAACTTCTCGTATGATTAGGAATGTAACAAGAATAAGTACAAATAGTTACTATTAAGATCGGTAATGAAACCGATCTGGAAACGGAGCTTCTTTATGAACGAAAAGAAACTAACCAAGTCGGAGATAAGTTGGATCCTTTATGACGTTGCAAACTCTTCTTTTATTTTGATTGTAACTGCTACCATTCCAATCTATTTTCGTAGTCTGGCATCAAACGCAGGAGTCGAAAACTATGCCACTTCCCTTTGGGGATCTGTTACCTCCATTTCTGTTCTTATTCTTGCCATATTATCTCCTATATTAGGAGCCTTAGCAGATTACCAGCATATGAAAAAGAGAATCTTCAGTGTTTTTCTCATTTTGGGTATTCTAGCTGCTGTATGCTTTACCTTTACAACGAATTGGCTTGCCTTTCTGATATTTTTTGTTTTTGCACGAATAGGATATGCTGCCTGTAACATTTTATATGATGCAATGCTCGTAGATGTAACAACCGATGACCGTATGGATAAGGTTTCCACCCACGGCTATGCATGGGGCTATATTGGAAGCTGTATTCCTTTTATTGTTGGAATTATCATTATATTTACAAAGCCTTTTGGAATCAGCACTACTGCTGCCACTCAGATATCCTTTCTTATTACCATTGTCTGGTGGATGATAATGTCGATTCCACTATTTAAAAATGTCAAACAAAACTATTTTCTTCCAAGTAGAAAAGATTTTGTATCTCATTCCTTTCAGCGTCTGGGAAATACCTTTCAAAAAATGAAAAAAGAGAAAGCTCTTTTCTATTATATTATAGGCTACTTTTTTTACATCGATGGTGTATATACCATTATTTCCATGGCGACAACCTATGGCGGTGAGGTCGGAATTAATGACACGTCCATGATACTTGCTCTTTTATTAACTCAGTTTGTGGCCTTTCCATGTGCCATCTTCAGTGGGAAGCTTGCTTCTAAGTTTGGTGCAGTTAAAATGATTAAGATTTTTATCATGATGTATATGGTAATCTGTATTTTTGGATTTCAACTTGATCAGGAATGGGAATTCTGGGTTCTTGCCATTGCCGTAGGCATGTGTCAAGGCGGAATACAAGCTCTTTCACGTTCTACTTACGGGAGAATGATACCCAAAAATGAATCTAGTGAATATTTTGGTTTTTTTGATATTTTTGGAAAATTCGCTGATTTTTTTGGACCTTTAATCCTGGCACTCTGTTCCTTATTTTTTAAGTCATCAAAATATGGCGTTCTAGCACTTGTTTTTCTTTTCATTTTAGGATTATACTTTTTAATAAAATCGGAAAAATTATTAGATAAAGGTGCAATTTAGCACGGGTGGATAATAACCACCGGAGAGGGATACAAATGGATAGACAAAATCTCACATTATTAACAGATTTATATGAATTAACTATGATGCAAGGCTATTTTAAAAACAAAGCACAAAATGAAACCGTTATCTTTGATATGTTTTATCGAACCAATCCTTCGGAAAGTGGCTATGCCATTTGTGCAGGTCTGGAACAAATGATCAATTATATTAAAGAATTAAAATTTGAGCCTCAGGATATTGATTATTTAAGAACATTAAATATTTTTGAAGAAAGTTTTTTAGAATATTTAAGTGAGTTTCATTTTTCGGGAGATATTTATGCAATTCCTGAAGGAACTGTCATTTTTCCCCGTGAGCCAATCGTAAAGGTCATTGCTCCTATTATGGAGGCTCAGTTAGTAGAGACTGCAATCCTCAATATTATGAATCACCAAAGTCTCATCGCCACCAAAACATCCCGCGTTTGCTATGCAGCAAGAGGGGACGGAATTATGGAATTTGGTCTCCGCCGTGCCCAAGGACCCGATGCTGGTACGTATGGTGCAAGAGCCGCTATGATAGGTGGATGCGTTGGAACATCAAATGTCCTTTGTGGACAGTTGTTTGATGTTCCCGTGAAAGGTACTCATGCACATAGTTGGATTATGAGTTTTCCTGATGAATATACAGCATTTAAAAAATATGCAGACCTTTATCCACAAGCATGTATCCTTCTTGTAGATACTTATGATTCCCTAAAATCTGGTGTTCCAAATGCCATTCGTGTCTTTACAGAAATGCGGGAGGCTGGAATTCCCCTATGCTTTTATGGAATCCGCTTAGATAGTGGTGATCTTGCGTATCTATCAAAAAAAGCTAGGAAAATGCTAGACGCTGCTGGCTTTAAAGATGCGATTATCTCTGCTAGTAATGATCTTGATGAATACCTGATTGATAGCTTAAAGGTGCAAGGAGCTGCTATCACCTCTTGGGGAGTTGGTACAAACCTAATCACTTCCAAAGACTGGCCAGCCTTTGGCGGAGTCTACAAATTGTCTGCTATTCAAGGCACAAATGGGGAATTTATTCCAAAGATAAAACTATCTGAAAATACCGAAAAGATTACAAACCCTGGAAACAAAACGATTTACCGTGTATATGAAAAAGAAACCGGAAAGATTAAAGCAGATTTGATTTGTTTAGTAGGGGAAACTTTTAGTGAAGAAGAGCCACTCCTACTCTTTGACCCTGTGGAACCATGGAAAAAGACGAAGCTTCAAGCGGGGGAATTTACACTAAAGGAGATTATGGTTCCAGTATTTAAAAGTGGAAAATGTGTATACACCTCACCAAAGGTCATGGAAATCCGGGAAATTTGTCAAAGAGAACTGGATACTCTCTGGGATGAGACGCGAAGATTAATCAATCCACATTTAGTGTACGTTGATTTATCAAAAAAATTATATGATATTAAAATAGAATTACTCGATCGTATGAGTTAACGTTTTCCATCACTACTAAATAATACAATGATCGTACCAATCAAGCCCGCCAAGGTTGCTATCAGTAACGTGGCGGGTATATTTATTGTATCAATTAACCAGCCGCCAAATAAACTTCCAAAGACGCTCCCCACAGTATTTGTGACCGTCATATAAGCCTGCCCTTTTACTTTATCTCTTTCTTCTATTTTTTGGTTTACATAAAATACAGATGAGACTACAAAAAGCGCAAATCCTAAACCTTGGGCAAACTGAGCAATATAAATCATTTCCATACTTGTAGCAGAAAATGTCAAAAAAGCTTTTAGAGTAAAAAACAATCCAGATATTTTAATAAGATTTCCTGCAGATATCTTTTTATGGAAATAGAAAAATAAAAACATGGTGGGTAATTCGAGGATTGCAGACAATGCTCCTACTCTTCCCATTTCTGTACTTCCTGCTCCATGGAATTGCACAATTTGAAAAATGTAATTATTTAAAATATTATGGCTCGTAAAGAGAAATGTAATTCCAACAAGGAGTACCATAAACCGAGGATATGTTTTTGCAAATGATTGATGTATTGGCTTTTCCTGTATTTTTTTACGGTTTTCTGCTTTGATTTGTGCTGTTTTTGGTCGAAACGAAATAACACTTAGAAATAAAATAATGTTGATTAGTATTGTAGCAAAAATAATCACATTCGACGAATAAACATCTGCAAGCCTCCCGATAATAAAAGATGCCACTGCATATAGCAGGGATCCCATCCCTCTTGCAATTCCAAAATTGATTCGAATCCCTTTATTGATATAATGCATACCAATCGAATTAATCAATGGTGTTAATACTTGCAAAAAGGCGATCATGGTACCATATAGAATTGCAATTACCAGAAATTGTTTCTTCCCAGTAATCAGTGCGCCCGCACATAGCAGAATACAGATAATAAAGAAGGAAATCGTTGCATGAAGCCGGGGTTTCTTCGCTTTATCTACAAAATCTCCTGCCAGAGGCTGTAATAATGAAGAAATCACCCCGGCAATTGCAAATGTGATTCCAATCTGAGAATTTGTAAACTCCTTGGATAACAAATAGACACTTGCAAACCCAAAAATTGCATTAAAGCTCATCCAAAAAGTACCCTGGACCATCGCATATCTTAGTGTCATAAAAAACGAATGATTATTTTCTTGCATTACAATAATTATCCTCCCGTATATCAGCAAAGAAGAAGACGCTTGCGGCTTCTTCCGTGTGAGATTTAGTAATTCTTAGGAGTAGTGTTTTCACTCCTTAGAATTACTTCTCACACTTCACATTTTTATTTTAAAATAAATAAATCTGTTCCCTCTTTTTCCATGACAGGAATTTTTTCAATCACCTGAAAGCCGCTTTTGTCAGCAAGCTTGGGTATTAATTCTCTATTATGTGTATATAAAATCAGTGTGCCACCCTTACGCAATAATGACTTGGATTTTTCAAAGAACCGGCTATAGATATCATATATAACATCTTCTCCTTTGTGCCCTGTCGCAAATGGCATATTCGTAAAAATCTCATCAAATGCATATTCATGTGTAAATTCAAAAAAATCTTTATTAACAAAATGTATAATCTGCCCTGCGGCTTCCATATTAATATAAGCTTTCTTTATTGCTTCATTATATATATCGATTCCGTAGGAAGTATTCGCCTTCACTTGCATCTGTCGTTCGATTAACATGGTTCCAACACCACAAAAGGGATCTAAAACCTGTGCATCACTTACCATATATTTTTTTGCGAGTGTTACAAGAAGTGCTGCATTTACAGGTTTTATGCTAGCCGCAACGACTTCCTTTCGATAGAAAAAACGATCAAATGTTATGGTATGCAGTTTTACTAATACATTATAATTTCCAGACTTACTTTCGATTAGTCTTAGCTCTACTTCGTAATGGTCTGTGGAATTGATTAACTGTCTCTTTGTTTGTTTTTCAATCTCACCTGCCATACTTTTTGCAAACTTTGTCTTTTTATCAAGCGCCATTTTACTCTTTAATTCTATTCGGAAGTAAAATGGTGTATCTCCTTTATGACGTTTCTTTAAGAAATCCAAGAGCTCAGAGTTTGCAACGATTCCTGCTGATTCTTTTGCATCCATTGGAAGCGTTTGCATCCCAGGTATGATAAAGAGTATTTCCTGATACGTTCTAATAGGTAATATTTCATCTAGCTGACTCGTCCTGATTCTAATTCCCGCTTGAAAAATCTTAGCTCTTGAAGTATCAAGATTTTCATTCTCCTGTAATTGCATCAATACGCTTTGTGCATGGGAACGATTGGTTAATAATATAATATCGGACATTTCATTTTGTCCGATAAAGCGATGTTGCTTTACTCCTTCTTTATTCAGAATCAAAGAATGTAAACATTTTTGTTCTTCACGTAAGTGTTTCTCATTCTCTGGTGTTATCTCTATCTGCAAAACCTCTTCCAATCGCTCTTTTATCATCGGCAGTAATAAATCATATTCCATATGTGACATAGCCGTCAAATATGCACTTTTCACAAACAGCTGATTTTCTGCAAGATATGCTTCCCATAAAGGTTTAAGGAAAAGTGCATCCATCTCCATATCCCCCATAAAAAGTGCACAATTCTTTCTTGTCTTCGCATCTTCTGCTTTCAACAAATGAATTACCGTATCTATATTATCGCAGTCAAAAAATTCCTCAACCTGCTCCTTTTTAAACTGGTCCTTGATCTCGACTCTAAGCTGGCTAAGGTTCGCTCTCACATTCTCGCCCTTTAAAATATCTTCAAATAGTTTTTGTATCATTTACGATTAATCTCACTTTCTAAGTGCACTATTGTTTTTATCATAGCAAATCCTTTTCTTTTTGTATAGGTTTGAAAAAATATCTTACATTAAAAAAATGGGCTTAGGAACTTCTCTTCCCAAACCCAACTAAAGGATCATTTCAAATTTTCTCGTTCTATTGTTCCATCTGCCTTCCTAAGAATCCTGCTGCCGACATTATTAATTTCTGCTCTACCTCACCCATTTTTCCTTTATTCTCTTTGCTCAGGAGAACTACTGCACCAATTGCATCGCCTTCGCAAATAATTGGACAAATGGCTTCCTGTGTAAAATCCTCTACCTTCTCCTCTGTTAAAGGCACAAAACTTCGATCCTCACTTGTTGCTAACTTTGTTTCTCTTTCATCAATTAATTCTTCAAAGCGCTTACTCACTTCTTTTCCCATTAGTCCCTTCGCTCCACCTGCCACGGCAATAAACTGATCTCTATCTGCTATACATGCAATATGACCGCTTGTCTGTGCTAAACTTTCTGCGTATTGTTTTGCAAAAGCTCCCATTTCACCTATTGGCGAATACTTTTTTAAAATAATTTCTCCTTCGCGATCTGTGAATATTTCAAGTGGATCACCTTCTCTAATCCTAAGCGTTCTTCTAATTTCTTTTGGGACTACCACTCTGCCTAAATCATCTATTCTTCTAACAATACCTGTTGCTTTCATAAAATAAAACCTCCATCTGCGATAATAGTATTTTTTTGACTTTGATACTATTATTTGTAAAAAGAGCCTTTTCATACACGAATTTATGTGTTATCTATTTTATTTTATTATATTTGATAAATTTCCAATTTCTATTTTTCATGATATAATCAGAAACGACTAATTTACGGGTTGAATAAAAATGCGTATTCAACTTTTTTGCTGTGCACCGCGACGCACAGATTGGTATGCTATGAAAGATCTTACAAAAGGAAATCCTTTAAAATTAATATTACTATTTGCAATCCCTGTTTTTATTGGACAGCTGTTCCATTTATTTTACAGTTTAGTTGACACTAGAATTGTAGGTCAGATACTTGGAGAAACTTCTTTAGCAGCCGTTGGTTCTACAACATCTGTCAGTGATTTAATGACCGGCTTTCTCAATGGGCTCACAAGCGGCTTTGCAATTATCATCGCTACCTATTTTGGTGCAAATACGGAAAAGGATATGAAAAAATCAATTGCGGGTACGGTAATATTAAGTACCTGCACTGCCCTTATTCTTAGTATTATTTGCCTTATTTTATTAAAACCGATTCTTAATATTTTAAATATTCCTGATTCCATTATGACAGAATCTTCTTCGTATCTAAAGATTATCATCATTGGATTAATAGCATCGACTTATAGTAATACGTGTATGGCAATTCTACGTGCAATCGGAGATTCCTTTACTCCACTTGTATTCTTAGTAATTGCTGCTATTTTAAATATTATTCTTGATTATACTTTTATCTTAGTATTTCACTCTGGTGTAGCCGGTGCGGCCATCGCAACTGTTATTTCACAGGTGGTTTCTGTCATCCTCTGCTATCTTTATATTAAGAAAAAATACCCGCTTCTTCTGTTAAAGAGAGAAGATTTCAGGATATCAAAGGAAATCTATCAAAAATTAATTTCATCTGGTCTTTCTATGGGATTTATGGTGTCTTTTGTTTATTTTGGAACCCTGGCATTGCAGACAAGTATCAATTTATTTGGTACTACCATTATTGTAGCTCATACTGCTGCACGAAAAATAACTTCCATTTTGATGTTACCATTTAGCGTAATCAGTACCACAATCGCTACCTATTGTGGTCAGAACTATGGTGCCGGAAAATACTCCCGCATTCGGGATGGGGTTACCAAAACATTACAGATTACTTTTATCTGGTGCATTTTCGTCATTATCCTTACCTATACGCTTGCTCCACAAATGACCAAATTGATTACTGCTACAGAAGTTGCTGAAATTATTAGAACCGCAACGCTTTATCTTAAAATCAATACCATATTTTACTTTGTGCCAGCAATCATCTGTACCCTCAGAAATAGTCTACAAGGAATTGGCGATACGAAAACTCCCGTGTTTTCCAGCTCCATTGAATTAATTGGAAAAGTATTCGTTGCTCTCTTTTTAGCACCAAAGCTCGGATATATGGGAATTATCATTGCAGAACCCATCGTCTGGTTCATTATGGTAATTCCTCTCATTGCAGTGTTTCTAAAGAATCCAGTTTTTTCTAAACACTCATTCGACACGAATGAGTGATACTTTTATTCCACTAAAATACACATGCTGCTAAGAACTGCCCGTGAAATTTCCAGCAGACTTCTTTCATCAGATTTTTCCTTTTGGTATAGGAAATATGGTTTTCCCACAGCTTTAAAGCTTAGACAGCCTCCATGCACCATTAATACATCCTGGATGCTCATTGGATTAATTGACGCTTTTTCATAAATACTAAATTTAATCGTCATCTTTTTAGCTGATAATTCTTCTACGAATACTTTGTGTGCCATCACCCGGATTAATGCGATATCAATCAAATTCTTTACTGAATCAGGAATTTTACCAAATCGATCAATGATTTCTTCTGTCATATCTAACGCCTCTTCATCATTTTCAATTCCTGCAATTCGTTTATACAAATCAAGCTTTGCAAACTCATTTCGAACATAAGTATCTGGTATAAAAGCATCAATGTCCATATCCACAGTCGTTTGAAAATCGTCTTCTATTTTTATTCCCTTTTCTTTTTTTACTGCTTCATTTAACATTTTGCAATACAGATCATAGCCGACCGCTTCCATATGTCCATGTTGCTTTTCTCCTAGTAAATTTCCTGCACCACGAATCTCCAAATCCTTCATGGCAATCTTAAATCCACTGCCAAGCTCCGTAAACTCCTTAATCGCCTGCAATCTTTTTTCTGCAATTTCTTTTAACATTTTGTCTCTTTTGTACATCAGAAAAGCATAAGCGGTACGATTTGATCTGCCTACACGTCCTCTTAACTGATAGAGCTGTGATAATCCCATATTATCGGAATCATGAATAATGATTGTATTTACATTTGATATATCAAGCCCCGTTTCTATAATTGTTGTAGATACCAAGACATCGATATTTCCATTAATAAAATCATACATGATTCTTTCAAGTTCTGATTCCTTCATCTGACCATGTGCAAAAGCCACATTTGCCTCTGGCACTAAATTTTGTAAAGAAACCGCCACATCTGCAATCGTATTTACTCTATTATAAACATAATAAACCTGACCATCCCTTGCTAACTCACGGCTGATTGCCTCTCTTACCATTTCTTCATTATATTCCATAACAAATGTCTGAATTGGCATACGATCCATGGGGGCTTCCTCTAATACACTCATATCTCTGATTCCAATCAGGCTCATATGAAGCGTCCTAGGTATTGGTGTGGCCGTCAATGTTAATACATCAATGTTGTCTCTCATTTTCTTTATTTTTTCCTTATGAGTAACACCAAATCTCTGCTCCTCATCAATAACTAATAATCCTAAATCCTTGAATTCAATATCCTTTGACAACAATCTATGGGTACCTATCACGATATCGACCATACCCTTTTTTAAATCCGTAACCGTTTTCTTTTGTTGCGATGTTGTTCGAAATCTGCACATTAGATCAACCCTTACTGGGAAATCCTTCATTCGCTGTACAAACGTATTATAATGCTGTTGCGCAAGTATGGTTGTTGGAACTAAATAGACTACCTGCTTTCCCTCCTGCACCGCTTTGAAAGCAGTACGTATGGCGATTTCCGTTTTGCCATAACCTACATCCCCGCAGATCAATCGGTCCATAATTTTGGTGCTTTCCATATCTCGTTTGGCTGCTTCAATTGCAAGCATTTGATCCTCTGTCTCTTCAAATGGAAATAGCTCTTCAAATTCTCTTTGCCAGACTGTATCCGGACCATATATAAATCCATTTCTTTCTTGTCTTGCTGCATAAAGCTGAACTAAATCTTTTGCAATGCCTTCCACTGCAGAACGAACCTTTGTTTTTGTTTTGATCCATTCCTGAGTACCCAATTTATTTAATTTCGGTTTCTTTGCATCTGCAGATGCGTATTTTTGTATTACATCAAGACCTGTGGCCAGAATATATAAATTCCCACCATCACGGTATTGTATTTTCATATAATCTTTTGTTACTTTGTCTATCTCAATATGCTCGATTCCCTGATAAACACCTAGGCCATGATTTTCATGAACTACATAGTCCCCCACCGAAAGATCGGTGAAACTTTGAATTTTCTGGCCTTCGTACGTACGATGTTTTTTATTTTTTTTCTTAACTCCGCTAAAAATATCCGTCTCAGAAATAATGACAAACTTAATCAGGGGGTATTCAAATCCTTTTAACACACCACCATAGGTAACCATGATTTCGCCTGGCTCTACCACGCGTTCCATATCCTCTGTATAAAAAGATGATAATCCATTATCAAGCAAATCCTCCGATAGTCTTTTGGCTCTTGTTCTGGAGGCGGACAATAGAATGACACGATAGTCATTTTTTTTATATTTCTTCAAATCTGCCAAGAGTGCTTCAAAGCTATTATTGTAGGAATTTACTGACCTTACTGTAAGACTATATTTTGCTTGTGTTTTATATAAATTTTGTTTTACCGACATGGTCGATAAGGAAACACACGAAAATCTCTCAACCATAGCAAAAATTTCTTGCGTAGAATATAAAATATCCATCTGTCCTTGTAATAAATATCCCTTTTCTAAACGATGCCCCATACTTTCTCGAAACTCAAGTTCAACCGTCTTCCCCTTTTCGACCAGCCTTGCTGGCTCATCCAAAAAGATACAAGTATCTTTTGAATCAAAAAATTCTATAAAAGAATGACTCTCTTTATAAAAATAGTTGGCATAACTTTCTATATTACATTTCCCATCGTATTCTAAGAGTTGCTCCCTTAGTTCATCAATCTGCGTTTTTATTCTATGGGCTTCCTCCGTTTTGAATTCCTTACGCAGTTTCTCCTGGTAACGTTTGGCCTCTTCTTCAATCTTAAGCATTCCAAGAGCCTTTTCACCCTTTGTAAGAATTGTTTCTGTAGCAGGATAGATTACTATTTCATCTAGTCTTTCAACAGAGCGTTGGTTTAAAACGTCAAAGCTTCTTATAGAATCAATCTCCTCACCCCAAAGTTCGATACGAAAAGGATTTTCCTCCGTTAATGAGAAAATATCAATAATTCCCCCCCTTACCGCAAACTGACCATGGGTCTCTACCTGAGCAACTTTTTCATACCCTAGATTCACCAATTCTTCTGCTAACTTTCTTTCCTGAATCAGGCTGTCTTTTGTGATCGGAATGACATGGCTTTTTATAATATCCGGAGATACCATATGTTCCATAAATGCATCAAAGGTAGTAACAATTGTAATATCTTCTTTTTCTAATATCGCCTTTAGGCAGGTAATACGTTCCTTTGTCAGCAAGTTTCCTCTAATATCAGCCTGATAAAAAATTAGATCCTTGGCAGGATACAGAAATACATCTTTACTATATAATTTATAATCCTCACATAGCTCCTTTGCCTTACTCTCACTAAAAGTTACAATGATTTTGTATTTAAAACCATCGCCTAGTCCATTTGCCAGATGTAATTTTTGTGAATCAATACAGCCATCAACCTCTAAAACACCCCTAGATTTTCGTAATTGTTTCTTGATTTCCTCATACTCAACAAGTCCTTCTAGTGGTTTCGAAAATGCTTTCACTATGTTTATTCTCCTGCCTTTTTGTTATATAAATTCATTGCTTTATCCACTTCATCAAAAATCATTAGTTTCAGTGCTTCTGTTACATCTTTTAAGCTATGATCCATAATTATTCTTTCTTCTTTTGAAAAATGTCCTAACACATAATCTGCAAGGTCATACCCTTTTGGTTTCTCCCCCACACCTATTTTTATTCTATGAAAATTCATACTGTTCATATGCGCAACAATGTTTTTTATTCCATTGTGTCCACCAGCACTACCCTTTTTTCGGATTCGAATTTGTCCTACATCAAGACTAACATCGTCAAATAATACGATTAATTCACGCTCAATATCTATTTTATAAAAGTCTACTAATTCTCGTACACTCTCTCCACTCAAGTTCATAAACGTTTGAGGTTTTGCCAGAACTACTTTTTGTCCATCAATAGTACCTTTACCAATTTCAGCCTTAAATTTTTTTGTATCTACTGAAATACCATATTGTTTCGCAATCGCATCAATGGCATCAAATCCAATATTATGTCTTGTATTATTATATTCTCTCTTTGGATTTCCAAGTCCTACTATAATGTACATTTCTTGTTCCTTTCTGTCCCCGAAGTTATTTATCTTTTTGTATTATATTTTTTTCATATTGTACCATTTTACTCTATTTTCATACGTTAATCAACTCTTCCAAAACACTTGTTCAGTGAACCTTATTCACTGAAAAGAGGCCTCAGATTACTCTGACGCCTCTACTATTTTAGTACCTTCTCCAATACTTTTTACTCAGTCTCTTCTATTATTGCATTTTCATAACTTTTTAAGATTAAATCTTGAATTTTATCTCTTGTACCTGAATTAATAGGATGTGCAATATCTCTATATTCTCCATCTATGGATTTCCTGCTTGGCATTGCAATAAACAAACCCTTTTCGCCTTCTATCACCTTTATATCATGGACAACAAATTCATCATCCAAAGTAATTGATACTACGGCTTTCATTTTCCCTTCTTTTGTGACTTTTCTCACACGTACATCTGTAATCTTCATTTTTTCCCCTTTCAATCGTATTCATATCTGAATCGCTCGACTGTCTCTCCTCTTTTGCTATTACAATACATACCTTTCATTCTTTTCGAGTACAATCTTGATTCCATCTTCTCCTTTATGATAAGAATTTGCACGAATGGTATCTCTGCTTTCTACGATACAATTTTCTATGTGCGTATTATCTCCTATGTAAACATCATTAAGAATAATCGAATTTTTTATGAAACAATTGTTACCCACAAAAACTTTTTTAAAAATAACAGAGTCCTCTACGGTACCATTAATAATACAACCAGAAGATATTAAACTATTTTTAATATTAGCACCTACATTGTATTTTGCGGGTGGCAGATCATCCACCTTTGAATAAACATCAGGATACTGTCTAAAGAAATAATCTCTTATTTCTGGCTTTAGGAAATCCATGTTTGTCCTAAAATAATCCTCAACAGTAGCAATATTCTTCCAATATTCTTTAATCTTGTATCCGTAAATCCTCTTCAAATTCTTATATCTTATTAAGATATCCCTAACGAAATCATGTCGATCTTCCTCCGCGCATTTTTCGATAAGTTCAATCAATTGGCGACGACGAATAATATAGATCCCACAAGAAACGGTATTTGTTTTTGCAACAACCGGTTTCTCTTCAAATTCTTCTATACGTGCTTCTTCATTCATCTTTAGAATTCCATATCTTTCAACGATTTCATCCGGAGCCAAATCTTTGCAGACAACTGTAATGTCAGCCTTTTTCTCAATATGAAATTCCAATACTTTGTTATAATCCATTTTATAGACACCATCACCAGATGCAATAATTACATAAGGTTCATGGCTATTTTTTAAAAATGTAAGGTTTTGATAAATAGCATCTGCTGTTCCTCGATACCAAAAACTGTTATCCGCCGTCACGGTAGGCGTAAACACATAAAGACCACCTTGTTTTCGTCCAAAATCCCACCATTTCGATGAGCTTAAATGTTCGTTAAGACTTCTTGCATTATACTGTGTGAATACAGCAACTTTTTGTATATGAGAGTTTGTCATATTACTTAATGCAAAATCTATGCTTCGGTAGCTTCCCGCAACTGGCATAGCTGCTATTGCTCTCTTTTGTGATAATTCTTTCATTCTGTGGTTATTTCCACCAGCTAAAATAATGCCAATCGCTCTCATCTATCATCACCCGCCTTTATCAAAGTTCTTCCGCTATCTAATACTTTGTTTTTATAGTCTTCAAGTGTTGTGATTCCTGCAACTACGGTGTTTTTGCCTATCGTAACGCCTTCTGGAATAAGGGAACGCTCTCCAACTGTAACCATGCCGTGATTATAAATATGAGGATCTGTTTCATTTTCTGCTTCTTCAAAAGCTCCTAAATACACATCGTTTCTAATTCCTACATTTTCTGCTATAATACCCTTTTCGATGGTACATCTTTCACCAATATGAGTTTCATTCATAATAATGGAATCTTTTACTATGGTATCTTTTCCTATGTACACGCCACATCCAATTACTGAATTATATACTTTTCCACAAATAGTAGATCCTTCTCCGATAATACTCTTCTCTACTACACTGTCTCCCGATATATACTGTGGTGGTAATGTATCACTCTTTGTATAAATTCTCCAATACTCTTCATACAAATTAAATTCTGGAATAATATCAATTAATTCCATATTCGCTTCCCAATAAGAACTTAGTGTTCCAACATCTTTCCAATAGCCATTGTACTCATAGGCAAAAAGTCCTTCCCCTTTCCCATGGCAGTAGGGAATAATGTGTTTTCCAAAATCTAGATTAGGCTGCTCAGCCTGTGCAATTAAGGCCTCTTTTAAAACCTTCCAACTAAATATGTAAATACCCATGGATGCAAGATTACTTCTAGGATTATCCGGTTTTTCTTCAAAATCTATAATCTTTCTATTTTCATCCGTAATTACTATACCAAATCTCTTAGCTTCTTCATATGGAACAGGCATCGCAGCAATGGTTACTGCTGCATCATTTTGCTTATGAAAATCAAGCATTACCTCATAATCCATTTTGTAAATATGATCACCTGATAAAATCAGAACGTATTCAGGATTAAAGCTTTCCATATATTCAATGTTTTGATATATCGCATTTGCAGTTCCTGTATACCATTCACTGTTTACACTCTTTTCAAATGGAGGTAAAACAGTTACACCACCAATATTCCTGTCCAAATCCCAAGGAATACCTATACCTATATGGGTATTTAACCGGAGAGGTTGATATTGTGTTAATACTCCTACTGTATCAATTCCGGAATTAATACAGTTGCTTAAAGGAAAATCAATAATTCGATATTTTCCTCCAAAAGATACAGCTGGTTTTGCTACTTTAGTAGTCAAAACACCAAGTCTACTTCCCTGCCCCCCAGCGAGAAGCATTGCTATCATCTCTTTTTTGATCATTTAATCACCTCAAACTTGTCTTTATTTTCTAAACATTATAACACTTATTTTCTTCCGTGTGAACATTTTTTACAAATTTTATATGTAGATTTTACATTTTTTTGTTAATTTACATATATTTATCTTTTTTGACATTTTTCATAAATCGAAATAAATGGTGCATTTGCACAATAATAATCATTGCTAACTTTCTTTTTTAGTATAAATTGCATATTGAATCAATATTGATTGTTTTTTTATAAACATGTGCGTATAATAGTCTTGAAATAATCAAAACCAAATCGTCAACTATCGCTTAAATAATAGATTTATTTGGCTTTATTTTATAATAATTAGAAAGTGCGGTATATCCTATGTATGAAATAGATTTTTCAAATAAAATTCATATTCACTTTATTGGAATCGGCGGAATCAGCATGAGTGGACTTGCAGAATTGCTATATGACAAGGGCTTTTCCATTTCAGGATCTGATACAAAGGAATCAGATTTAACTAAATCCTTAGAAAAACAAGGGATTAAAATATTCTATGGGCAACATTCATCAAATATCCAGGATACTTATCATCTCGTTGTATATACAGCTGCTATACATAAGGATAATGAAGAATTAGCAGAAGCATTACGTAGGAATATTCCTACATTAACCCGTGCAGAATTATTAGGTCAGGTGATGAGAAATTATAAGACTTCCATTGCCGTCTCTGGTACTCATGGAAAGACAACAACCACCTCGATGATTTCAGAAATTTTATTAAGCACAGATTCTGACCCTACACTTTCCATAGGTGGAATTTTAAAAACAATCAATGGAAACTTTAGAATTGGTGGATCTGATTTGTTCGTTACCGAGGCTTGTGAATATACAAATAGCTTTTTAAGTTTTTATCCTAAAATTGCACTTATTTTAAATGTAGAAGAGGATCATTTAGACTTTTTTAAGGATATTCATGAAATCCGTCAATCCTTCCATGAGTTTGCTTCTCACATTCCTAGTGATGGTACGTTAATTATAAATGGTGACATTGATGGACTCGATATCATTACGAAAGATTTGAACTGCAGCATTATTACGTATGGAACTTCCAAAACAAATAATTATAGCGCAAAAAATATTTCTTATGATACTTTAGCCAGACCTACTTTTACTCTTTGTAAAGATGGAAATGAAAGTGGTGTTTACTCTCTTGGTGTAACTGGAGAGCACAATATCATGAATGCACTTGCCGCTATTGCAACCGCCGAATTACTTCAGGTTGATTTGAATCTTATCAAAAAATCTTTGCTCACTTTTTCTGGAACTGAAAGACGTTTTGAATATAAAGGTGAAGTGAATGGTTTTACAATCATCGATGATTATGCGCATCACCCTACTGAAATTTCAGCAACATTAAATGCAGCTAAAAATTACCCCCATAAGACTACATGGTGTGTATTTCAACCTCATACCTACACTAGAACAAAAGCATTTATGAAAGAATTTGCAAAAGCTCTTTCGATTGCAGATAAAGTTGTATTGGCTGATATCTACGCTGCCAGAGAAACAGATCATCTGGGGATTAGTTCTGAAACTTTAAAAAATGAGGTGGAGAGATTAGGGACTGAAGTATATTATATGAACTCCTTTGAAGAAATCGAAAAATTTTTATTAAAAAATTGTTTGCACGGTGATTTGTTGATAACTATGGGTGCCGGAGATATTGTAAAAGTGGGCGAAAACCTAATAAAAAAATAATTATACACATTATCCACAGTTTTCGAGTTTATTTGACAAGAAATACTGTGGATTTTCTATTGCTTGTTTTACTAACTATATTGATGTTTTCCACATTATCCACATTATCCACATCTGAGTAATCCCCCATAAAATAAGGGTTTGCCAGAAAAATACCTGTTTTAATTTACGAAACTCTATGCTATAATTCATCTTGCTTTAATAGAAAAATAGGTGATGTTTATCATTGCCACGAATCGGGTGAATAGTGTGAGTAAAATATCATTACATGGTAGTTCCTATATGGATGCTACCCTTGTTTCCAACCGCTTTATTGATTATTACATGACAAATGCAAATGAATCTCAAATTAAAATTTATCTTTACCTATTAAGATGTATTGGAAGTAATCAGAATATCTCTGTTTGCTCCATTGCGGATCGTTTTAATTATACAGAAAAAGATATCTTAAGAGCTCTGATGTATTGGGATCGTGAAAGTCTAATATCTCTTGAGTTTGATTCTGATAATAATGTCATGGGGATTTGCTTAAATGATATTTTAAATAATACTATCAAGTCTTTAGATACTGTTTCTTCCAAAGCAACGGAATCCCCTATTACAGAAGAAGCTCCTGTTGTTGCAAAACCTTTTTATTCCTTAGATAAAATGAATGAATTCAAAAGCAGGGAAGAAGTGAAACAATTAATTTTTATGACCGAGCATTATATGGGAAAAACATTAAGCTTACCTGATACAAATACACTTTTGTATCTATACGAGGAATTACATTTTCCTGTTGATTTAATAGAGTATTTAATAGAATACTGCGTTAACAATAATCATAAGAGTATGAGATACATAGAAAAAACTGCTTTTGCATGGGCCGATCAGGATATTCATACAGTAAAAGCTGCAAAGGCCAACACAAATCGATTTAAAAAGGAGTATTTTGCAGTATTAAAGGCCTTTGGTATTTCAGGAAGAAACCCTGTCGACTCAGATATCGATTATATCCGCCGTTGGACAAGTGAATATGGGTTTGATATGGATATCATTATTGAAGCTTGTAATCGTACCATGAAAGCAATCGCAAAACCTAGTTTTGGTTATGCTGATAGCATCTTAAAGAATTGGAAAGAAAAAAATGTCCATCATAAATCAGATGTACAGGAATTAGATGAGAATTTTCAGAGAGCTAAAACGACTCCAGTTCCTGCCTCTACTGTTGCGAAAAATAATAAGTTCAAAAATTTCACAGAGCGGGATTGTGATTTTGATGAAATAGCTATGGATTTGCTGCGAAACTAGAAACCCGCCAGAGGATAACATCATGAGTTTAAGTAATATTAAATACGATGCTGTTTTAAAAATTTATCAGGAGAAACGGATTAAGGCAAGAAGACTCTTAGAAGAACATAGATCTGAAGTATACGATTTAATCCCTTCTTATAAAGAGATTGACGATGAAATTGCTGAATTATCTATTCAACATGCGAAACGGCTAATTCAAGGAGACGAGAACGTTCTCCTTGTTTTACGTGATAAGTTATCACTGCTTTTTGAAGAAAAAAAGCATTTACTTAAGGAATTTGGCTTTCCAGAAAATTATCTTGATTTAAACTATGAATGCCCTGATTGTAAGGATACTGGATACATTGGTCAATCAAAATGCCATTGTCTGAAATTAAAACTGATTGAAATATTATATGAGCAATCGAACATTAAAACCGTTTTAGAAAGAGAAAACTTTGATTTTTTTTCATATGACTATTATAATGATAACGAAACGGATAGAATAAAGAGTGTAGTTTTAGAGGCAAAGAAATTTATTGCAAATTTTGATTCTAGTTATAGTAACCTTCTCTTTTTCGGAGATGTCGGATGTGGAAAAACTTTCCTTTCCAATTGTATTGCAAAGGAACTCCTGGAATCTGGCCATTCTGTTATTTATTTTACTTCCTTTCAATTATTTGAACTGATTGCAAAGAATACCTTTTACCAGTCAAATCAGTCATCTGATTCAAAGGCACTTTATGAAGATATATTTAACTGTGATTTACTAATTCTGGATGATTTAGGAACAGAAAGTATTAATTCTTTTACTACTTCTCAATTATTTTTAATATTAAATGAGCGTCATCTTAGAAAACATGCTACAATCATATCTAGTAACATGTCCATACAGACATTAAAAGATACCTATTCAGAACGTTCTATTTCCAGAATACTAGGGAACTATGAATTGTTTTTATTTAAAGGCGAAGATATCCGCCCAAAGAAAAAGAAACAAGAAAACAGAAAGTGAGGAAACGCAATGCCAACGCGTGAAGAAAAACGTAATCTTGAAACAATCCCTGTGGGTTCTTTAGGAATGATTCCTTTAGAAGGCTGCAAAGAATTAGGACAAAAAATCGACAAATTTTTAGTATCCTGGAGAACAGAAAGAGAAAACGAACACAAAAACAGTCTGGCTTTTTCTGGTTATCAGAGAGATACCTATATTCTAGGTGCAAAAGTTCCTCGATTTGGCAGTGGAGAAGCAAAGGGAATCATTACTGAATCTGTACGTGGCAATGATTTATATTTATTAGTGGATGTTTGCAATTACAGCATGACTTATACCTTGTGCGGCAACCAAAATCATATGTCCCCTGATGATCATTTTCAGGATTTAAAGCGTATTATTGCCGCTGTGGGTGGAAAAGCCAGAAGAATTAACGTTATTATGCCTTTTCTGTATGAAAGCAGACAGCATAAGAGAAGCTCCAGAGAATCACTTGACTGTGCATTAGCACTACAGGAACTCGTAAAAATGGGTGTTGATAATATCATTACCTTTGATGCACATGATGCCAGAGTTCAAAATGCAATTCCTCTGAATGGTTTCGAGACAGTTCAACCAGCCTATCAGTTTATTAAAGGTCTTCTCCGTAATGTAAAGGATTTAACGATTGATTCTGCCAACATGATGGTTATCAGTCCTGATGAGGGGGGTATGGGACGTGCAATCTATATCGCCAATGTACTTGGACTTGATATGGGTATGTTCTACAAGAGACGCGATTATACAAAAATATTGGATGGCAGAAATCCAATTGTAGCTCATGAATTTTTAGGTACTTCTGTAGAGGGAAAAGATGTAATTGTAATTGATGACATGATTGCTTCTGGTGAGAGTGTCATTGATGTTGCCAGAGAATTGAAGCGCAGAAAAGCAAATAGAATCTTTGTTGCATCAACCTTTGGTCTCTTTACAAAAGGGTTAGATTCTTTTGATAAGGCGTATGAAGAAGGTATGATTTCTAAAGTCCTAACTACAAACCTGATTTACCAGACACCTGATTTATTAAGCAAACCCTGGTACATTAATTGTGATATGAGTAAATACGTTGCTTATATTATTGATACTTTAAACCATGATAGCTCCATTAGTGATTTACTAAATCCTAGTGAGAGAATACAATCTTTGGTTTCAAAATATAAACGTGGTGAATTTTAGTCTTTTATAGCATTCTTTCATCCTATCATTTTAAGCGATATACAGGAGTAGATAATTTACAATTTATCTACTCCTGTTTTATGTGTTTCTTTTTTTTATTTTCTGCTAACCTAATAATGCTAAAATTCCAATAATTATCGTGATTTTGTTGTATCGGTTGCATTTTCTCTTATTGTGAGTTATAGTATTACATGCTGAAACCTAAAAAGGGTTTTTTCTACTATTAATTCGTGTGTTCGTGACCTTCCACACGTAAAACAAAACTAAAGGAGAAAAAAATGAATACCAAAAAAGCTACATTTATCACGCAGGCTGCTATGATTGCAGCTCTTTACGTTGTGCTGACCTTTATTGCCAACGCCTTTGGCCTCGCAAATTATGCGATTCAGGTTCGCTTCTCTGAGGCCCTTACCATTTTACCATTTTTTACACCAGCTGCTATCCCGGGTCTTTTTGTAGGATGCATTCTTAGTAACTTATTAACTGGTTGTATGCTATTAGATATTATATTTGGTAGTATTGCAACATTACTTGGGGCTCTTGGTACCTATGCTTTTCGAAAATACAAATGGACAGCACCCATCTCCCCAATTATTCTTAATACCATAATGGTTCCTTACATTCTAGCCTATGTCTATCAATTTGAGGGATCTATCCCTTACTTTATGGTGACTGTGGGTATTGGAGAAATTATTTCATGCGGAATCCTTGGAATGATTTTACTTTTCATATTAGAGAAATATAGAACCGTGATTTTCAAATAGAATTTTTAAAAAGTGAAGTACCTCCACCACAGATAATTAGTGAGAAGAAGGCGCTTGCGACTTCTTCCATGTGAGTTTTAGTAATTCTTAGGAGCAGTATTTTTGCTCCTTAGAATTACTTACTCACTATTCACACTTTACATACGTAATAAACTCATTTCCTGCACTAGCAAACCATTCTGTAGAATCATTCATACCCTTTTTATATATGGTACCGGATTCCGGATCCATAATTATTGTATTTTTCTCATCATATCCTACAATAAGAACATTCTTATCTTCTACTCCAGCCATTACTGGATTCCCTTGGCTTACATAATATAAAATATCATCTAACTTACATCCTGTCAGATCCAGAACTTCTCCACCTATATTATCACTTAATATTTTCATCGCTGTCTGTCCCTGGCTCAACAGATAAGAGGAATTTCTAGGAGCACTCTCATACAAAAGAATTGCATCCAGGCTGCAAGCCAGACTATTTTTTTCTTCATCTATACTGATTTCCTCTATCTCATTTATCTGGGTTCTAATCACTCGGTTACCCTTTTGCCATATATATTCCTGGCTATCATTTACTACAACCCCTGAAATCTCAGATGCTTTATTTACCGCCTCAAATGCTTTAGAATAGATGCCTGCAATTTTACCTTTTGCATACACATAATACCGATTATCTTTTGTTTTTTCTGTTGGAAGGGCCAGACTTCTTCCTCCCTCGAACAATACTTCTTTTGGAGTTAATAGCTTTATATTTTTGGAACTCACCATCCCAACTAATGAAATTTCTACTATTTTCTCTTTATCTTCTGTTATGGCTGTAGTGACAGAGTTCTGACTTTTTTCTTCCACAAGATTATTCATAATCTGATCATCCTCTGTCATAATATATCTGCCTTCTTCCGGCTGCTTAAGAATTCTTTTCATATTTATCACATTATCATCTATTTCAACAGATGTAATATAGATGTTATCTTGATGATAGGTCTTTAATACCTCACCCTGTTTATTCTTAATATAAATTGTGTGCATAGGAACCGTAACTACACCTGAAGAATCTCTTATGATATCCTGTCTGTCTGATACTCCATAAACAAAATCCTCTCCTATGAATCCAAGTAGCTGATAGGTTTCCGAATCCTCAGATTCCATTTTTCTGATATTACCAGTTCTTAAATTCATAATCGTTATAAGCGAATTTTGTCCTTGTGTTGTTTCCCAGGCTATCATTTGATTACTTTTTGATACTACGACATCGTCCTTTGTTAGGTCTGTTGCAATTTTAGAATAACTACTGTCGTCTAGATGAATACTATAAATTAATCCATCTATAAACATATATAAATCATTACGTCCATTAATATAGGACAGTAATTCAACATTATCTTTTAACAGTTCAAATGATTTATCATATGGAATATATACCTCTTCTTCAATTGCATTGATCGCATTATCATAATAATAAACGCAGATACCTACATCTCCTTCATGACGACCTCTATTCATATAGCCATATACCAGGAATCTTACATTCCCAGCTTCATCGATAGAAAGTACATCTATTTTATGCTCTCCATATAAGGTCCTAACATCCATATTATCAGAATCATAAAAACTAAATAACCTGGCTAATTTATTCTCACTATTGCGAAAACTATATAATGCATTTTCCTGTGAAAATACGACCACAGATCCATCCGTATTTTCAGTAAGCGGCACGTCTTCCCCTGCAATTCCTAATATCACTTTATCATTTACAAATACATCATTATCTGGGTTGAAGATTTGATTCATGGAACGTTCATAGTCTAATAAATAAATTCGATCACTTGTATAGCGAATTCTAAAATACTCTTCCACACTGAATTTATCCGTTTCGCTTCCTGTATTTGTAGAAACTTGAAAATTCAATTTTATGGAGGATGTTGCACTATCCATTTCTAAGATGCTTACTTGCGGATCCCCTATTTGTTTCACATTTAAATCACCCCAGGTTATTTGGTTAAAGTTAGAATGTATATTCACTTTGTGAAATGTTGAGTTATCCCCCTCATCATTGCTTTCTAAATAGGTAATTAGCTCTTTTGCCTCTGATTTATCAAAGGTTTTATTATGAAAATTCACAACATAATCTAATTGTTCCCGCGCGTGTAATTCTTCTTTTTGAATAATTCTAGTATAATATCTGATTTCTTTCCCATTTTCTGTTCCAAGTATTGTAACTAGCATATATTCTTTATTTTTGTCTATTAGATCCTTAATATTTAACTCTGCACTAACCATACCATCTTTTTTAATATAATTATAAACTTCCGTATTTTCTACTAATCTTGACATATCAAGGCTTCGGACTTCATATGTTATGTGGCTGATTGTTTCCCCAAATGGGTTAATATCTATTGTTAATACACGATTATCTGGCAAAGGGGTCAGCGTTTCTCTTAAATAGCTTCCATTCATTTCACGCGTATATCCATGGAGGTTATTTACTTTTTCCCCTTCAACTTTCATAGAAATCATAGGCAAAGAAGCCTTACTCATTTCAATGGTAAGGTCTGTATTTCCTTTATTCATGATATGGCTAATAACTACTAAAGCAATTCCAAATATGCTAATAAAAAAAATTGCTTTATAAATCTGTTTCTTCATTGCGCTCCTTTAGAAATTCCATTTACTCTTCGAATAATTTTAGAAGTGTAGGATGTATCTGCAAAGATTCCATTAATTCTTTTATTTTTTTATCTTCCTGATTTAGGCCTGTTTTTACTGCTCGAATCAAAATATTTTTAGGAGTATGTTCCATATCAATAAATTCAAGTATTTGCGTATCGTATCCTTTGGTTTTTAATATTTCTGCACGCACTCCATCTGTAATTAATGCAGACATTCTCTCCTTTATTAATCCATATTGTAAGATTGGCTGCATCAATTCATTCTTTATCTGGTTGTTTATTTCGTGCTGGCAGCATGGTACTGATAAAATAACTTTTGCTCCCCATTTCACTGCCTTTGCTAATGCAAAGTCAGTAGCTGTATCACATGCATGAAGTGTCACCACCATATCCACCTGCGTGACACCTTCATATTTTTCGATATCACCATGTTGAAAAGTAAGTTTATCATAACCATACTTTTCTTTTAGTTGATTACAATGTAATATGACATCCTGTTTTAAATCAAGTCCAATTACCTGTATATCATAATTCTTTAAAATTCTTAAGTAATAATACATTGCAAATGTCAGATATGACTTTCCACACCCAAAATCAATAATATTACAGGTTCTGTTTTTAGGAAGTATGGGCAGGATATCTTCAATAAATTCAAGAAACCGATTGATTTGTTTATACTTATCATATTTAGAATGTATGATGTTACCCTCTTCTGACATGACACCAAGATCTACTAAAAATGGAATCGGTTCTCCTTCTTGTAAAATATAATCTTTTTTACGATTATGAGTTAACTCAACTTTTGTTTTCTCATGACAGACATTCTTTTTTTTGAACGTAAATTGTCCCTTTTTACTTACTAATCCTGTAGCATCCATGGAAGTCGTCTTTATCTCTATTTGTTTCATATCTGCTTCTAGTAATGTGCAGATCTTATTTATCATTTCTAATTTCCCTAAATTCTCATGAAATACCTGTTTTCCCACATAGCTTGTACATTGAAACAAGATATTTTGCTTTATTAGGATTGGGCGTACTTTTACTTTTGCTATTTTATCTTTATCTCTTGAACCTGAAAGAATGATAGATAAAATATCTTGTCCTTCTATTTCACTTAAAAATTCTCTTAGCCGTTCCATAAGACACCTTTCATTTCGGGCTGAAATTTTTTCCAGCCCGCAATATACTGTTTCTATTTTAATGTGTTTACCATAAAACCACAACTAGATTTTATTATTTTTTCTATTATGTTTTTCTCTTTTTCTAATTAGGTCCTCGATCACAAGGATATCAACTAAATCTTTTTTCTTGTCCGCATCTTGCATATCTGATATTTGCACATAAATTGTACTCATAATCTTACGAAGCATAATTTTATCAGGATAGTCATCATAAATCATACTCTCCTCATAATCTAAAATTGCCATGGCACTCTCTACTATTTGCTGTATTTTTCTTGCATCTACCGGATATAATGATTTTAAATATTCGGCCTCCCTCGCCATTTTTCGTTCTTCAGCAAAATATAATGGCAGTGGATATGTCATGAAAAAAGGTGCTGGGTGAAAATCATCTCCCATATATTTTTCAAAATCCATAAGTTATTCCTTTCTACAGATATTCTATGCTTTATCATATGCATCTCTTGTCGTAATTGCGATATCATAATACCCGCATCCGTCGATAAATGGCTAATAATTTATGAAATAAAAAAAGTGCGGAAATGAATCCGCACTTTCTTTTATTTCTTTACATAAATTCTAGCAATTGCTCTACTTAATGCTGTTTGGGCTCTAGCGATATCTGTTTCAGAGCTCCTGCTCTGTAGTAGATTCTCTGCACGTTCTTTTGCCTCTTTGGCACGTTCAAGATCAATTTCTTCAGGCCATTCGGCTACTTCCGCAAGTACAGTGATTTTATCTTGCAATATTTCGATAAAACCAGCATGAATTGCAGCATTCTTGATACCATCTGCCTCTGTAATCGTTGCAACTCCGGGTGCTATAATCATTGTCATAGGAACGTGATTCTTATAAATTCCCACTTCACCTTCTGTTGTATTGAGCTCAAACATAGATGCCTTACCCTCGTAAAAAATACGATCTGGGCATATTATTTGTAAATCGAAAAGATTCTCCATACTATTTTACCTTTGCTAAAACATCATCAATGTTTCCGGCATTTAAGAAATAACTTTCTGGAATATCATCATGCTTTCCTTCTATAATTTCTTTAAATCCCTGAATTGTTTCTTGGATAGGTACATAACGTCCCTCTAAGCCAGTAAACTGTCCAGCTACGAAAAATGGCTGTGAAAGGAATCTTTGAACTTTTCTTGCACGGGATACAACTAGCTTATCTTCTTCTGAAAGCTCATCCATACCAAGAATTGCTATAATATCCTGTAATTCTGTGTAACGCTGTAAAATTTCCTGAACTCCTCTTGCTACTTTATAATGCTCCTCCCCTACGATTCTAGGGTCTAAGATTCTTGAAGTAGACTCCAATGGGTCAACAGCTGGATAAATACCTAACTCTACGATGGAACGTGATAAAACTGTCGTCGCATCCAAATGAGCAAATGTTGTAGCAGGAGCTGGATCTGTTAAGTCATCGGCTGGTACATAAACTGCCTGTACGGATGTGATAGAACCATCTTTTGTAGATGTAATACGTTCCTGTAACGCACCCATTTCTGTCTGCAATGTAGGCTGATAACCAACGGCTGATGGCATACGACCTAACAAAGCCGATACTTCTGATCCTGCCTGGGTAAAACGAAAAATATTATCGATAAAAAGAAGTACATCCTTTCCACCTTTATCACGGAAATATTCTGCCATTGTTAATCCTGTAAGACCAACTCTCATTCTGGCTCCGGGTGGTTCATTCATCTGACCAAAAACCATTGTGGTTTTATCAATAACTCCAGATTCTTTCATTTCATAGTAAAGATCATTCCCCTCTCGGGTTCTTTCACCAACACCAGTAAATACAGAATATCCACCATGTTCTGTTGCAATATTACGAATTAATTCCTGAATTAATACAGTTTTTCCTACTCCTGCACCTCCGAAAAGTCCGATTTTACCACCTTTTTGATAAGGGCAAAGTAAATCAACAACTTTAATTCCTGTTTCCAACAGTTCTGTTGTGGTAGACTGTTGATCAAAAGCAGGTGCTTTTCTATGAATAGGAGAATATTCTACATTATCAGGAGCTGGTTTATTATCTATGGGATTTCCCAATACATTAAACATACGTCCTAATGTATTTTCTCCTACTGGCACTGTAATTGGAGCACCGGTAGCTTCTACCTGCATTCCTCTTGTCAGTCCATCTGTAGGTCCCATGGCAATACATCTAACTGTATCATCACCCAAATGCTGTGATACTTCAACAACCAAAACCTCCCCATTTTTTCTGGGAACATTGACTGCTTCATATATTTCTGGAAGTTTCCCTTCAGAAAACTTAATATCAAGTACAGCACCGATAATCTGAGTGATTTTACCAAAGTTCTTATCTGCCATTCCTTTTTCACTCCTTTTTTTATACTTGGGCCCTGTTGACCCGTTTTTACTAGTTCAGATACGTTCCTAGATCCTTGTTTTTCCTCTAAGATATCGCCTCTGCACCGGCAATAATTTCTGTTAACTCTTGAGTAATAGAGCTTTGACGTGCTCTATTATATTGCAGTGCTAATTTGCTAATGATATCTTCCGCATTACTTGTTGCCGAATCCATTGCCTGCATTCTAGCGCCATTTTCACTTGCAACTGACTCAACTAACGCACCATAAATAATACTTGTTACATATTTAGGGATAATCAAATCCAGAGCCTCTTCTTCCTCAGGCTCATAATTCATAGGTGTATTATCCACTTCTGTCGACTCATGAGACTCTGTTTCCACAGGTAAAAGCTTCATCAAAGTAGGGATATGAACTACTGTATTTTTAAATGCTGTATAGGCAATATAAATCTCACCAATTTCACCTGCTGCGAAGGAATCTAATACTTTTTTTGATACCTTTGCTGCATCTGAATAAACTGGATCTTCAACAATTTCCGAATCATCTTCCTTAATGGAATATCCATTTCTGCTTAGCGTATCTCTTCCCTTACTACCAATTGCATAGATGTAAAGATCTTCTTTTTTAAAAGCACCTTTGGTAATTAATTTGGTAATATTGGAATTAAAACCACCTGCTAATCCTCGGTTTGAGGTTACCACAATGATTGCTTTCTTTTCAGATGAACTTCCCTTTAAATAGGGATGGTCGATGTTTCCAGATTTCTCTAGCATTGATGAAACAGTGCGATACATACAGTCAAAATATGCCCGGGATCTTTCCGCTCTGCTTTTCGCTCTTTGTAAACGAACTGTAGATACAAGCTTCATGGCTTTCGTAATCTGTTGAGTACTCTGTATACTGACTTTACGTCTTTTTATATCTCTCATTGAGGCCATGACAATCACCCTACCCTATTTCTTAAATTGTTCTTTGAATTCTTTCAAAGCATTTACAAGTGATGCTTCTGTTTCATCCGATATGATCTTTGATTCTTTAATTGCCTTTGGAACATCAGCATATTTTGTATCCAGATATTCAAAAAACCCTTTTTCAAACTCTGTCACATCTTCAACTGCAATATCCAAAAGATATTTCTTCGTGGCTGCATAAATAATAATAACCTGATATTCTACTGGCATTGGATTATACTGAGGCTGTTTTAAAATTTCTTTAATTCTTCCACCCTGTGATAATTTCTCCTTTGTATCAGCATCAAGTTCTGAACCAAATTGTGCAAAAGATGCAAGTTCTCTATACTGTGCTAAATCTACACGAATAGGAGCTGCTATTTTTTTCATAGCTTTAATCTGTGCAGCACCACCTACACGGGATACAGAAAGTCCTGCATTTACAGCTGGTCTGTAACCAGAATTAAACATTTCCGTTTCCAGATAGATTTGTCCATCTGTGATAGAAATAACATTGGTAGGAATATATGCAGATACATCGCCAGCCTGAGTTTCAATAATAGGAAGTGCGGTTAACGAACCCCCACCATACTCTTCTGACATACGTGCTGCTCTTTCAAGCAATCTTGAATGAAGATAAAATACATCTCCAGGATATGCTTCACGTCCGGGTGGACGTTTCAGTAGTAAGGAAAGTGTACGATATGCGGTAGCATGTTTACTTAAATCATCGTAAACTACTAATACATCTTGTCCAGCTTCCATCCATTCTTCACCAATTGTGCATCCTGAATAAGGAGCAATGTATTGTAAAGGAGCGAGTTCACTAGCCGTAGCTGCAACTATTGTTGTATATGCCATAGCACCGTACTCTTCTAAGGTTTTAACGATTGTAGCTACGGTAGATGATTTCTGCCCAATTGCTACATAAATACATTTTACACCCTGTCCTTTTTGATTAATGATGGTATCAATTGCAATCGCAGTTTTACCTGTCTGTCTATCGCCAATGATTAATTCACGTTGACCTCTACCAATAGGAACCATAGAATCAATCGCTTTAATACCTGTCTGTAATGGTGTATCTACTGATTTTCTTGTAATAACACCTGATGCAACTCTTTCAATCTGACGATATTTGTCTGTTTGAATCGGACCTTTTCCATCAATAGGCTGGCCTAAAGCATTTACCACACGGCCAATCATTGCATCTCCTACAGGAACTTCTACCACACGACCAGTCGTCTTTACGGTATCTCCTTCGTTAATGTTCTTTTGATCACCAAGTAATACTGCACCTACATTATCCTCTTCGAGATTTAATACCATACCAAATACTTCTCCAGGAAATTCTAATAGCTCTCCCTGCATTGCATTTTCCAGACCATGCACACGGGCAATCCCGTCTGCTACCTGAATTACGGTACCAACATCAGATACTTCAAGCTGCGCAGAATATCTCTTAATTTGTTCTTTGATTACGGAACTAATTTCTTCCGGTCTTAAATTCATGGAGTTCTGGCACCTTCCTTCTAATTTATTTGGATTTTTTGCAAATCCCTAGTTAATTCACTTAATTTTGATTTAATACTACTATCTACCACCCGGTCTCCAATTCGTACAACCATTCCTCCAATTAAAGAAGCATCAATTGCATAATTCATTTCCATTTTTTCATACTTTGTGGTTTTTAATAGTTTCTCAACGATAATGGCTTTTTGTATCTCATCTAAAACCATTGGCGTCGTTACATACGCTGTTCCAATATTTTTAAGCTCTTTGATGGCATCAATAAAATAATCAAATATTTCTATTACTTCACTGAAACGGCTTCTTTCAACAATAATTGTTAAAAAGCTGGTTAATTCATCTAATACTCTTCCTTTAAATGAATTTTGAATCAGATTTACTTTTTCATCTTTCGTTATCTGTGGATGATTCATAAATTGTTCTAACTCAATATTGCCAATGAGTATTTCTTTTACCATACTTGCTTCTTCTAACAACACATCAACTTTATTTTCTTCCACTGCAAGCTCATACAGAGCTTCCCCATATGTTTTTGATATTAACTTAGCCATGTGTTGTCACCCATTTCTTTCAATGTTTCATCAACTAAGGTATTCTGTATTTCTGTATTAATAGAAGCTGCTACAACTTTTCCAGCCATTAAAGACGCAATAGAAATCATCTCCTGTTTCATTTCATCCACTGCCTTTTTCTTTTCAAGCTCAGCTTCTACCTTTGCACGTTCAATAATTCTATTTGCTTCTACCTTTGCTTCATCAACTATTTTAGTTTGGTTCATTACAGCTTTTTTCCTAGCATCACTGAGAATTTCTTCTGCTTCTTTATTAATATCCTTTAATTTTGTCTCATATTCATCTTTAAAGGAAAGGGCCTGGGTCTTATCCCTCTCTGCAGTTTCAATGTCGTTTCGGATTCTTTCCTGACGTTTCTTTAAGAATTCTCTTATGGGATTAAATAATTTATTGGATGCTACTAAAAATAATACAAAAACTGCAATTAACGTTAATGCCGCATCATGCAGCAATTGAAAATCAAGATCAAATAGTCTTTCCAAGACTCTGCCTCCTTTCAGTTAATTTTGGAAGCATCTTATTATGCTAATGGTTGTACGAATAATAAGAGCATTGCAATTAATAAACCGTACAAACCTGTAGTTTCTGCTACAGCCTGTCCTAAAAGCATGGTGGAAGTAATATCGGATTTTGCTCCTGGGTTTTTACCAACTGCTGCTGCTGCATGACCTGCTGCAATACCCTGTCCAATACCAGGTCCAATACCTGCGATAACTGCAAGACCTGCACCGATTGCTGAACATGCTCTGATTAATTCTGCTCCTGTTACTTGATTCATAAAAATTCCTCCTTAATGGTTAATTGAATTTAATTAATTATCACCTATTGCATCTGATACATACGTCATTGTTAGCATACAAAATACATAGGTTTGAATTGCTCCTGAGAACAAATCAAAATATACGTGAAGTACTGCTGGCCATCCGATTGCTATTTTGGATAGAAGAGTATAAACAAGTGCCATCATTACGGTTCCTGATAATATATTTGCAAATAAACGCAAAGACAAAGAAATCGGCACTGCTACATCTCCAATCACATTGATGGGCGCCCAAATGGGCCACGGCTCACATAAACCTTTTAAAACCCCAATCACTTTTTGATGCTTAATTTTATTAAAGTGAATTAAAGCAAATGTCATGATTCCCAGCGGCAACGTTACACCGTAGTCTGCTGTTGGGGGTCTAAGACCAAACAAGCCCGAAATATTACTTAACAAAATAAATATAAAGATAGTGCTTATATAGTTTGCAAATTTCGGTGCATTTTTTCCCATTGTACTTTCCACTAATTTATCAAGCAGTTCCACAATTAATTCCACAATATTTTGAAAAGTACCCGGAACTTCTGTAGCGTGTTTTATTGCTCTGTTTGCAAATATAGAAAATACAATAATTGATAATATAACAATTAACATACATACGTGTGTTGTTGTTATCCAGACTTTCTGACCAAAGATTTCATAGGAAAAAATCCCTTTAATCATAAAGTCAACTTCAGAACCCCCGGATAACAAAATACCATTGTTCATATAGATTGGTTCACCTCCTTATTTTTTTATTAATCTGTGTATTATGGGCTGCATATAAGCAGCTACCTTAAGCCCCATCACTCCTGCTACATATGAGAGAGGATTGCCTAGCTTACTAACATAAAGAAAAAACAAAACAATAACCACAACTACATAACGAATAACGGAACGGCTCCTTACTTTTACGACTGCATCTTTTTCCTGACACTCAAGTGCTGAACTAATTGAAACATACATATGAATTGCCATAAAAACAGCTACTACAATCCCACTCCATAGTCCAATTGAAAAAAAAGGTTTATTACCTTTAAGAAACAAACCAATGATCTGCACCATCGCACCCCAAAAAGCAATTCCAACTAACAACTCAAACAATACTTTGTTCTTCTTAATGTTTTCTATCATTTTTCGATTCCTTATCATCATAAATACTCTTCGCCATAATAAAAATATTTCGAAATCCTGCTGCTGCACCCATAAAAAAAAGTATTATGACAATATAAGAAGTCCCTAATTTCTTATCTAGGAAAATTCCCAAATAAGTGCATATGAAAATAGGGACTAACATGTTAATACTAAATTGTGTAATGAAAGCAAGCGATTTATATACATTATTCTTATATTTCAATGGTTTCACCTTTAATCTGACAATAAATACATTATACCATTTCTTACTATAATGTCTAGTAAAATGTCATAAGCAAACCATAATAATCACTTGACTTTTTCAGTATAATGACGTAGTATTTTGGCAACTTCATGAACGGAGATTATACAAATGTCAGAATCAATTAAAATAAGACCGGTAGAAATAAAAGACTGCGAGGAAATTCTTTCCATCTATCAGCCTTTCATCTTAAATTCATCCGTAACATTTGAGTATGAAGTACCCTCTCTGCAAGTGTTTACAGAAAGAGTATTAGATATCCAAAAAAGTTATCCTTATTATGTTGCGGAAAAAAATAATCATATCATTGGCTATTGTTATGCTCATAAATTCAGAGAACGTAACGCGTTTGACTGGATTTGCGAAACGTCCATTTATATTTCAAATGATTCCATCGGCAAAGGGCTTGGCCATCAACTATATGATACCTTGTCAAATTCTTTAATAGAAATGGGAATTCATAGAATGTATGCCTGCATAACATCCCCAAATCCAAATAGTATCTTTTTTCATAAAAATTATGGTTTTCAAGAATTGGGCATTTTTCCTCATGCTGGGTTTAAATTAGGAGAATGGCATGACGTTACCTTTCTCGAAAAAATCCTGATAGAAGACTGTGGAAATCCCTTGCCAATCAAGACATGGGGTGATTTAAGAACAAGGAAGAGGAAGTAGCGCTGCTACTCCCTCTTTTCTATTTCCTGTTTCAGTTCGTCAAATCTTCCACTATAAATTATTTTCAAAAGGTTATCCAGGCTTTTAAGGGCCGCTTTCACCTCTTCTAATGTAATTGTTTCCAATTCCAATGCTTCTTCAAATTCACCTAAATCCACTACTTTTACGAATCCATCTGGGTAAACAATCACATCGGCCAATAAGTCTTTGAAGATATATTCATTTTTGTTCTCTTTTTTTTCAAAATTTATGATATCACAGTACCAATAAAGCAGATTTCCGTTTTCATAGAGGAATTTACTCACTTTGAACCCTTGTTTAAGAAAATAGCACGAATATCCATGATCCAAGTCTTTCTTTTTACGTAATGCCTCCCATTTTGTAACAATCAAGCTCTCATCATAAAATAATATTTCATCATCCTTCAATTGAATGCACTCTTGTGGAATAATGCGTTTACGAAACAGAATTGGTTTATCCATAGTGGCTCCTTTGACTATACTCAATAATTTGTAAAATTGGGATGTTTCAAGTGCTAGTAGAAAATATGATTTCCAATAATGGTACCTTGAAGATCCGGTATAATCGTACGGAAGAATAAGCAGTCACCTATATTATTTGATCCTGCTAATACTTCATCCGCAGCGCTTAAACAGGTACTGTTTGCGCCAGTAGCTAATCTCATACCAAGACGCCCACTTGCAACGGGTGCAAATTGTCCCGATTGATAAATAACACCAACAATCGTATCAGGATATACTCCACTTCTGGCTCGATTTAATACAACCGATCCAACAGCAATTTTTCCCTCCCAAGGTTCACCATCCGCTTCACACTGAATCAAACAAGCCAAAAGTTCTCTATCACTTACATCGATATTAATCTCTGATAAGTCCTTTTTTCTCATTAGGGCAGCTCTTCTGGCAATTTCTTTTTCTTTTTCCAGTTGAGCTTTCAGTATTGTAATTTCATTATTTTTTGTAGCAATAGAAGCCTCATAGATCAGTGCCTCCTGCTCAGCTGCCGAAATCTGCCCCGAGTAACCAGATATATTTTGGGATGTATCATTTACAAGACTTTTCACTTTTTCCTGTTCGCTAGCAGCATCCTCCTGCAGTTTTTCAAGTTCCTTTTGTTCTGCTTCAAGTTCCTCTTTTTTAAGCTCTGTTTCTTCCTTTAAATCTTTCATTTTTTGTAACATTTTTTGATCATAGTCATTAACTTTGGAAATATATTCTGCCCGATTTAAAAAATCACCAAAGTTAGAGGTACTGAAAAACAAATCTGAATACGTCTCTTTTCCTTTTTCGTATACAAATTTAATTCTCTTTTTCATAAACTCATATTGTTCATTTTGTTCTTGAATCGCTTGATTTAATTCTTCGGTAGTATTTTCTATTTCAGCCTTTTTTTCAAGTGATTTTTTTTCAAGTTCCTCTAACTTATTGCTTACTTCCTCTAGATTCGTATTTAAATCTGATAAATAGGATTGTAGCTTCTGTTTTGAGTCTTTCAAACCTGAAAGTTTTCCTGTGGTTTCTGAAAGTTTCTCTTCTGAATTTGTTTTTTCTTCTTCTGCCTTCTTTATTTTATCTGAGGTTGTTTCTGCATATACATGAAACGACTTAATTTGTGACATCATTGTCAAAATTAATAAAAATGTAATTGCTTTTCTTAAAAAACCTCTTGTCCCATGAAATCCCATAATCATACCGTAAATTTAATCTCTCTGTTTGTATGTTGATATTGATAGTAAGTCACTCCTGCAGAATCCAACATCTTTTTTGAAGCCAAAGTAGATGGGATTGCAGCATATTTATCACTGTCATATACAATCGTCTTGATACCCGATTGTATAATCGCTTTCGCACACTCATTACAAGGAAATAAGGATACATAAATTTTGGCTCCTTCTAAACTTCCTCCACGATAATTCAATATGGCATTTAATTCACTGTGAGTTGTATAAAAATATTTGTTTTCAAGGGGATCTCCTTCCCTGCACCAGGGAAATTCATCATCTGAACAGCCCTTTGGAAATCCATTATATCCCATAGATAGTATTTTATTATCTTGGCTTACAATACATGCTCCCACTTGAGTATTGGGGTCCTTTGAGCGCATACCAGATAACATTGCAACTCCCATAAAATACTCATCCCAGGAAATGTAATCTTTTCTTTTATCGTTCATATAAATCCCCCTCAATCCTTATTTTGTGCCGAATATCCTATCCCCTGCATCCCCAAGACCAGGAACAATATAACTATGATCATTTAATTTTTCATCAACGGCTCCAATATACATATCTACATCAGGATGTGCTTCCTGCATCGCTTTAACTCCTTCTGGAGCTGCAATGATGCACATAAAGTGAATGTTTTTGCATCCTCTCTCTTTTAACATTTGAATAGCTGCTACAGACGATCCACCAGTTGCAAGCATAGGATCAACAACAAAAACTTCTCTTTGTGCACAATCTTCTGGAAGTTTGCAATAGTATTCCACTGGCTTAATAGTAACTGGATCTCTATATAATCCAATGTGTCCAACCTTCGCTGCTGGAATCATTGTTAACATCCCATCTACCATACCAAGTCCTGCACGTAAAATAGGAATAATTGCTAATTTCTTTCCTTTCAATTCTTTTACCGTAGCTTTACAGATCGGTGTATCAATTTCTACATCTTTCAAAGGAAGCTCTCTTGTAGCTTCATAGCAAATCAGCATAGCAATTTCACCAATTGTTTGTCTAAAATCTTTTGTTCCCGTATCAGTCCTTCTTATATATCCAATCTTATGTTGAATCAGTGGGTGATCCATAATAACTACTTTTGCCATTCTTTTATTCTCCTTATCATGAGTTATTTACTCTTTATTATAATCCTTCATCTAACATTTGAACTCTTCTAATATGCTTTTCTTCCTCAGAAAATGGTGTTTCCAAGAAAATATCTACGATATCTATTGCAAGCCCAGGACCAACCATATTTGCTCCAAGTGCTAAAACATTCGCATCATTATGAAGCCTTGTCATTTTCGCCATTAATCCATTTGTACAAAGCGCACATCTAACTCCCTTTACTTTGTTGGCTACCATTGATATCCCGATACCAGTCGTGCAAATTACAATTCCCTTTTCACAATTTCCATTTGAGACTTCTTTGGCAACTGCACGTCCAAAAACTGGGTAATCACATGATTTCTTATCAAAGCATCCTATATCTTTTACTTCCAAACCCTTTTCTTTTAAATGCGTAATTACAAATTCTTTTAATTCAAATCCTCCATGATCGCTACCTATTGCTATCATCCCAGACTCCTTTCTGTATCCAATTTATTTTATATTTTATTTTTTCTCACTCTTCCAGACATAAAGCTTCATGCTGAGCAATGAATCAATGAGAACGTATAATTTTATGACCTGCTGCCTTAAGTAACCGATTCATAACAGCTTGTCCAAGCTTTGGTGTATTAAATTCTTCTGAATAAATGATAGAAACACCCATATCGTCAAATTCCCTCAATATACTATACAAATGTCTGGCTATTGTCTCTTCCTCTGATCTGGATCCTATGCTTTTTACAATCTTACATTGATACCTCGCAGATGTTTCATCTGTTGCAATGACTCCGACTTTTTTACCCAATTCTTGATTTTTGCTTGTTAAGTCATTGATACATTTAATAACACACTCTAATTCACCTTCCACCAGATATAATTCCCCTTTGGGTGCATAATGCTTATATTTCATACCAGGTGCTTTCGGTTTTGTCCCATCTGCCAGTTCCCCAAGGATTGCTTTATCAATCTCAACCCTTCCAAGTACTTCTTCTAACATTCCTTGATTAATATAACCTGGTCTTAAGATCGTTGGACACCCGCCTGTCAAATCCACAATTGTTGATTCTACACCAATCCCAACTGCCCCTCCATCTAAAACCATATCAATTTTTCCATTCATATCATCCATAACATGCTTGGCTGTGGTAGGACTTGGTCTACCAGAAGTATTCGCACTAGGCGCTGCAACGTAGCCTCCTGCAGCTCTGATAAATTCAAGTGCTCCCTGATGATTTGGCATACGAACAGCTACTGTATCAAGACCCCCTGTTGTTTCATAAGGAACCATATTAGATTTTTCAAATATCATGGTAAGTGGACCCGGCCAAAATGCCTCCGCCAACTGATATGCACTCTCAGGAATCTTACTAACAATACGAGTAAGATCCTGCATACTTGCAATGTGAACAATTAATGGATTATCAGAAGGTCTTCCTTTGGCCTTATAAATTTTTCCTGAAGCATCTTTATTAAGTGCATCTCCGCCTAATCCATACACTGTTTCTGTTGGAAACGCAACAAGACCACCCTGTTTGATAATCTCCCCCGCCTCTTTCATTACCATTATGTCAGATTCATCATTATTTATTTTGTATAATTTTGTATTTATCATAGTACTTCCTATTTTAAATATTATCAATGTTTCTGAAAAAAACATCTTATTGTAAAAATTAACTCTAAAAAAGTATATCACACTTTTTATTTCTTTCAAATACCCAACAACGAACAAATATTGGGTTTTCTTTATTCCTTCTTAAGATTTAAGCACTTTATGATTCCCATTGCAATATTCCATGCTAATTTATCCTGATAATCCTCCTCAATTAGTAATGCAGACTCCTCCCAATTTGATAAAAAACCACATTCAACAATTGCTGTGGGGATACCAGTTTCTTTCAGAAGATAGTAAGAGTTATTCGCTTTTGCAACCCTGTTGTTATCTGGATCAACCCCTGCAATCAATTGTGACTGAAGACATTCTGCCAATTCTTTTCCATGGACAGATTTTCCATGATAAAATACCTGTGCACCCTTACAGCCTTCGTCATGATAACTATTTTGGTGAATACTGATTGTGAATTCCGCTCCTGATCCTTCAATAATATCCATCCTTCTCTTTAAATCCTGTACTTTTTTATTTTTTGAATCTGCATCATACAATGCATCGTCAGAATCTCTGGTCATGATTACATGAATGTCATTCTGTTCCAGGTACATTTGTACTCTTTTTGCAATTTCTAAATTAATATCTTTTTCTAAAGCTTGGTTTACCCCTATCTTACCTGGATCTACCCCTCCATGTCCTGCATCGATTACAACTGTCTTTTTTTCTTTCGTCATCCTAATTGTCTGCGCCATTTTAATTCCTTGCGTAGTTGCAAGTGCAACCAATATTAGAATACAAACTCCGAGCATAATTTCAAATTTTTTTATTTTTATTTTCATTTTCTTTTCCATAACTATTGTATTTATACATTTTATGAATAGAATGAAAGAAAATGCAGGCTTATTTGCCTGCATTTATATTTTATACTATTTATTGAAGATATTTTTGAATTACATCCCATACGGAAGCTTTTTCAAATCCTAGTTTCCAGCACGCAACCCCTGCCAAATGATTCTTCTGCATGAGCTGCATTTTAACATCTATGGATGCTTCATCTTCCAACCAAACCTTGATGATAGAACCATCCTTTTCAAATTCTCCATAATTTTGAGCAGTCGCATCATCCCACGTAGCGGTAACACCATTTTGCTCCAACATACTTTCTGCTGCACTCATGCCTACTGCTTCACTTGTCACATTTACTAAATTACCTGATAAAGCATCGCCCTCAGCCTGTATATCCTCTTGTGTTTTTGGTGTTTCAGTCCAAACTCTCGTATAGAATGGAATCCCGTTTATTACTTTATTTGCAGGAACCTCTTCTATTGTTTTCTCAATTCCTTCTCTTACAAAATCTACAGAAGCTACCGACCCGCTTTCTTCTGACCCCGCATAATGTTCATCATATCCCATAATGATTACATAGTCAGCAAATTTCCCCTGCACGTCCCTATAATAATGAGATGTGTATTCCTTTGGCACATAATTATCAACCGATAACACGATTCCCTGTTTTCTACACTCAATCGATAATTCTCTAATAAATTGTGCAAAATGTGTTCCCGTCTCTGTCGTCAAATTTTCAAAATCTACATTGATTCCATCTAGACCTAATTCGACTGACTTATTGATAAGCTGAGATATCAAATTCTGTCTTTTCGATGTGTAAGATAAAACATCGTACGAATTCACCTCAGCACTGAAATTATCAACTAATCCCCACACTTCTAATCCCATCCCATGTGCCTGCTCTACATAGGACATACTTGAAATGCTGGTGAAATTTCCTTCATTATCACTTAGTGAAAACCATGTTGGTGAAATTACATTTAGCCCTTTTGTATTTGCAACGATATCACTCAATGTCTCATTCGCAGCTTCACCAGTCACCTGATGCCATCCTAAACAGATTTTATAATCTTTCGTCTGACTTTTAATTGACAGCTCCTCTACCTCTGTAATAGGAGTTTCTTGTTCTTCTCTATAATTATTTAGCTTCTTATTTTCTACATATCCCAAATATCCATCTGAAGTTTTTATTTCACTCCAATCTTCCATCGGTTCAATAATTTCTACTGTATCACCTTTCAAAATTTTAGTAATTACAGCACTCTTAATACCACCCAACACTCGCAACTCCGTATCTTTAGAAACAGTTGCCTTATTCACAGTTCCCCACTGATATTTAATCTCCATACGATTAGGGTCTGTATAGGTTTTATATTCCAGATTTGTATACTTTTTTACATAATCTAAAGAAATGTATACAGAATCATTATAACTAATAAAATCTTTTCCCGATTCATCTGCACGTATTGTTTCTGTTCCCGTACTATATAATAGAAGATTCTCATTCTCATCAAAATAAAAATTACTATTAAATAAATTCGTGACAAGGGAATAATCTATGTAATAAAGACCATCCTGAATAATAGCTTTGGAATCTGAGTAATCATTATCTAAAATCATAGCCACTTCATTTTCAGACGTTAAACCTAAATAATCATATAAATCTGCTTGTTCCGAGCTATAAGAATATTTTTGTATAAGTCCGGTGGAAAGGCTAAAAATAATAATTATAATAATTAATACAATCGCCACAATAACTGGTAATAGTTTTTGAATTATTCTTCTTTGTACTTTTTTTGATTTCTTCATGAGTATTTCCTCCAATCGAAATCTATTATAGCAAATAACCATTATCAAGTCATTAAAAATAAAAAATTGTGCCAACGATTCAACCACCCGAATCATTTTCCCTTATTTACAAGTTACTGTATTAGCAAGAGGGGCGCATCTGACAGTTCTACTCGAAATTAACCCTTGTTGGCACGGAGGCAATTAATTATATGGCTTTAATCCGATCATACCGTACTTGCAAAAGCATACCATCGTCATCTCTTACATAGTCAGCCATATAGATACAATCTTCTTTTAAAAAAACAGCATCTACTATTTCATATGGATTTGACTCCACATCTGATAAAAATAAAGGAATACCGTTTCTTATGTGGCTTTCTAGTTCCAGAAATAACGTAAGCTGCACCTGCTTCTTTTCATTCATGGAGCATAATCCTCCTTTCTTATCTGCAGATTCCTAAAAGAGGTTCGTGATATATTTTGCAGATAGAATTAATTTTGAAAAGAATTTAAAATAATACTATTTATTATTGTCGATACTAAAGATAAGAGATGAATGGACAGATGCAAAAAATAATGGATTGTAAGTGTGAAAAAAATTGGAATAAATCTGATGGGTAATTACCCGATGACATTTCCAGTTAAGGAAATAAGACGCATATTGCGTTTGTTTCGTTATAGATTTGCTTTAATAGTAACGAATTTAATGAATTAATGTGGTAAACATCTGCCTCCTGTCCGCATCAAGATTGTCCAGAGGCATCTCTTAAAGGTATTATATAGGTATTTCCAATTAATTACAAGCTATTTGTTAAATTTTTTTAAATTTTATGAAAGCTTTTTATGCCCTATTGACTTAGGTAGTGAGAAAGTATATACTTTCTATACTCATAAAAGATTGTACTGTTTATAACTGTATCTATTATTTGTTTCATGTAATGTAAAGGATGTGATTATATGAAAATTGAAAAAGTTAATGACCACCAAATTCGATGCACTCTGACAAAAGCCGATCTTGCTGATCGCGAACTCAAAATCAGCGAGCTTGCTTATGGTACAGAAAAAGCGAAAAATCTTTTTAGAGATATGATGCAGCAGGCTTCCTTTGAATTTGGATTTGAAGCAGAAGACATCCCTTTAATGATTGAAGCAATTCCACTTTCTGGAGATTGCATCGTACTAATTATTACAAAGGTAGAGGATCCAGAGGAGCTTGATACAAGATTTTCAAAATTTGCACCCTCTGTGCACGACAATGAATCCGTCAATGATGTTGAAGATGTTGTGAATACCATTTCGCAGGGTGCCGATGACGTATTGGATTTATTTAAGAAAATCAGAAGTGAAAAAGAGAAATTATCATCTTCTGAAAAAACAAAAAAAGGACTTGAAAATAATTCTTCTGAAAATGAAATAGAACTTACTGTTCCAGTTGATTTAACAAAGCTCTATAGTTTTTCAAACCTCGATGACTGTATTCGATTAGCTCACGTTTTAAAAGATTATTATATGGGCGAAAATACTCTTTATCGACATAATACAGATAATAAATTTTATTTGGTTCTTAGAAAATCGAACCATTCTCCCGAAGAATTTAATAAAGTATGTAATATTATTTCAGAATATGCCAGGACAGAAAAGTATTCCGACGCAATTGAAGCATATTTAGAAGAACATGCAAATACGATTATAAAAAAATCTGCTTTACAAAGTTTAACTCAAATATAGTATAGTAGCCAAAAAGGCACCACAGACTGTAATATCTGTGGTGCCTTTTTAATAGGTTTGTTACTATATTTCGTTCATTTTTTTAACTAATTCATCAGCATCTACTCCATGAACCATAGCTGCTTCTTCAATAGTCTCTCCCTGAGCGGATGGACATCCTAAGCAATGCATTCCAATTTCCATTAAAACCGGTGCTGCTTCAGGTTTAATTTTTAAAATATCACCAATTGTGGTTTCTTTCGTTATTCCTGCCATTTTTTTATCTCCTATCTCTTTTTTTAACACGCTCCTATTATAATACGTTACAAGATTCTTTTCAACAAACTTATTATATACAAAACCGTTACTAAAATTACATCCCTCTTATTTCTTTTTTTCTTTTCTTGTTTTCATACATCCTGCGATCAGCCTCCTCTATTGCCTCTTCCAGAATCTCACCTGCATTTGGATTTGCAATATAGTATCCTATACTAGCCCCCAGTTTATATTTCCAATTTGAAGTACTGTTAAATATATTCATTTCTTTAATAAACATATCAATATAGTCTTTCGCATATTTCTCATCTGCACAAATTGCAATAATAACAAATTCATCCCCACCATAACGCATAATTGCGTCATAAGGATGTTTATTTTCTTTGAGAATCATGGCAAATGTCTTAATGAATCGGTCACCTTCCTCGTGTCCATATGTATCATTTACTATCTTCAATCCATCTAAGTCCATAAACAATATCATTACATTGCTATTTTGGGCTTCTGCCTCTTCCCAAACCTTTCTTCCATATTTACGAAATCCAGAGCGATTATATACGCCTGTTAATGCATCATAACTCCATACTAAATCTAATTTGCTAATCATTGTACGCATAAGCATTTGCTTTCTAATGGTTTCAATGGCATTTCCTATATTCATCAGCCATGTATAGAACATATGATTTTCCGTTGAAAATGTATCATTTCCAATTACACAATATCCGAAACATCGATCACGAAAATGGATTGGTGATACTGTATAAAGAAGATGTTTCTTCTTAGAATCCTTTATTAATTGAAGTAGCCCTGCAAAATCAATATCTTCATCCTCCCTATAGCAATCACCATCAAAACCGACTAAAAGTTTTGTTGTGTCACCATACCCTTCTCTTAAATAATCTTCTGTTTTTGTACTCTCCTTATATAAATTCAATTTATCGTCTTCATTAGAAAAATCATCACATAAGAAAAAATACATTTCCTCGCACTCCATCTTTGGAATATATTGCCTCAAATACTTCTTTAACTGTTCAAATGATTCAACACTTGTTAAATCCACAGACATACTCTTTGTAATATCTACATATTTCTCATCGTTTTTTTTCTGCTCAAAATGCATTTTGCGAAATCCGACATTATCAAGTTGTGTATTATTATTACAACCACAACTTTCCCTAAAAATCGCTTCGGTCTTGACCTCCAGACATTTACCCCTATTCTCTTCCGTCATTCCGCTTAAAAGTTTCTTACATGCAGTATATCCAACCTCTTCCTGCCTTCGTGCAACAGAAGTAATCGCTGGAACATGACATTTAGCGTCAAAATCATCATCAAAACCAGATAACGCAATATCTTCTGGTACTCTTATTCCATGGTTCGTTAATACTTCGCATGCCCCGAGTATCATCACATCATTAGCGGATATAATCGCCTGTGGAAGCGGAAGTTTCGAATTTAAGAAGTATTCGGTTGCTTCCATTCCACTATTTTTCAAAAAAGTACCCTTGTAGTAAATGCGTTCCTGCTCAATGGGAATATCATTCTCACATAATACCTCCAAATAAGCTTCCAAGCGGTCAACTGCCTCTTCATTACTTAGTGGGCCAGATATATAGTTTAAACGTGTAAATCCATGCACCTTCACAAAATGGGATACGATTTCTTTCATTGCTAATTTATTATTAATATACACATTGAACATATTGGAATCTTTTCGTTCGATTCCAACCGCTGGAATGTGCGCCTTTTCTATTTTTGTTGCAAGTGTTTCCAATACTTCATCTGAACCAACCGTACTATTGATCAAGATAACCCCGTCAAATTGCTCAAAATCAGGGAGCGTATAGATGTTATACTCCCCTATATCATGCTCCATATTTTTCTCATATCTCCTTGAACAAGTAAAAACAAATGCATTCGCATCCTGTTCATTAATGCATTTTTTGATTCCTGTAATCATCCTGCTGGCGTGATTTACAATAATACCTGACGAAATTACGGCAATGTTTTTCATGATATCCTATCAGTCCTTCTGTATTTTTTCCCTATCTTTTTTATTATATAATATAATTTTTAAAATTAAAATTGTTTTTTGTTAAATTATTCCAAATCTTTATTGAAAAACGATGAAAAAAAGAGCAATATTCCCATTTAATGATTCTCCTAGCTATTATATAGTTATAATTATGTATATGAAACATATATCATCTATCTATATTATTGTAACTGTACTACAAAAATCCAAATATGAATACATTATTTCCCAATTGTAGAAATCTTGTTAATTACATATAATAATAATTCTCTAAAATCTTCTTTCTAAAAGCATAAATTGACAGCATTTTGTATCTAAAAAAGTACACCCCGTTGCTTGACTATGTGAAATGATTAACATATAATAGATTTGTAGGTTTAACAAAGTATATATTTGTAATTATGGCATTATATGCCCTGTTAACAATTTTAAAAATATGATAGGAGGCTATTCAAAAATGAAACCAGAATGGAAAGATTTTGTAGGTGGAAAATGGGAAAACGAAGTTAATGTTCGTGATTTCATTCAAAAGAACTATACCCAGTATGATGGCGATGAGTCATTCTTAGCTGGACCTACACAAAACACAAAAGATTTATGGGCACAAGTAATGGACTTGACAAAGAAGGAAAGAGAAGCAGGTGGTGTTCTTGATATGGACACAAAAGTTGTTTCTACAATTACCTCACATGGTCCTGGCTACTTAGATAAGACAAAAGAAACAATCGTTGGTTTCCAGACAGACGCACCTTTCAAACGTTCTATGCAGCCTTATGGTGGTATCCGTATGGCAGAAAAAGCATGTTCAGATAATGGATATGAAGTTGATCCAGAAATAAGTGAATTTTTCTCAAATCACAGAAAAACTCATAATGCTGGATGTTTTGATGCATACAACAGCGATATGAAAGCTTGCCGCTCTTCCCATGTAATTACAGGTCTTCCTGATGCTTACGGACGTGGACGTATCATTGGCGATTACAGACGTATCGCTTTATATGGTATTGACAGATTAATTGAAGATAAAAATGCTCAAAAAGATTCTACTGGACGAGTTATGACGGATGAAGTGATTCGTCTTCGTGAAGAAATTTCAGAACAAATCATAGCTCTTAAAATGATGAAGGAAATGGCTGCTGCTTACGGATGCGATATTTCTAAACCTGCTGCAAACGTTCAGGAAGCTATTCAAGCTACTTATTTCGGATATCTGTCAGCAGTAAAAGAGCAGAATGGTGCTGCTATGTCTCTTGGACGTACATCAACATTTATTGATTGTTATGCAGAAAGAGATTTAAAGAATGGTACATTTACAGAAGATCAGATTCAGGAATTTATTGATCATTTCATTATGAAATTAAGATGTATCAAATTTGCACGTACACCAGAATACAATCAGATTTTTGCTGGTGATCCTGTATGGGTTACTGAATCAATCGGTGGTGTTGGTGTTGACGGTCGTCATATGGTTTCAAAAATGTCATTCCGTTATTTACACACATTAGAAAACCTAGGAGCAGCTCCAGAACCTAACTTAACTGTTCTATGGTCTCCTAGATTACCAGAAGGATTTAAAAAATATTGTGCTAAAATTTCTATTACTACTTCATCCGTTCAATATGAAAATGATGAATTAATGAGAGTAACACATGGTGATGATTACGGAATCGCTTGTTGTGTATCTTCCATGGTAATTGGAAAACAAATGCAATTTTTTGGAGCTCGTGCAAACCTTGCTAAATGTATGTTATATGCATTAAACGGTGGTGTTGATGAAGTATCCAAGAAACAAGTTGGACCAAAATATCGTCCTGTTGTCGGCGATGTGCTTGAATATAATGATGTAATAGCTAAATTTGAAGATATGATGGAATGGTTAGCAGATGTTTATGTAAACACATTAAATGTTATCCATTACATGCATGACAAATATTGCTACGAAAGAGCTCAGATGGCTTTACATGACAGAGACGTTCTTCGTTACTTCGCAACTGGTATTGCTGGACTTTCTGTAGTAACTGACTCTTTATCAGCAATTAAATATGGTAAAGTTGAAGTAATCAGAGATGAAGATGGTATTATCGTAGACTTTAAGACAACTGGAGAATTCCCTAAATATGGTAACGATGATGATAAGGCCGATGTAATTGCTCATGACTTAGTATCTAAGTTTATGACTATGATCAGAAGACATCATACTTACAGAGATGGCTTCCCAACAATGTCAGTATTAACAATTACTTCAAATGTAACTTATGGTAAAGCAACAGGTAATACTCCTGATGGACGTAAAAAAGGACAACCTTTTGCACCAGGTGCTAACCCAATGCACGGACGTGATACTCACGGTGCTGTAGCTTCTTTATCATCAGTTGCTAAGCTTCCATTCAACGATGCTCAGGATGGTATTTCAAATACATTTACAATTATTCCTGGAGCTCTTGGTAAAGAAGATCAAGTATTTGCTGGAGATATTGAATTAGACTTGAATAAATAATTATAAATGAAACCGAGGTGATGTGTATGGACGAAAAACAAATGATAGAAGATATTGTTTCCATGTTAGACTCCCAGATGACGAATGGCACAGGGCATGTTAATTTGGATGTTTCAGACAAAACCGATGGTATGAAGAACGTTGAGACCCTAGGATGTACAGATTGTTCTAGAACCCCATTAGCTTGTAGTGTTCCAACACTCGAGCAGGGTCTCGATGATTTTAGATAAATCATATAAGGAGGATTAGATTATGGCAGTAAATGCAGCTCAGGTAGATAACTTAGTAGCTTTATTAGACGGATATTCAGTAAAAGGTGGTCATCATCTTAATGTTAATGTTCTTAACAGAGAAACATTATTAGATGCACAGGCTCATCCAGAGAATTATCCTCAGTTAACAATTCGTGTTTCAGGATATGCAGTTAATTTTGTAAAATTAACACCAGAACAACAGAATGACGTTATTACTCGTACATTCCATGAAACAATCTAATATGTTTTTAAAGGGCTGCTGCAAGGCAGCCTTTTTTATTTCATAGAAATCCAGCTTTGATAGAGTTTTCGTCTAAAATGTGGTATACTAATAATGTTTAAAAATAATAGAATTAAGAGGTTTATAATATGAAAGGTCATATTCATTCTTTAGAAAGTTTTGGTACCGTAGATGGACCCGGCGTGCGATTTGTAGTGTTCTTCCAAGGTTGCCCTATGAGATGTCAGTATTGTCACAATCCAGATACCTGGAAGATTGGGACTGGCACTGAAATGGAAGTTTCTGAAATAATTGACGCATATGAACGTAACAAGGGATTTTATAGAGGTGGCGGCATCACTGCAACTGGTGGAGAGCCAATGGTACAAATAGATTTTTTAATTGAATTATTTGAAGAATGCCACCAGCGCAAAATAAATACCTGTCTGGATACTTCTGGAATCATGTTTAATGAAAACAATCCTGAAAATGTGGCAAAAACAAGACGTTTACTTGCAGTAACTGATTTAGTTATGTTAGATATCAAGCACATCGATCCTGTTAAACATAAATCACTTACAAGTCAGGAAAATACACAAATACTTGCTTTTGCAAATTTTTTGTCAGAAAATAATATTCCAATCTGGATTCGTCATGTAGTCGTTCCTGGTATTACTGATGATGACAAGTATTTATTCGATTTAGGTTACTTTATAGGTAATCTGAAAACCTTGAAGGCGTTGGATGTACTTCCTTATCACACGATGGGTGAAGTAAAATATAAAAGTCTTGGAATGGATTATCCACTTAAGGGAATCCCTGCAATGGAGAAAGATAAAGTAATAGGAAAAAAACAAGTGATTCTTGAAGGAATTCGCAAACGAAGAGCAGAATTAAATCTATAATATCCCTTGTATAATTATATTTTTTATATTAAAATAGGGAATTGTAGAGACATATGAAGTATGGTAATATCACCGTACTTATTTAACAGAAAGGAGATTATCAAATGGCACATATTATTAATGATGGTTGTGTAAGTTGTGGTGCTTGCGCTGGTGAATGTCCAGTAGGAGCTATTTCTCAAGGAGATGGTAAATTCGAAATCGATGCTGCTACATGTATAGACTGTGGAGCATGTGAAAGCTGCTGTCCAACAAATTCAATCGAAGCAGAATAAAACAGGAAGCATCCAATCATTGGATGCTTCTTTCATTTCTCACTATTTTCGATCCCTCTCCATATTTGCAAATTTCGTATAATCGGAAAGCCATACTAAATCTACTGTACCGATAGAGCCATTTCTTTGTTTTGAAATAATAATTTCTGCAATTCCCTTCTTTTCCGTGTCCTTATTGTAATAGTCATCACGATAAATAAACATTACAACATCGGCATCCTGCTCGATGGCTCCTGATTCTCTCAAATCCGAAAGCATTGGGCGATGATCAGGTCTTTGTTCAACCGCTCTAGAAAGCTGTGATAATGCTATTACAGGAACCTTAAGCTCTCTTGCAATTGATTTTAAAGAACGCGAAATATCAGATATTTCCTGCTGCCTAGAATCCGATTTTCCACTTCCACTCATCAATTGTAAATAATCGATAATAATCATGTCTAGTCCATGTTCTAACTTATATTTTCTACATTTTGATCTTAATTGAGAAATACTAATACCTGGTGTATCATCTATAATCAGTTTGGATCTCCCAACGACACCCGCACTCTCAACAATTTTATCCCAGTCAGAATCTGACATATTACCAGTTCTTAATGCTTGTGAATTTACTTTGGATTCCATCGCTAATAGACGGTTTACCAATTGTTCCTTGGACATTTCCAAACTAAAAATAGCTGTGGTATAGTCCTTTCTAAAAGCTGCATATTCCGCAATATTTAAAACAAAGGCCGTTTTACCCATAGATGGTCTTGCTGCTATTAATATTAAGTCAGATGGCTGCATACCCGCTGTCATATAATCAAGATCCACAAATCCTGTAGGAATTCCCGTAACAGAGCCCTTATTTTTAGAAGCCTGTTGAATACTATCAAGGGAATTCATTACAATCTGACTGATTGGCACAAATTCTTCGGAACCTTGTCTTTGAATCAAGTCAAATATTTTTTTCTCCGTATCCGCTAAGATAGATTCTGTATTTTCCTTTCCAATATAACAGGAATTTGCAATTTCTTCATTTATTTTAATTAATTTTCTTAACAGTGCTTTTTCTTCGACAATAGTTGCATAATGTTTGATATTGGCAGATGTAGGTACCGCTGCTACTAAATCTCTAATAAATTCAAGACTGCACACCTCCGCTGGTGCACCCTTTTCCTTTAATCGATCCTGTAATGTTACTAAATCAACTGGTCTGCCTTCATTATAAAGCTCAACCATTGCTTCAAATAAGATACCATACTGCCTTCCATAGAAATCATCTGCTGTAATATGATCACAAGCTACTACAATAGCTTCTTTATCCATCAGCATGGATCCTATCACCGACTGTTCAGCTTCTATACTATGCGGTGGTATTCGCTTGATCAGTGCTTCATCCATATGGATTAACCCTCCTGTACTTTAACAGTAAGCTCTGCTGATACTTGAGAATGTAATTTTACAATCACCTTAAATGTTCCAATTGATTTTAATGGCTCCGGAAGTACAATTTTCTTTTTATCAATTTCAAATCCATGTTGTACTAAGGCTTCTGCTGCAATTTCTTTACTCGAAACGGATCCAAATGTTTTTCCGCCTTCTCCAGTTTTAATTTTAACAATTACAGTTTTAGATTCAACAACTTTAGCAAATTCTTTTGCTTCTTCCAACTTCTCAGCTGCTAATTTTTTTTCATTTTCTTTTTTCAATTTGATATCATTGAGATTTTTATTCGTTGCCTCTATCCCCAATTTTTTGGGTATTATAAAGTTTCTTGCATATCCTTCGTTTACTTCGACTATTTCATCTTTTTTTCCTAATGTTTTAACATCCTGTAATAATATAATTTTCATTATAAGTCTCCTTCATTTAACATCTTTTCTATTACATCTTTTAGCATAACTACGGCTTCCTCCACCGTATGGTTCTCTATTTGTGCACCAGCAATATTTAAATGGCCACCACCACCAAATTTCTCCATGATAACCTGTACATTTACTTCATCTATGGAACGAGCGCTAATATATACTTTGCCTTGATAATTAGTAAGTATAAAGGATGCCTTAACAGAATTTATATTAAGTAGCTCATTTGCTGCCTGTGCCCCAACAACGGTAGGACTTTCTACATGTTCTACAGGACAAACAGAGATGGCATATGCATCTTTAAATAACTCTGCATTACGAACCGCTTCTGCTCTTGCTTTATAATTAACAATATCATTTCTAAATAATTTTCTAACTCGCGTTACATCAGCGCCATTCCTTCTCAAAAATGCAGCTGCCTCAAAAGTTCGAACGCCAGTTTTAGCCATAAAATTATTTGTATCTATCATAATTCCAGCAAATAAACAATCTGATTCCAAATTCCTTATCTTAATATTATCACTAATGTACTGTAAAATTTCAGCTACCATTTCACAAGCGCTGGATGCATAAGGTTCAATATAAGATAATGTTGCATTTTCTATCTTCTCTATTCCCTGACGGTGGTGATCAAGTACTACAATGCTTTTACACATAGTTAAAAGTTCCGGACACTCTGTAAATCCCGGACGATTTGTATCTACTACAACAAGTGCAGTATTATGATCAACAATCTGAATTGCTTCATTATTTGTAACAAATAAATCTGGTTCATAATCAGGATTATCAATAAATCCCTCAATCATTGGACGTATCGCAGTGGTAACCTCATTTATTACGATATGACACTTCTTTCCAAATAGGGAAGCTGCACGATAAATACCGATTGCTGCTCCAAAAGTATCTACGTCTGAAATGGTATGTCCCATAACAACAATTTGATCCTTTGATTCAATGATTTCTTTTAATGCATGTGCTTTTACACGTGCCTTTACTCTTGTGCTTTTCTCTATTTGCTGACTCTTGCCACCATAATAAGTAATACGGTCTGGAGATTTAACAACTGCCTGATCTCCACCTCTTCCCAAAGCTAAATCAATTGCATTTCTGGCATACGTTGCATCCTGAGTAAAAGAAGGAGTATCTAATCCAAATCCAATACTTAAAGTAAGCGACATTTCATTCCCTATGTTAACCGTTTTTACATCTTCTAAAATATCAAACTTATTTTCGACTAAGTTAACAAATGATTTTCTCTTCATTACTACAAAATACTTGTCTTTTTCTATTTTTCGAACAATGGCATCCATTGCTGTAAAGTATTTATTGATTTTACGGTCGATGAGTGCCGTTAATAAGGATCTTCGGACATCTTCAACACTTTCTAATGCCTCATCGTAATTATCAAGATAAATAAGACCATTTACCAGACTTTGCTCTCTTTTTTCCTTAATAAACAAGTTTATTTCTGTCTCATCAAAGAGGAAAACTGCAATTAAACATCCATTAAAATCGTCACCATCCACGATGGAACTTTTCTCAATCATCTCTGATAATGGAATTCTTTTCATATTGGCGCGATAATTCCTTTTTTCAAAAGAAAATGTAATGTCTACTGGATCCTCATTGGTCGGGAGTTTTTCTTTCGTAATCTCGGAAACAATAGAAGTAATTGATTTACGGAATATTTTTTCTTTATGAAACACCTCTTCAAACGCTTCATTTTGCCATACAAATCGACCTGTTTCGTCTAATAGTGCATATGGAATAACAAACTCCTTTAACAACTGTCTTTGGACTTGTCCATAGCGTGTAGCAAAATCAACCAGATCATTGACAATCAACGGTTTATTATAATAATAAATCAAAGTTGCAATAACTATGTAAACTAAAGTGAAAATAGCCATAATAATTCCTGCCTGAAATTTAATTGCAAACATTCCAGCATCCATTGCTATTAATAAGACACTTAACATCATAGGCCATTTAATATATGCTTTTAGTTGTCCTTTTACTTTTAATCGATTATTCATCATAATATCCTATTCTTAACATTGCATTGACATTTTATGCCATCGACCCTAGTATAGCATTTTAGTAAGCCTGTGCCAATATCTTTTTAGTGTCCATAAATGCCTTTACTTCACTCATTGGAGTTTTTGTATCCATCAATTCTCCTTCCTCTGAAAACATTGGATGGAGCATAATTTCTACTAAACGATTTTCTTCAATTTTATCACAATAATTTTTAAAATCTTGGAAAGAACCAAAATAATCTGTCGTTTCAATAGGTAATTTTTTCAATTTATTATTATATATTTTTTTATATTCTGCATGAAATTTTGATGTTTTCTCGTACATATTTCTACTAATTCTAACCGACCGGAAATCATATTTTTTTATTAACGGAATTGCTTGTTTTAATATACTCCTATCGGTATGAACATGATGATGCGAATCTAAATGTCTTTCTGGCAATCCAAAAGTAAGATATCTACGTATCTGTGCTTCTATTTCCTCATAAACAGCTTCTGATTCCGCCTTACTGATATGAATCCGTGATGAGGTAGAAAGATGAAATTTTGCATTAAAATTTCCATTGCTATTACAAAAAAGTCTGCAAGATCGTATTTTTGAGGTAAGAGGTGTGCCAGCAGTCAGATTTAAATGAAGACCTATTCTTTCTGAAAAACCCTTTTCTTTAGCAAGCATTACCGCTTCTGTTGCATATGGCATATTAACCATCAACGTAGTATTTGTGATGATTCTATTTTCAAAGCAAAGACATACCGCATCATTTACCTCATTACTTATTCCAAAGTCATCTGCATTTACAATTGTTCGAATCATATTATTCTACCTTTCAAACACATAAATAATTAGTAAGAAGAAGGCGCTTGCGACTTCTTCCGTGTGAAACTTAGATATACTTAGCAAGGTTCTTTCATGCGTTAGTATATCTTTTTACAATTCGAAACTTAGTATTTCTAAAAGAAGCGGTTATTTCGCTTCTTTTAGAAATACTTTTCACATTATTCAAGTATATCACAAAAAGGTTTAAGTTTCTATTTCATTTCTTTCAGAAAATCTATATAATAGCTATATAGAAAATTATTCCATTTTATAATTTGATTGCTATCCCTCTGTTAAATCTGCAGCTCGTAGAAAGGACACTTTTATTTATGAAAAAATTTAAAACCATAAAATTCATTCAACTAACTCTTACTATCATGTTTGATATTATATTCTTTTTTATTTTATATTTTAATAAGTCGTTAAGAAGCCAGATATTTTCTAATAATTCTTTAACTATCCTTTGTTCCTTTGTTTGGATATTGTGTATTTTTTCTTTCGCATTTATTATCTATGATCTTCAAAAAATTCTAGAAATCCAAATTGATCATCATGAACTGAATAAAGAGGCGTACCTTGATAACCTGACTGGAATTCCTAATCGTACAAACTTAGATAAGGTATTTATTAATCTAAAAGATGAAGCGGTCTTTAAAAAAATGGGATGCAGCATTATACAACTTATTAATCTAAATGATGTGAATGATAAGTTTGGCCATACTGCTGGTGATATTCTCATTCAAGATTTTTCTAATATCTTTGAAGCAGTTGGAGACCAATATGGTTTTGTTGAAAGAAATGGTGGTAATGAATACTTAGCTCTTTTTGAAGATTGTGATCACTTAAAAATGAAATCTTTTTTTTCAGATTTAAATACCTCTATTTCTTTATACAATGATAATTCTAAGCATTTACCAATTGAAATTATATATGCTTATGTTCTAAATACAGAGATTAATACTTTAGTGATGTCTGATCTTATTGGACAAGCCTATAAACAATTAACAAAAGCTCATCGTACAAACCAAAAAGAATTTAAGTAAAGCAGGAATATTAATGACTGATTATAATCACCTCTATATGGGAAATCTTGTTGAAAAAGCACAAAAGAATAGTAGTGACGCTTTTGCTGAATTGTATGCACTTACCTATAAACGTCAATACAATTATGCGTGTCATTATTTAAAAGATCCGTACCTTGCACAAGATGCAGTTCAAGATGTATACATACATGTTCTAAAGCATATTCATGATATGAAAGACCCACTTTTATTTATTGCCTGGCTTAATCAGATTACCTTTCATACCTGTTTCGATATTTGTAAAAAGAAAGATCGTCATTATGGGGAAATCAACCCATTAGCTTTAGACCTTGAAAGAGATATCTATACGGAACATAATCCTGAAGAAATTACTGAAAAAAAGGATGAAACAATCCGTTTACAAAAAGCAATTAGCAAATTACCTCCTACAGAGCAACAAGCCATTGTGCTAAAATATTTTAACAATATGACATTAGAAGAAATTGCTTTAGCTACAGGAGTAAGTCGAAGTACTGTAAAAAGACAACTTGCATCAGGGAAAGATAAATTAGGAAAAATGTTACGATAAGGAGGTCCTACATTGTCGCTATTTAAAACAAGACACAAAAAATATGAATATAATATTGAAATGGATGTAGCAAATGAAATGCTACAAAATGTGTTTGAGGCTGTAGGTCAAGCACCTAATCGCATTCCTTTAGATAAATTAGCTCTAAGAAAAGAAACGAAAACGAAATATCTTTTAATAGCAAAAACAATTTCGATTATTTTTTTCATTCTAACACTCCTTATGCCACTTTGCTTCTTTTTATGATATGAAAAAAATACTTCTTTCGTTTATCATAATAAACTATATATTTTTAACAGGTTGTTCTAATCGTTCTGTTAATCAGTTAGATCATGGAGCTTTATCCACTAATGTGATACGTGATCATACTCCTCGGGTAAAAATTCCTTCTCCTGATGGCTTAAAAACATTGGATTGTGACGTTGCTACTCTTGACATTTCTCATACCGATCAAGGCTATTGTATGATTTCTTATTTTGGTAACTGTGATAAAGTAAAAATGCAGCTCACCACTCCCGGTAAGTTAACATACACCTATACACTCCACGGAAATTGGGAGACCTTTCCGCTGACGGGTGGTGATGGTACTTATCGTGTAACCATTTATGAAAATATAACAGGGAATCAGTATGTGACCATTTTATCTCATGACTTTACCATTACTCTAGAAAATGAATTTAATACCTATTTATATCCAAATCAGTATGTGAATTTTAATAGTAAAAGCAATGCATTAAAATTAGGAGAAGAACTTGCATCGACTGCACGCTCCGATTTAGATGTTGTTACAAATGTTTATAATTACTTATCAAAAAATATTACCTATGATATTCAAAAATCAAAAACTGTAAAAAGTGGATATTTACCTCAGGTAGATCAAATTCTTGAGACAAAAAAAGGGATTTGTTTCGATTATGCTGCCGTAATGGCGGCACTTCTTAGAAGTCAAGGAATCCCAACCAGGCTTGAAGTAGGTTATACAAAAAATGCATATCATGCATGGGTAAGCGTTTACCTAAAAGAAGTCGGATGGGTAAATGGAATTGTATCGTTCCATGGTGATGACTGGGAACTCATGGATCCTACATTAGCAGCATCAAAAAGCGAAAAAAAATTAAAAAGTTTTATTGAGAATAACAGTAACTATATTACGAAATATATATATTAAATATCAGGAGGATTCCAATGAGCAATCAAAATAGCAGAAAGGAATTAACCAATAATGAAATCGCTACTTTTTGTAGTCAATTTTCAATGATGATTTCTGCTGGTATAACTATCAGTGAATCTCTACGGCTGATCCAGTCTGACTCCGAGGATAGCGAAGGAAAAGAAATCATCTCCGATATTTTATTTCACCTAAATAATGGAGAAAATCTATACCAATCTATGAGCGCACCACGGGTTTTTCCAAAATATTTACTTGATATGATTCATGTGGGAGAGCAGACAGGTAACCTGGATCATGTATTTACTTCACTTGCAAACTATTATGAACGGGAAGAAAATATTTCCCGAGGAATAAAAACAGCAGTAACCTATCCTTTTATTATGATTGCCATGATGATATGTGTCATTCTTGTGCTGATTATAAAAGTTTTACCAATTTTTGAACAGGTATTTAATCAATTAGGTAGTAGTATGACAGGATTCTCTGGTAGTATTATGAAATTAGGGACCACGCTAAGCAAGTATTCATTTATTTTTATTGGAATTTTTGTATCCATTATTCTTTTTTACATATTTCTAACACACTCTAATGCAGGAAAATCTAAATTAGTTGACTTTGCATCTGGATTTGTATTAACAAGAGATTTATATGAAAGTATTGCTGCTGGACGATTTGCAAGTGGAATGGCACTTGCTCTTGGTAGCGGTTTTAATCCAGAACAAGGAATCGAGATGATTTATGAACTAATTTCTAATAAATACTATTTGAAAAAATTAGATTTATGCAGAGTACATCTTCAAACCGGAGATCATTTTGCAGATGCCGTCATCAAATCAAATCTATTTACGAATAGTTATGGACGAATGATTTCTATTGGTTTCAAAACAGGCAAACTAGATGATGTAATGAATAAAGTAGCTTCCCAGTATGAGAATGATGTAGATTATAAAATTAGTCATTATGTATCTATTTTAGAGCCCACACTTGTTGCAATCTTATCTATCATTGTAGGAATGATTTTACTTTCTGTTATGTTGCCTCTTATGGGAATTATGAGTAGTATTGGGTAGGAGGATTTCATATGAATCGATTTCATAAACAAAAATATAAACGCCGTATCTCTTTTTCTGTGCTTTTCCCTTTCATTACATTTATCCCTATTATCGTATTATTCTACCAAGGAATACACTCCATTTCTCATGTAAATGAACAGGAACAGGAATCTAGTCTGCGTACTGCATTAAGGCAAAATATCGTTCATTGTTATGCAATTGAAGGTAGATATCCTCCTTCCCTGGATTATTTAGAAGAAAATTATGGTATTACCTATAATAAGGAAAAATATTTTATTGATTATCAACCAATCGGGACAAATATTTATCCTGATATTACGATTATTCCTATTAAAAATAATGATGAAAAATGAGGTTTATTATGAAGTTTAGAAACGGACATCATCATATGTTTGATCTTCTTTTTTTATTGGCTCTTTTCTGTGTATTTGCTGCCTCTGGCTTATTCATTGTAATTATAGGTTCGAAAGTATACAAATCCACCATAAATCAGATGCAGGATAATTATGAAACTCGGACATCTCTGTCCTATGTATGTGAAAAAATCAGACAAAATGATACAAAAGACGCTCTCTCCATTGAAACCATCGATCATACAACTGTGCTGGTTCTTACTCAAAATTATGAAGACACGCCGATAAAAACATACATCTATCCGCACGAAGGCTTCTTGAAGGAATTATTTATTACAGAAAACCAAATTCCTGAACTTCGTTCTGGCCAAAACATTATGGAAATAGAGGATTTTGAAATAGAAAAAATAGCACCCCATTTATATCATTTCATAAGTACTGATACGTCTGGTCGCACAACCGATCTTTATCTTTCACCAAAATGTGAGGAGGAAACTGTTTATGAATGATCATTCTTCAAAAGCAAGTTTATTCCTTATGGAATTAATCATTGCAATTCTTATTTTTTCCCTTTCTAGTGCCTTATGTGTTCAATTATTTGCAAAAGCACACCTGCTGAGTAATAATACAAAAGATCTAAACCATGCCATTTCCCTCTGTGAAAGTGTTGCAGAGGTTTACTATGGTGTAAATGGAGATATGGAACAAATACAGAAGATATTAGACCCCACCCAATTATCTATCTATTCTGATCATCAAATCATTTTTTACTACAATAACAATTTTGAATTATGTACAAATTCTCAATTCTCATATCAATTATCATTTTCTACTCGTAGGGAAGGTTTATTAGAATTGGCTGAAATCATTGTGACAAAACAATCATCTGACGAAAAAATATATGAGTTGTCACTCAAAAGATATGGTAGGTATAAAAATGAAAAGTAAAAATAATTTAGGTCTTAACATTGGATCTTCCTCTATATTGGTCATATTTATTGTTCTATGTCTTGTTACCTTTGCAACATTATCCATGGTTAGTGCAAATGCTGACTATAAATTGAGTAAAAAATTAGCCGTTAGAACTAAGGCTTACTATAATGCTAATAATAAAGCAGAAGAATTATTAAGTGTCATTGATACTTCTATGAAAGAAGTTTATAAAATATCAAAAGATCAAGATGCCTATTATCAAAACCTAGTTGCTAAATTAACATCTTGTGATGAAGTCCTGCTTGGTTATGGAGATCACGATATTTGTCTGGATTACTCGATTCCCATAACAGATAAGCAAACATTACATGTAAATCTAAGCGCTGTTTATCCCGTTACTGATACTTCTAAAGATTACTACAGCATCTTATCATGGCAGGTTGAGAATATAGATGATTGGGTTCCCGATCATACCCTTGAACTAGTAGATCCTTAAGTCCATTACGTAAGGTATTAATAAAAATAGACCCTATGAGGATAGAATAAAAATACTCAAGAAATAAGTAAAATGTGTCGATATGGATATTGATACGAGAATAAAGGTATCATTTAACAATTATGACCGAATCAAAATATTGAGGAGTGGGGGAATCTATTAAATGCAAATTAATACAAATTTTGTATCTTGGAATTATAGCAAAGAAACTACGACAAGCAGTACGACTAATGTTAGTAAGCCACTTGAAACCACCTATTCAAAATATATGACTAAAACAAACGTACCAAGTGTGACAGACGAATACAAGAAAAAGCATCCGTCCGAAGCATCTTCAGTGGATAGTCAGGTAAATGCAGGGAAAAAAGTTCTTTCCAGGAATGGAGTTGATAATATTTCCAGAGATAGTATGAGCATGGACGAATATAAAAAATTCTTTACAGATATGATGAACAGTATTCCATTTGATTCATCCCAGAGAAATGATGTACAGGTATGGACGATATCTGATAAGGGATGGGAACAAATGAAGAATGATCCTGATTACGAAGCCTGGGTGTTAGGTTATACAGTGCAAGATCGTTCTTTCCATAACCCATTTGCCAGTATGAACGGATATTCTCCTAATTATCATACAGAACAGTTTGGTGCATCTATTGAAGAACACTTAGGACAAACCGTGCCAATGGGTACCTCCGATTTTAACAAATCCTCTTCGTCAAAAGATGAAAAATCTTGGTGGGATATACGTCATGAAAAAATGCAAGTACTCTTAGAAGAACAGACACAACAAGCACACAAAAAAGCAATTGCGAAAAGAAAATCTCAACAAGAAAAATGGCTGCACGAACAGATTATGGCAACCTATACAGAAATGTAATAATCTTATAACAGAATGTGAACTTTCTGATATTGGTCTAGTAGCGATACTAGACCAATTTTCTTTAGTCTTTCATTTATAATTGCTCAACAAAGTATAAATGATTATTGCCTATCTTTTTATGTCGTTAATCCGTTATATCATATAGAAAGTGCATTTAAGAATCTTAGAGAGGAGGTGGAAAATTGGATGTAGATTTTCTGCTCATACAAAGAATGCGTATGGGTGATGAGAAAGCGATAGATCAATTCATTGAGAAATATTACCCCAAGATTTATAAATATTGCCGGATGCATATGTATGATACATACATTTCCGAAGATATGACGCAGGAAACCTTCATTCGGTTTTTTGATTCTTTGGGTAAGTATCAGCATTGGGGTAAAGCTGCAAATTATTTATATGTAATTGCATCAAATGTTTGCAAAGATTTTTATCGAAAAACAAAAGAAATTCCTTTAGATGCTTTTGGGGAGGAGCATGTTTGTTTTGAAGTGCAGACAGATTTACGGCTCGATATACAGAGTGCCTTTGATAAATTACCAGACGATATACGAGAAGTTTCCATTTTGTTTTTTATACAAGAGCAGAAGCAGAAAGATATAGCAAAAATAATGGGCATTGGGCTTCCATTAGTAAAATATAGGATCAGTAGAGCGAGAGAAATTCTTACTGAATTTTTAAGAGAGGAGGATATATGAGACGAGAAGATAAGAAATTGCTTGAAATAATAAGACAATCTGAGATAAATGACTTTACAAAAAATGCAATGGAAGAGACACAGAGAAAATCTAAGCAGGTGTTTTATGTAAGTGAATCGGAATTACAAGTTTCCTTTTTTGAATTTGTGTGGCAACAAAGCAAGTATATAAAGAAAAAATGGTGGGTATGTCAACTTTTAATTCTTATTACTATATGGGCAATCATTAACATGATGGGACAAAATGATTTTGTAATACGAATGGTCGGAATTAGCGCTTCAATGTTTGCAATACTTATTATTCCAGAAATATGGAAAAATAGAGAAGTAGGTTCCACAGAAATTGAGTGCACTTGTATTTATACACTTCGTCAGATTACTGCAGCGAGGATGTTACTATTTGCATTTGTTGACCTGTTACTCTTAAGTCTATTTGGATTAAGCTGTATCGTTACAGGGATAATAGTGACGGAGGATATTATGGTTCAATTTATTTTGCCATATGTTGTTACATGTTGCATATGCTTTACTTGCTTTTATAGCAAAATGTCCATGTTTCCTGCAATTTTCTCTTGTACTGTATGGTGTGTTTTATGGACTCAGATTGTACTAAATGACAGGGTATATAATCTGATTTCTATGCAGGTGTGGTGGCTACTGCTTACTGTCTCATTTGCGTATTTGGTTTTCTGCATAAGCAAAGGACAGAATAGAGTAAATGAATTTTGGGAGGCGAAAATGGAATGGAACTAAAATTAGAAGAATTAACGAAATCCTTTCAAGATATGACTGCGGTGGATCATGTTTCTTATACATTGGGAAATGGAGTTTACGGTCTACTTGGAATAAATGGCGCAGGAAAAACAACTTTAATGAGAATGTTGACCACGCTCATGAAACCGACAAGCGGGCAAATAACATGTAATGGGAAAGATATATTTAAAATGGATGGGGAATACCGCAATTTGATTGGATATTTACCACAAGATTTTGGATATTACCCTGATTTTACAGTTCTTGATTATTTAATATACATTGCATTAATCAAGGGGCTAAAACCTATTGTGGCAAAGAAAAGAGCAAATGAATTAATTTCTAAAGTAGGACTCACAAAAGCAAAAAATAAAAAAATGAAAAAGCTGTCAGGTGGAATGAGGAGAAGAGCCGGAATAGCACAAGCAATGTTAAATGATCCTAAGATTTTAGTCTTAGATGAGCCAACTGCAGGTCTGGATCCAAATGAGAGAATCCGTTTTAGAAACTTGCTTAGTGAACTCTCAGAGGACAGGCTTGTTTTGTTATCTACTCACATTGTATCGGATGTAGAATATATTGCTGGCGAAATATTGTTAATGAAAGACGGAAAGCTTACTCTGGCTGGAACAACTGATGAACTCATTGCTACAATGACTGAAAAAGTTTGGAAGATAAATTGTAGCAAAAGCCAGGCAGCGCATTATTTGAAAAACTATAAGGTATCAAACATAAAAATGCTGAATGATGGGGTCGAACTTAGGGTACTCTCAGATGTAATTCCGGTATCGGATGCAATTAGGGAAGAGGCAACATTGGAAGATTTATTTTTACATTATTTTGGAGAAAAGTCAGGTGATGAAATTGACAAGATATGAGATTAAGAAAATGTTCTCCCAAACAAGTTGTAAAGTTGCACTTGTTATTCTGGCAATCACTATTGCGGTAGTTTGTTATTTCGCGTGTGATGTTTCTTTTGTAAATGATCAGGGAGAAACAATAACAGGTGATGAAGCCATTTCTGAATTAAGAAACATGCAGAAAGAGTGGGCAGGAATATTGGATGAAGAAACTATAGCAAGGGTAATTGCACTAAATCATCAAATTACAAGTTCACCAGAATATAATTCACAGGATATTAGAGAGCAGGAAATAGCATATAGCAAAGGACAAGGGATAATTGAAATCAGAAGGCTTTTAAATTCTTCTTATTCAGAAGAGTTTCGAAGTTTTGATTATTATCTTGCAAATTCTTTATCAGAGAATGACGCTCCTAGATTTTATAGTAATCGTTTGAATTTGCTAAAAGAATGGTTTGACTCTGAAGCCAATGTTATGTTTTCTGAAAAGGATAAAGAGTATATTATAGAAAAATATAAACAATTGAAAACGCCTTTTTACTATGACTATGTAAAGGGATGGTCACAGTTATTTGAATATTCCATGTCAATCATCATGATTATGATGTTGGTTCTTGGATTTATTACATCGAGTATCTTCTCGAATGAATTCACATGGAAAGCAGATTCTATATTTTTTACTACCGTAAAAGGCAGAAATCATGCAATTGCAGCAAAGTTGAAGGCTGGATTTATAATCGTTACAGGGATTTATATTATTGTCATGGTAATCTATACCATCATTGTCTTAATGTATCTGGGTACAGATGGAATGAACTGCCAGATTCAGATTATTCATTGGAAATCTATGTATAATGCGAAAATATGGCAGGAATATCTGTTCATCATTATAGGCGGATATCTTGGCTGTTTGTTTATGTCTGTTTTTTGCATGCTTGTGTCAGCAAAAACAAAATCATCTGTAGTTGCAGTGATCATCCCGTTTGTGGTGTTATTTTTGCCTTCATTTGTAGGAAATATAGATAGTGCAGTAGTGAATAAGATTTTGGGACTACTTCCAGATCAGCTCCTCCAGGTGAATCTGGTGTTTGTGTATTTTAATCTGTACCAAATTGGCGGAAGAGTTTTTAGTGCTCTTTCTATTTTATTTGTTGTGTATTCTATTCTGACATTGGCGCTATTTCCAGGCATATATGTTGTATATAAGAAAAAGTAAACCCATTAGATCCCGCCCATGGCGGGCAAACCAAAAAAGACACATTTTAGAACCGAAATTCTAAAATGTGCCTTGTGAAAATCTTATTACTCTTTTGACGTCATGTGTCATGAAATACGCATATTTACTGAGATTTAATCCATTACGTAAGGCATTAATGAGATATGACGTGCTCTCTTAATTGCTACTGTAAGAGCTCTCTGATGTTTTGCACAGTTTCCTGTGATTCTTCTTGGAAGAATTTTTCCTCTTTCAGATACATATCTTTTTAATTTATTTACATCTTTATAATCGATTGTACTATCTTTTCCACAGAATACGCAAACTTTCTTTCTTCTACGCATTCCTCCTCTTCTCTTCATTGGAGAATCAGATCTATCAGATCTATCGGATCTATCGGATTTATTAAAAGCCATTGTTGTTGCCTCCTTCTACAAATTAGTTGAATGGCAATTCTTCATCAATTCCATCTGGAATATTCATGAATCCATCGCCTGCAGGTTGGCTGGGAGTAGGTGCACTGCTATAAGAGTTTCCACCTTCACCATTTGCATTCTTACTTTCTGCAAATTCTTGATTATCTACAACAATATCTGTTGTAAAAACCTTTACGCCTTCCTTATTAGTATAGCTTCCAGTCTGAATTCGACCTTCCACAAGAACTTTAGTTCCTTTACGGAAATATTTTTCAGCAAATTCACCAGAACGTCCGAATGCCACACAATTAATAAAATCTGCTGTCTGTCCATCCTGACTGTTGCGGTTTACTCTGCGATCTACTGCTAATGAATATCTTGCAATTGCCATTGAATTTTCACCCTGAGAATAACGAACCTCAGGATCTCTAGTTAAGCGCCCCATTAATATAACTTTATTCATATTGTCGCTCACTTTCTATGCACTACTTATGCATTCGCTTCATCTTTAACAACTAAATATCTTAACACGTTGTCCATGATACGGATACGAGTTTCGATTTCAACTGGTGTAGTACCTTCTGCATCGAATTTAATGAAGAAGAAATATCCTTCTTTCATCTTCTGGATTTCATAAGCTAATCTTTTTTTACCCCAATCATCAACATTGGTAATAGCTCCTCCGAAACGCTCGATAAGTGCTTTCACTTTATCTAAAGTTGCGTTTCTTTCTTCATCCTCGATTTTTGCATTTACAACAACAGCTAATTCATACTTGTTCATGCTTTTCTACCTCCTTATGGTCTCTGGCCCCTATTCCGTAATAATTTTGACAGGAGCAAGGAATCGCAGGGCATAAAATCCCCGCATAAATATATCACGAATACCTATGATACCATAGGTCTTTGCGTATTTCAAGGCTTTTGACAAATTTCTCTAATATTTTTTTCAACTTGTTTTCTCTCTATCATTACTTGGTGTCCACATCCAAGGCATTTTAATCGAAAATCAGCACCGATTCTTAACACCTCCCATTCCTTACTCCCGCAAGGGTGTGGTTTTTTCAGTTTTAAAATATCACCGACTTTTATATCCATATGAATAACCCGGCCTTTCTACACCTCAATCTGACCTAATACTTCTCCAATACTTGCCTGTATTACTAAGTCTGCTTTTTTGTCCATTGCAGTCTCCCCACGATTAATCAGTACTAATTTGTCTCCCTTATAATAATTAGTAAGCCCTGCTGCCGGATAAACTGCTAAGGAGGTTCCTCCAATAATTAAAACCTCTGCATTTCTGATATATGTGCTTGCTTCCTGTAATATTATTTGATCTAATCCCTCTTCATATAGAACAACATCTGGTTTAATGGTACCGCCGCAATCGCAGGTAGGTATCTTTTCTGATTTCAAAATATATTCTGCATCAAAAAGCTTATGGCATTTTGTACAATAGTTTCTATGTACAGAACCATGAAGTTCCAAAACTTTTTTACTCCCAGCCTTTTGATGTAACCCATCAATATTCTGTGTAATAATTGCTTTTAATTTCCCTTTTTTCTCAAGTTCTGCTAGCTTTATATGACCCTTATTTGGTTTTGCATTTAAATAGAGCATTTTCTCCCTATAAAAATCGTAAAATTCTTCTGTTCTATGACAATAAAACGAATGACTAAGTATTGCTTCTGGAGGATAGTCATATTTTTGACTATAAATTCCATCTACACTACGAAAATCAGGAATTCCACTTTCTGTGCTCATTCCTGCTCCTCCAAAAAAAACAATATTATCACTTTCTTTTATTATTTGCTTTAGATTATCCATTTGTTATATTAATCCTATTTGTAAGCTTGCTTTTGACACTTTATCACCATCTTGATTTTTAATGATTGCCTTTATCTGAATTAATTGATACGTATCATTTTTTTCTGTCACGGTTCCTTCAATTGTCAGGGTATCACCTATATAGACCGGCCTTAAAAACTTTGTTTCCACACTATGAATCAAACTCTTTTCACCTGGAAGATAAACACCTGCCAGAGTGGAAAGAAAAGAAGCTGTAAGCATTCCGAAAACAACGTGTTCGCGATGACCTCTATTCCTTGCAAATTCATCATCCTTATGCAATGGATTTTCATCCCCCGTTATCTGGCGGAAATTATCTTGAAATTCTTCAGTTACCGTAACAGTGAAGCTCTCCTTCTGTCCTACGTTTATTTCTTCATAGGTGTAATGATTCATGCTTAGGCCAGTCTCCTTTCAATTAAATCCACCATTTCTCCAACATTTTTTAACGTTCCAACTTCTTTAATATCAAATTTTAAATTGAATTTCTTTTCCATAGCAACAACCAAATTGATATGTTCTAAAGAATCCCAATCCTCAACATCCTCTGAGTTCGTCCCGTCACTAATGATCAGTTCTTCATCGTCAAACACATTTCTGAATATTGTCTGTACTTCTTCAAATATTTCTTCTCTATTCATTACTTACTCCTAATCTCCATTACCTGATTCTTTTTTTCATATGTGACTGGTATGTCATATTCCCAGGTACTGCTTGTATCATCTTGATCCACTTGTTTAAACCCAATACTTTCAAAAAAATTCTCTACTAGGGTATTCTTTTTTGTCCTACTATAGAATCCTCTTATTTTCTTTACTCCCCTATTTTGACACATCTTTACAAGTTCGTCAAACATAGCTAATTCTAAATCTCTTTTAAAAACTCTACAACTCATTAGCCAGATATCTATTTCCAATACCTCTTCTATCACAGTTCCAAGAATTACACTTACGATTCCATTATCCCCATATTTATCAAAAAGCTGTCCACAAAATGCAATGGAATGATGGTCCTCTGCATAATGCTTTACCTCTTCTATGGATAGACGCTTCGTTGTAAGATTAAATTGGTTTGTTTTATTGATAAGCTGGGTAATCCTTTGAATATTCTCATCATTTACCGAATCTACATAACATACCATTTGTAATGAATTTAAATATTCCTTATAATCAGTAAATTGTTGTGCTATGACTTCTCTTTTTTGATTTTGTTTATAATACTCATTTCTTTTTCGATCATCCGCAGATAAAGAAACACATTCAAACAATCCTGACCGATCAAGGATTGTTACATAAGTATCTGGTATTGTAATTGGCAATACATAGGCACCTGTATTTTGTTCCACAATTTCTCTCTCAACAGGGTTATCATCGACAAAAACAATTGCATCTTCCATAATATTTAATTCTTCTGCAGTCTTTTTAATATTTAGGTCCTTGTTGTCCCAATTTATTTTTTGAACGATAAAATCTTCTTTTTTCAATAGAGAGGAACTATGGCCAAATCCTTCCTGCGCAATTCTTTCATCATTTTTTGAACATAGATTAAGAGAAATCCCTGTCATGGATAAATCCTTTATATATTTCTGCAATTGTGTATATGCCATTCCTTCTGATGTTTCAATTCCAAGCTTGATGTTTTCTACCCCATCATCCCCTATGACACCACCCCAAAGAGTATTGTCTAAGTCTAAGGAAAGAGCTTTCTTATTTTTTCCATAGTAAGCTTTAATAATATTCGCAATATTAAATGCAACAAATGGGATTGCTTCCAGGCTAAATGCATACTTGTATAAATACCATTTTGAATGATCATACCAATGATCTAATCCAATAACAGATGCTTCATAGGATAAATCATTAATATAAAAATCGGAATGTGAAAGCGCATATTCATATATTTTATGGTTAAAAGAATCAACAAAACGAAGGGCACCACTTTCTTCATAGGAATCACGATTACCAAGTACTCTATAGGGAAGTGGTTCAAAATTGTTTTGAATAATCGGACAGTGAAGGGTATCTTGAATTTTATTCCAAACACTGCTATATCGTTCGAATTCTTGCTTTAACTTCTTTGCTACTTCTTCTCCTGACTCACCAGGCAATGGGAATTCTTTTATATTTTTATTTGTTGTATGAATATAAACAATATCTGGTTTGAATTCGATTAAAGCATCGGTTTCAAACATCACTTCCTCATAAAAACGATCATATTGTCCTTCATAAAAAATAGGTTTAATCCCCTGATTCAACAAAAAAAGTTCTAGAATATTCTTAGTTTCTCCAATGGTAGAACCACTTAAAAGAGCAATTCTTTTTTCTAAAAAATTAGAATCTGCTAGTAATTGTCTCTTTATTGATTTTTTATGTTGTAATAGATAGGAACTATCAAAAGGATATTCAAGCTCTTTCATCCGTTTCTTCCTCATTTCTATGAAACTATTTCGAACAGCTCTGCTTCTAATAATTGTTTTACAAGAGGTATTAATTCATCCACAGGTGCTTCAATCAGATTGCTAATATCTAATAAGTCATTTGTACCATCCGCATAAGCAATTAAATCTTTTAAATGCAGCGTCTGTTTGTATGTTTCCTTACTACTCATTGTTGGAACCAACCCACGCTTTCCTAATTGGGGTTCACAAAAACAGGTGACTCTATAGTTTTCATTATATTCTAATGTTTCGATACATTTTACCATAACATCATAGGAACCTTGAAATCCCTCCGGGGATACCATCGACATATTATCTCCAGAAGTATGATATTCCATATACTCATGATATTTCGACCGACAGAATCCGACAACCGGTAAATCGACTCCTGGTGCCTGATACTGCCTTTCATCCGATCCTCTTTTTAAGAAGGAATAATCTTGATAATCTGGGTCTTGATTACGTAATACCTGACTCATGACCTTATCTGCCAATGTGTTTGAATATCTGGAATGGATTATGGAGTAGGTACCATTATCTCCAACGCAGGATAGGTTGAATCCAGCAATGACTCGTTCCTTTAAAATACTTATATTTCTGCTAAGATAGGTTATGGAACCTATTGTTTCAGGAATAAGAATTAAACGATAACTATACTTTCTATTTTCCATATTTTGAATATAATTAGCTAAGGAAATTAATAAAGATGGTCCAGAGCATTCATTATTTGCCATAGATGGATGACAAATATAAGTAGAAAGGAAAATTTCCTTTTCACTCTTTCCTTTAATTAAAATTTCGCCATAAGTAAGGGAACCATCCTTAAATTCACTATCAATTACAACATGATATTTCCCGGGTTTAAGATTATTTTTCTGGTTTTCCGTCATTGCAAAGCCAAATCTCTCTTTATAATAGGATGTCACATAGGGAATAAGGTCCGGCTGATCCTTTAATGTGTAAAGGTGCTCTTTTAATTCATCTAATTCCATGTACGCATCGATCGGAACGGAGTATCCAAGAATATGAAGATTATTTTCTTTAAAATCGACAATTCGAATCCCCTGTTCATTTTCAATATAAGCATCCTTTATATTCCATTCTTTTGGAATTGTCCAATCAAAAACCTTACTTCCTGATGGCACTTCATGTATTGTGATGTTAGGATAATATTTTTTTAAAATAGATAAAGTCTCTCTTACTCCATTTCCAGTAATGCTTCTGTATATAGGGAAAATTTCCTGACAGATATCATAAATTTCCTTTCCCTGATTGTTCATTACAAATCCTCCTGACCCGTGTAGGTACATAGTTTTCTACTTCTATTATTTTTCACGTCTTCTTCTATAATAGGATATCCTTTTCCCATTTCAACTATTTTCATGTCAATAGAATTGATTTGAAATCTTCTAGATACACCGGTCTTTACAAATTCTTCTTCATAGGGATAGATCGTGATAAAAACATCTTTTTCCAGATCCCGTACATTCATAGAATAAGTTTTTTCACTCTCTGTACCATTTTCGTCTATATATCCTGCTGTAAAGTCTTTTAAGTATCGATACGATACCCCTACCTGCTCTTCCACATAATGAACAAAGGTAAAGGAATGCTGGCATTCCACATCAATAAACAGGTTCTTTACATTATGGTCTTTACAGTAACCAAAAACAGAATCTGCTCCAAAGGAACTCTTATTATCAATTGCGCACAACTCTTCTTTATCTTTTCCCCAAATGGCAAAAGAATAGATGGGATGCTTTGTCCTTTTAAAGTCCTCTCTTTTTAATGCTGCTTTTCCAATACTCCCGGTTTTACATGGGGTTTTATGATAATCAAAAGGGATGCCCTTACAAAAATCCCAGTTAAAAGTAGGGATGAGTAATGTTCCCGATGGTCCAATGATATCAATAACAGAATCTAAAAGGAGATTCATATCTACGTCATCCTCATGCGTTACACAATCATAAAGTAATCTCTTTACATCTGAAGATATCATAACCTTATCTCCTGTTTGCAATCCAAATGATTTCGCTATATCCTTTAATTTAATGTAATCACTCATATGATTCTCCATTCTATCAAGTACCTTTTTCTATCAAATATCTTATAAATATACCATAATTATCCTAATAATTCATGTACCAGCGGAATTAATTCTACTGGTGTGTCAATAGATGGGCGATCCTCATCTATTTTTCCAAATCCGTACTTTGCAAAAACAAATGGAATCTGGGCTTCCTTTGTAGCATCTAAGTCCCCTTGCGTATCTCCTACATAAATGGCCTGGTCAAGATGATTTCTTTCCATTACCATTTTAATATTGTCACCTTTTCCTTTTCCTGTTCTTCCAGAGCATTCACAATCCGTAAAGTATTCATGAAAATCAAAAAGATCTAATAATAATTCAATATAGCCGTCCTGACAATTACTAATAATATATAAAGAATATTCCTTTGTTAATTCAGAAAAAACTTCTTCAATCCCATCGTATAATTTGCCTGGATGCTGATATAAATAGGCTATTTCTTCCTCTACTGCTTCCTGCATAATCTCAAGACTCTTTTTTGCATCAATATGAGGCATAAATAATTTTCCGATGTCCTCTAGGACTTTACCCATATAACTATGCAATTGTTCCATAGTCATTTGATATCCAACCTCTTCATAACGATCCAGCACTTTATTCCAGGATTCTAATACACCCTTTGTCGAATCCCAAATTGTTCCATCAATATCAAAAATAATACCTTTATTATCCATTTATTTAGCTCCTATTTCTATGATCTCTCTATCTAATGTGACAACATTGTCATAACATATTTTTCCACAGATTTTATCTTATCATACTTTAAATAGTGCTACAATATGAAAAAGTGAGAACCCGCATGGATTCTCACTTTTCTATTAACGATTTTTTAAATTTGCCAATTCTATCTGTGCTACAGGACTATTCAGGCTTGAGTAGTTATAAATCATATATCCGCTCCATCCATTCGATCTTGCTAAATTTGCCTGTGTCTGTAAATTGTTACTCTTAAGTGCCCATCCTGGGTCGTAGGATAATGCCTGGCCTGTACGATAGGATGCCAGACCTACATACATAGGAATGCCTGCTTTATCAAGTGCTGTCCATTGTGCTAAACGATTACTAAACATTGCAGTCGTACCAGCTTTTCCATAATTATCTGTCCAATAGAGTTGTGGACAAACATAGTCAACATATCCTTTTGTTGATAACCAGGTATCGATATCTGCTCCCATCGCTCTATTATTATCAATATTACCCTGAGGACTGATACCAAATACCTTACCAGCTGCATGTACCGTAGTATAAACCTGAGATATCATTGCATTATGTACCTGTGCTCCAAGTGCTGGGAAATAATCATCAAAATGAACACCATCTACTGCGTACTTATTTACTACCTCTGCCACACCTGCAACGATATTTGCCTGTGTTGCTAATGCTGCATTTCCACTATATACACCATTACGATATCCATAAGGATTGATCCATGCGTGAATCTGTAAACCTTTTGCATGAGCAGTTGCAACCATAATACTTAAGGGATCATATCCTGGATTTCCGTTAAGCATCATGGTACTCCATGGATAAATTGCCGAAGGATACACTGCATCATTGTGAGAACGAACATGAACGATTACAGAATTACATCCCTGTGCTACTACACGATCACACATTGCACTAAACGTGTTGGTAAAGTCTGTCTGGTTCTTTCCCTTCAAATAAGTCTGAAAATCAAGAAACGAAATCCAAACTGCCCTCATTTCTACTGGCTGTGCAACAGGTGCTGCCTGGGCCTGAACAGAAAATCCAGTTGATAAAATCATGGCGGCCATAATAAGTGCTACTATTTTTTTCATTTAAAATACCATCTTTCTACAATTTTTTCGAAAACCCGTCACCTTCCAATGGGTGACATAATATGAATATTATACACTATTATGAAGAATTATCCAATATGATGAACCAAAAAAAATAAAATAGTTTACATAATTTTTTCTATTAATAATCTCAGTGACTGTTCAAATCTATAATCGTCTTCTGGCGTGCGCTTTTTAGGTCCTTTTAAATGATTTTTAGAACTTTTCCTACGTTCTGTTTTCGCAATATGTCGTTCCATCATCATCAAATCAATATTATCTTTTGTATACCACTTTCCACTTTGATGGATCGGATGAACACCTTTCCCTAATGCCATAGATGCAACACCATAATCCTGTGTCACTATGATATCTCCTTTATCTGCTAACATAATCAGACGAAAATCTGCGGAATCAGCACCCTTATCAACTCGGATCACCTTTGCATATTCAGAATATAATTCATGTGCCGTATCACACACCAATACTAATTCTAACTTTTTTTCTCTGGCTACCTGTTCTGTAATCTTTACAACTGGACATGCATCTGCATCAATTAAAATTTTCATTTGACCGCTGCACCAAAAGGCATTAAGGCTAATTTTGCAATCTTAAAACACTGCAGACCAAATGGAATTCCTACAATTGTAATACAGAATAAACAACCAATAATACAAGCTTCAATGGTTAGTGGAATACCCGTTATAATAATATAAAGTATATTTAAAATAAGACTCGATACATGATCGCTATATTCCACTTCTTTACCAAATGGAAATAAGCACAAAGACGCCATTTTAAAGCATTGTAAACCAATCGGGATTCCTATAATTGTAATACACCAAAATAACCCCGCCAAAAACCAACTAAAAGCTAAAATGAAACCCCCAAAAATAAACCACAATAGATTACCTAAACACGACATAACTATTTCTCCCTTCGAAAATCTGTTATTATATCTTTTTTTAACTCTCTTGATTAAGATGTCTTATTTTTTTGATATTAATTTCTGAAATATAATATTGGCTGCTCATAATTTCTCTTTCCTCTTTATAAAAATATATTTGGTAATATTGTACATTTGTTTAATTTATAAAGCAATTGCTGTTTATACTGATTATTATTCTCAATGGCATAATGATAATAGTTCTCTTATGGTTGATCAATCTATTTTAGTGTATTATTTATCGCTCTGATGATTGCAAAATAGAGAATGTAATTTTTGTTTAGTTTTCTGTCTAACATCATGTGTCTACTGCATTTGTTTACAATAAAAAATTACTGAATCTTTATTTTTAAAGAAATAGAAATTTTAAGAGGGATAATCAGATTTGAATTGATTTTTGTTTCTAAACCCGCATAGTAATTTCATTCAATAATTTACAACACAAATAAAAAAATAGGTATAAATACCTATTTTTTTATAATTAATTTGACCTACTTCAGTCACCTTCCATAGAATCAACCTCCTTAAGTTTATAATCATATTATACATCAATTAAAACATATTACAATATAGATTATTAATCATTAATAAAATCCCACTCAATAGCGTATGTATAATTAACAATAACATTTGGTCTACTAAACTCATATATTTCTATATTTTCTTCCGTACTAATATTTGTTATCTCAGTTTCGCTAATTTTAGCCTCCATATTTAAGTCTGCATATACCTTTATTACAACTTTTCTAATCAACTCCTTTGGTGTTATTAATCTAAGAATTAATTTTTTCGTATCATTCTTAACCATATGAGCTAAATATGGCTCCATAACATGTTTTTCGTCTTTTACGTTAGTGATAACTTGATAATTCAATTTCTCACCAATTTTTCTTGGCTTTCCAATTAAAATGTCATATTTATACGGCAATATCAAATTGGTTTCTTTAATATTTAAGTCTTTATCACTAGTTTCATTAACAAGTATAGTACTATCATAAGCACTCCCTGTCCAAATCAAATTTTTACTAATTTTACTAATATTTTCTTTTTTTATTATAGCTTTTACTGTTCTTGTATTCTCAATTTTATTTCTATCTCCCATGAATTTCAGTTCTATTATCATTTCTTTAAAAAGAATATCTTCATATTTAAGTTCGTCATCTTTTTTTTCTTTTCCAACAATCTCTTTAACTTTTTTACCTGTCAACATTTCCATTTCATCTTTGATAGGTAATCTTGGCATATAAAAACTTAAATATGCTTGTCCTATTGCACCATAAAACAATTTCATATCTGGATTATCTTTCTTTCCAAATGTTAATATATGACTTTGAGATATTCCAGGATATGGGTCTATATAGTAAATATTTTTAATCCCTAATTGATATGCTTTTTTAGCACATAGTTCACAAGGACTTGCTGTGGTAAATAAGTTACCATCTTTAACGTGCGTACCACCATATTTAGAAATTTGCAAAAAAGCATTTTCTTCTGCATGTAATGCTCGTGTATACACTTGATTTTTTTCATCCTTCATTGCGTTATAAACATCCTTAAAACAATATGGCATACATCGTCCAAATGTTTTTCCTGCTGTTTCACTCTCAATTTTTTTAATTGCTTTATTAAAATCTTTTTCTTCAATTTCATATTTGCTATATGATTCTGGATCTTTATTCTTACAATAACTACTAACATCTCTCAAATTACAAGAGATTTGTCCTTTTGGTACCTCATTCCAACCAACAGATTGAACGGAATAATCATCTCTTGTAACAACTGCACCTACTTGACGAGATAAACATCCTGAATTTAACTTAGCATTGTATGCCAATTGCATACATCTTTCCAAATGCGTTGGTGTAACCAATCCTGGATGAATCATTAAAGAAATATACTTAATGATTTGTTCTGTTAAATAGTAATACTTTCCATTATTAATATTGGGATTATATATATGAATATCCGCATTTTCAATACATCCCTGTAAATTTTGGTGGTAAAATACTTCTTGTGCCTCTTTCATCTTCTTTGGATATTCTATCTTATCTAGGTTTTGTAACTCTTCAAGATTTAAATCTTTAAGTCTTTCTTTTCTCGAACCATCTTCTGTGCTAATTGCCATTAACTTAAAAGCTTGATATTTATCTTTAAAGTACATCGATTCATATGGATTTCTTATTGCATCAATACATATCCTGCTTTTTTCGTCTCGATTTTTATTAAACCTACAAATAATTTCAACTACCAAATCAATTCTATTAACAAACTCTCTATACTTTTCTTCTGCAAATATATTGTTAAAAGGATTTCCAGAACATCGAATATTATTTCCCATTTGTTGCATTAAATAAGTATATAAGTGATATTTACTTTGTTGCTTTCCCTTGAATTTATCTTTATTTATCTCATAACAAGTAAAGCCATCAAGGATGCTTTTAAATCTTTTTTTATATTCTTTTATTATTATTGTATAAAAGTTATAATACTCTATTAATGATTTACTCTTAATAATATCTTCTAAATTAATATTATTTAACGGAAATTTACTACACTCCGTAAACATATCGTGAGCTTGCCTTATGGCGTTAATTGCTTTCTTTTTATCTCCAATGTTTATTGTCTTTTTTGTTTCTTCTGAAGTGACTTTTTCTATATAACCAACAAATGCTTCTAAGCCCAATTCAAATACGCTTGCTAGAATAATACTACTAATTTCAATTGTTGTAAAACCTATCCATTTACCTTCTTCTTTCATATAATCGTATATAATTTTATTTTTTCTTTCTTCTACATCAGAATAGTTATGTGACTGATTATCTCGCAAATCAAGGTCTTTAATATCTTTTATTTTAAGAACATTTGCTACAGTTGAACATCCTGCACCTGTTCTTCCTGTTAATCCAATAATTATTAATTGTTCACATCCTTTATACATCTCATCAATAGCTTTATTTAATTGCTTCTTATTCTGCATATTTCCCTTGTATGATGTTTTCAGAAGCAAAACACCATAACTTCCTTTCTTTTTAAAATTGTGGTAATAATACATTCAGCTACTGTGAACTTTTGATTTTTCCCTGTAGTTCCACTACTTAACTGGAGTGTATTGCCGCTGCCTTTATCTGAATTTTTTATTAGCTGGATGTTACCATGAATATTTCTCCTGAGTACTTATTTTAATTAAATCTACGCTGATAATCGTTGGTGGATATCAAATTTTCAGCTGACTTCTTATGTTGATCAGGTGCAGCTCATAATGTAGTAAAAAATAATGCAACCATCAAGGCTTATTATGATGCCAAGAGGGCAGAATGCCGTACATACTATAATACTCTCGGGCAATGTGCCGACAAACTTATCAGAGTCATCTGGAAGATGCTCACTGACAAAATTAAATTCAACCCCGATTAAAAGGTCTGTATACCAATATTGATAGATTTTGAAAAGAACACTTAAGGGATGTTTCTTATTTTTACCACCGATTTGAGAAAAAAATCTTTAGCTAATTTATGCTTGACTTTCATAGCTGGTCTTTTTTACTTTTTAAAATTATTTACCTTTATTAATGTTTTTCTATATATGCTAATGCAATTCACAAGCGCAAAATATGTAGCAGAAAATTACTATAGGTAATAAAACACGAGATTGTCCAAGTATCAACTTTTACTAACTTCGGCATGTATTTTAAGTATTAATATAAAATGAGTAATTTTCCATTATTTACTATATTATAACATATTATTACATAAATCAAATTAAATAGTTGGAAGTAATAGTCCAAAACTATCAACTCCTACTTTAATGTTTCCACTTTAGTATCTTCTTTCCTATGATTTTCAACAATAAACCTTTAATCAATATTAACTTATAAGTTTTGATGACAAATTAACGTTAATTTTACTAACCCATTTTGTTAAAAAATGGTCTGGAATAACTAAGTAGTTATATGCAACAAAAAAACACTCATGCGTTTTTTATAAGCATTAGAGTGTTTTTTTAAGAGGTGACAACCAGATTTAAATTATTTTCAGATTTTAAAACCCACATAGAAAGGAGGTTTTTATGATACCCTGTGCTTGTGCATACATTTTGCATACAAAAAATTATTAAAAAATATTCCTAAACTTAATTTCTAAATAAATTTAGATAATCTAGTAGAGCCAAAACGTTTTCTTTCACTTTCAAGTTCTTTAACTAAATTATCAAGAATATCTTTATAATCCAAGTCTTTAGGTACATTAGGTATATAAGTAGTAAATCTATATTTTGTAGAATTTAATATCTGCAATATTTCTAAAAGCATACTTGTTTTGCTAACTTCTAAAGTTTTGCTTATCAGTGCTCTATCTTTTGAATTATTGAATTTTAACCAAAGGTTTGGATGATATCTAACACACATACTATATGCATATAAATAAAGATAGATAGCATTTAATTTAGAAATCATAATTTGATGTTCACGCATAGGAATGCCAACCGTACAGTATAAGTTCCCATAAATATCACGATATGTAACATTATTTTCTTTACCATAACTATTCGCAGTTAATACAATTTTTCCATATAACCCTTGATAATAATTTTCAACATATAAATGATATCCATTTTGCTCTAACAAGGAATAGTTTTTACTTTTTATTTTTTCAATTTGCTTCCCAACAAAAAGTGCTGTATTATATGCTATATTATCTTCCTTACCTTGCATGAGTATAACATTAGGTTCATCATTATAAACAATCAAGTATAAATCTCGTAATTCCGGCAAAATTGAAAATATATCTTTTAAATATATTACATCTCCATCAAATAAATCATCCTTAATAATTTGATTCAAATTATAAAAAGTTCCACTTGAATTAATGTGAATTGGAATATCACCAACTGTAGATACAGATATAATATCATTATTTTTTATCGTAAGACCATGATTACCAGATAGAGATAAGTTTGGCATTAATAAAAGATATAAAGCTTTAACAATATTATTTATTGAATAAAAAAGTGTAAGAGGAGCAGTATTTAAACTGGTTTCGCTTGCATAGAATAATTCTTTTCCTTGAGTTAAATAAAAAAGTATTTCTTCTGAAACTTGTTGTTCTTTCTTTTTAGATATTTTAGGATAAGCTTTATTAATTGTTTCTTTTATGTATTCTATATCAGTATATATAGACAACATGTTCCAGCACTCTTTAATAATATCATCTGTAATAATAGTATTCATTTTACCTCCTTGGAAATTGTAGATGTCATCATTTACAAACAAACGTAATAATAGTTTAATATGATTTGCAATTAATTTTACAAACTTTACAATGATTTTGTTTTGCTTTGCAAATATTTATTGCATCTAGGTTAAATGAGACCTACATACAAATTTGTATATAATAATAATACTCCGAAAACCATCTAAAACAGACAGTTTTCGGAGTAAATTTAAGAGGCGACAACCAGATTTGAACTGGTGATCAGGGTGTTGCAGACCCATGCCTTACCACTTGGCTATGTCGCCATATATTTTAGTGACTCCTACGGGAATCGAACCCGTGTTACCGCCGTGAAAGGGCGATGTCTTAACCGCTTGACCAAGGAGCCAAAGAACTTACTTTGCAAAGCCATTACACCTTCACTACAGTAATTTATAGAGAACAAAAAACTCCCCGAGTTGGGCTCGAACCAACAACCCTTCGGTTAACAGCCGAATGCTCTACCATTGAGCTATCGAGGAATAATAATTATCACTCAAGTGTAACTTTCGAGTGATTTATCAATTGTGCTAATATATAATATCACAAATTTTTGTTTTTGTGAAGATATTTTTTGATACCTTCAAAACCAAATACTGAATCATCCGATGTTATCCTCTTAGAATAACCCTCTGTTTTTATCCGTTCCTTTAGGATAAGCCCTAGACCTATTAGTAACTATCAGCTCCAT
>JAQUUB010000047.1 GCA_028694115.1 Lachnospiraceae bacterium
AGCCTTACAGCTTTTACAAAAACAATACTGTACAAGCTGACATTTTCGACCATACTCTTTTTTTGGTGGGATAAACTCGCACCTTAAATACTTGTGCCCAAAATCTACTTTCTTATTTCACACTTCACTCTTATTCAAATCTTCTGCATCAAAAGCTTCTGCAATTGCGCCACCTGGTGAAACCATTGGGAAAACCTTATCATCCTCAGGAATTACGCACTCAATAAGAACTGGTTTTTTTAATGCAATTGCTTTTTCTACCGCTGGTCCTACTTCTTCCATTTTTGTCACTCTGATTGCATCACATCCAAGTGCCTCTGCAACCTTACAGAAATCAACCTTATCCTCCAGGATAGTCTGTGAATATCGCTTGTCATAAAATAAGGTTTGCCATTGACGTACCATACCAAGGACATGATTATTCATCACTACTTGTATAATTGGTATCTGATAACGACTTGCGGTGGCTAATTCATTCATATTCATTCGAAAACAGCCATCACCTGCAATATTAATACAGATTTTATCAGGTTGACCCATTTTCGCTCCAATGCATGCTCCTAATCCATATCCCATAGTACCCAGTCCACCTGAGCTTAAGAAGGTACGTGGTTTCGTGTAGGAATAGTACTGAGCCGCCCACATCTGGTGCTGACCAACATCTGTTGAAATAATGGCTTCGCCCTTTGTTACGCGATTAATTTCTTCAATGACATAAGGGCAGCTTAACTGGCTCTTATCATATTTTAATGGGAATTTCTCCTTGAGATCTTTGATATGATCGGTCCATTCCTTATTATCTTTCTGTGGAATCATACGATTTAATTGACTAAGGACTGCCTTTAAATCACCAACCACGGATGCATCTGTTTGAATGTTTTTATTGATTTCTGCTGCATCAATATCAATATGCAGGATTTTCGCATGACTGGCAAATTTTTTAGCATTACTTACTACTCGATCAGAAAATCTAGCACCAAGTGCAATGAGCAAATCACATTCGCCAACTCCTATATTGGATGTTTTCGTACCATGCATACCAATCATTCCGGTATAAAGAGGATCCTTTCCATCAAAAGCACCTTTTCCCATTAGTGTATCACAAACAGGAGAATCTACCTTCTTTGCAAATTCAGAAACTTCTTTTTCAGCTCCGGAAATTACAGCTCCACCACCTAAATAAATAAATGGCTTTTTAGACTGTTGAATCAATTTCACCGCAATTTCTAACTCTTCCTGCGTGAAGTTCTCAACTACCTCTATTTCTTCTGGCACCTGTTTTGTATATTCACATAACTTTGCAGTGACATCCTTTGTAATATCTACTAGAACCGGACCTGGTCTTCCCGATTTTGCTATCTTAAACGCTTTTCTTATCGTATCAGCAAGTGTTGAAACATCCTTAACAATATAGCCATGTTTCGTAATTGGCATCGTAACACCTGCAATATCTACTTCCTGAAATGTATCCTTTCCAAGTAGTGGAAGAACTACATTTGCTGTTATGGCAACCATCGGAACACTATCCATATAGGCTGTGGCAATCCCTGTTACAAGATTGGTTGCACCAGGACCGCTTGTTGCCAGACATACACCGACTTTGCCAGTTGCCCTGGCATATCCATCTGCTGCATGCGACGCACCTTGCTCGTGAGAGGTAAGGACATGAAAAATCTCATCACTATGTTTATATAACGCATCATATACATTTAAAATTGTTCCACCTGGATATCCAAAAACAGTGTCTACACCCTGCTCTTTCAGACATTCGATGACAATTTCTGCTCCTGTTAACTGCATACTCGATCTCCTTCCTATTTTTTATATTCTAAAATTGCTCCACGATTACCGCTTGTAACTAGTTCACGATATCTTGCCAGATATCCTGTCGTTATTTTAGGTTCTCTAGGAATCCATTTTTCTTTTCTTTTTGCAAGTTCTTCATCCGAAACTTTTACATTTAATGTATTTTCTGGAATGTTAATCTGTATAATATCCCCTTCTTTAACGAGCGCAATTGGTCCACCTACAGCGGCTTCTGGTGATACATGACCAATGGAAGCGCCACGGCTTGCACCTGAGAAACGTCCATCCGTAATAAGAGCTACCTTTTCTCCTAATCCCATTCCAGCAATCGCTGAGGTAGGATTCAGCATTTCTCTCATACCAGGACCACCTTTTGGTCCTTCATAACGGATTACCACAACATCGCCTGCTACAATTTTTCCACCTTTAATTGCATCGATTGCATCTTCTTCACAGTCAAACACACGTGCTGGTCCTTCATGCACCATCATTTCAGGTGCTACTGCTGAACGTTTTACAACACCTGAATCAGGAGCAATATTTCCTTTTAAGACTGCAATTCCACCTGTTTCACTATATGGACGATCAATGGGTCTTATGACTTCTTCATTTCGATTACTAACACCTTCGATATTTTCTAAAACCGTCTTACCAGTTGCTGTAATCAAATCCGTAAATAAAAGATTCTTTTTATTTAATTCATTCATAACTGCATAGACTCCACCCGCTTCATTTAAATCCTGCATATAGGTATGTCCTGCTGGTGCTAAATGACATAGATTAGGAGTTTTTGCACTGATTTCATTTGCAATATCTACATTAAGATCTACACCTGCTTCATAAGCGATTGCTGGAAGATGTAACATGGAATTTGTAGAACATCCAAGAGCCATATCAACGGTCAAGGCGTTTAAGAATGCCTTATCTGTCATAATATCTCTTGGTTTAATATCCTTTTTAAGAAGTTCCATTACCTTCATACCCGCTTGTTTCGCCAGACGGATTCTCTCCGAATAAACTGCTGGAATTGTTCCGTTACCCTGTAGTCCCATTCCAAGGGCTTCTGTTAAGCAGTTCATACTATTCGCCGTATACATTCCAGAGCAGGAACCACAGGTAGGACATGCATGCTCCTCATAATCAAGTAATTCTTTCTCATCGATCTTACCAGCAGACTTTGCTCCAACTGCCTCAAACAGACTGGACAAGCTTGTATTACAGCCATTGACACGTCCTGCTAACATAGGTCCTCCCGATACGAATACCGTTGGAATATTTAGTCTGGCCGCTGCCATCAATAATCCTGGAACATTTTTATCACAGTTTGGAATCATAACAAGTGCATCAAACTGATGAGCCAAAGCCATACATTCCGTAGAATCACAAATCAAATCTCTTGTTACCAGAGAGTATTTCATTCCTGTGTGACCCATTGCGATTCCATCACAAACAGCAATTGCTGGGAACATAATAGGGGTTCCACCTGCCATTGCGACTCCCATCTTTACTGCATCACATATTTTATCCAGATTCATATGACCTGGTACAATTTCATTATAGGAACAGACAATCCCGATTAGCGGACGTTCCTGCTCTTCCTTGGTATATCCTAACGCATTAAATAACGATCTGTGAGGTGCCTGTTGATCACCTTTTGTAACATTATCACTTCTCATAATTTTATGAACTCCCTTCTATTCTTAATCATTATAGTTATATCAACCAATTAGATTCTTTCCACAATCAGACTACCCATTTCCACAGTGCCAACCTGCATACAGCCTTCTGACATAATATCACCCGTGCGATAGCCTTCCTTCAATACTTTCTTTACAGCCTCTTCAATTGCTTCTGCCTCTTTATCAAGATCAAGGCTTAATCGTAGCATCATGGCAGCAGACAAAATGGTTGCAATTGGATTTGCTTTATTCTGTCCAGCAATATCCGGCGCAGAACCATGACTTGGTTCATAAAGGCCAAATTTTGTTTCATTGAGACTTGCAGAAGCAAGCATCCCAATTGAGCCCGTGACCATACTTGCCTCATCGGATAAAATATCTCCAAACATGTTCTCTGTTAATATGACATCAAATTGTTTCGGATCTTTTACAAGCTGCATCGCACAGTTATCCACCAGCATATGCTCTAGTGTGACCTCCGGATAATCCTTTGCTACCTCTTCCACAATCTTTCTCCAAAGCCTTGAGGAATCAAGTACATTTGCTTTATCCACACTGGTTACCTTTTTTTTACGTTTCATTGCTATATCAAATCCTTTAATAGCGATTCTTCTAATTTCATTTTCATCATAGGTTAGAGAGTCTACCGCTTTCAAAATGCCATTTTCTTCTGTAGTCCTTCGTTCTCCAAAGTATAGACCTCCCGTAAGCTCTCTTACAATCATCATGTCAAAACCATCACCAATAATTTCTGATTTTAGTGGACATGCCTCGGCTAATTCTTCAAACAAAACAGCTGGTCTTAAGTTGGCAAAAAGATTAAGAGCCTTTCGAATGGATAATAAACCTGCCTCTGGTCTTAAGTTCGGAGCAAGCTGATACCATGGTGAAGTTGTAGTATTACCACCAATGGATCCCATTAGTACACAATCACTCTTTTTTGCTGCCTCAATGGCTTCCTCTGTTAAAGGTACTCCAGTCGCATCAATCGATGCTCCACCTAATAAGATATCTGTATACTCAAATTCATGACCATATTTCGTAGCTATCCTGTTAAGTACCTTCTTTGCTTCTCTGACGATTTCCGGACCGATTCCATCACCGGAAATACAACCAATCTTGTATCCCATAGTTCTCTTCCTTCCTATTCTCCAAAGCCTATCCTTATAATAATATCCCATAATCCCTTAAAATTCAACGTTATTATTGAGAAATTGTTTCTAACAAAAAAAAGACTGTCATCAGTCTTTTTTTACATTAATATTCTTCAATTTTATTCTGCGTCTGGTTTTTCAATCTGAGCGATTGCCGATTTCTGCATTGGAATTCTGCAGTTCTTATTATTACCAAATTCAATTATTACTGTATCATCTGTTATATCAATTACAATACCGTAAAAGCCACTTGTTGTTAATACACTGTCGCCAACCTCCATCGTTGAAATCATTGATTTCAGACGATTCTGTTCCTTTTTCTGTGGACGAGCCATTGTAAAGTAAAAGAAACCTCCGATTACAACTACGTATAATAATATCATTACAATGCTTCCCTGTGTTGCTGATGTTCCTGTTAATAAAATATTCATTTTATTTCCTCCTAATTCTTTTTGCCTATTTATCATACACAATTGACTATTTTTGTACAAGTATTTTTAGATCTTTTTCATATTTATGGTATTAATCCGTTTCTCCTGAAAGAATCATTTCTACTTTTTGCTTCTTGTATTCCAAAAATCGACCTTCTTCTAATGATGTTCTAATTTCTTCCATCAAACTATTATAGAAGTAAAGATTATGCAGAACACAAAGACGCATTCCTAACATTTCTTTTGCTTTTAATAAATGACGGATATACGCTCTGCTATAAGTACGGCAGGCTGGGCACTGACATCCTGGCTCGATTGGTTTTGGATCCGTCTCATATTTTGCATTGAACAGATTGATTTTCCCATGTGAAGTATAAACATGACCATGGCGGCCATTTCTACTCGGATATACACAGTCAAAGAAATCAACACCTCTTTCAACTGCTTCTAAAATATTGATAGGTGTTCCAACCCCCATCAGATAGGTTGGTTTATTCACTGGTAAATAAGGAACAGTTTCTTCAATCACATGATACATTTCTTCATGAGATTCTCCTACTGCAAGTCCTCCAATTGCATATCCATCTAAATCAAGCTCCGAAATCTGTTTTGCATGTTCAATACGGATATCCTTGAAAATTGCTCCCTGATTAATACCAAATAGCATTTGATCTTTATTAATGGTATCCTCTAGCGAATTCAAACGTGCCATTTCTGTTTTGCAGCGATGCAGCCATCTGGTGGTACGGTCTACCGAATTTTGTACATAGAAACGGTCTGCCTTTGAACTTGGACATTCATCAAATGCCATTGCAATCGTAGATGCAAGATTTGATTGAATCTGCATGCTCTCTTCCGGTCCCATAAAAATTTTTCTTCCATCCACATGAGAAGAGAAATGTACACCCTCCTCCTTGATTTTGCGAAGACCACTTAAGGAAAACACCTGAAATCCACCGGAATCTGTTAGAATCGGTTTATCCCAAACCATGAATTTGTGAAGACCACCCATTGCTTTCACAACCTGATCACCTGGTCTAACATGCAAATGATACGTATTCGATAACTCTACCTGCGTTTTAATTCCTTGCAGGTCTTCTGTTGAAACTGCTCCTTTAATCGCAGCCGCTGTTCCTACATTCATAAAAACGGGAGTTTGAATCGTTCCATGAACCGTTTCAAACTCTCCTCTTTTTGCTCTTCCTTCTTGTTTTAGAATTCTATACATTTTATTTTAATCCAATCTGTTCTACATATTCTTCTAGAGTTATTCCCTGACTCATGATTTCCGTTGCTGCATCAACACCAACATATCGATAATGCCATGGCTCAAATTCTATTTTTGTAATCTCTTCTTTATTCCTTGGGTATCTTAAAATAAATCCATAACGATATCCGTTGTTCTTTAGCCACCTGCCTGCAAGGGTATTGGCAAATCCTGCATCAAGAGTTGTATAATCATTGCTGATAAAGTCAAAAGCCAGTCCCACCTGATGCTCACTCGTTCCCGGAATGGCAACTGTCTGGGCTGCAAGATTAATTGCCTCCTCTTGTGACATTCCTCTTTTCAAATAGCTTTTCACCTTACGATTAAATAAAACCGTCTGCTTATCATAATCTCTGTACGGGGAGCAGATTGCCAGTGTAACACCCTCTTCTTTTGCTGCCTTGATCATTTCCAAAACATGTTCTACCACCCGGACATCCGATTTAATATTTCCTCTAATGGTTCCTAATTCAAATTCGTAATCATCGGGTACCGGATTATCTTTGTTAATCAGGATTAACTGCCAGTCATCTTCAAATGTGGCATTCTTATATCCTTCTACTTCATCATAAATAATGGTTCCCTCTGCAATTGTTCCTGGATCCTTTGAAACCACATCATTTTCTGTCTCTTTTACCAGCTCTGCAATATCCTCCTCCGTTGCAGAGAACTTTGTAATATCCATTTTTTCTATTTCAATTGTACCCTCTTCTGATTCCAAAAATACTTTTGGGTCTGAAGAATCTGCTAATTCCTCTGAACCACTCACTGGAAATGCAAAACTACTGCTTATCACAAATACAACCACCGTCAAGCAGATGGCTGCAATTCTTTTTCCATTATTTATAATTGGACTTACCACATAATAAATAGCCAGAATAACAGCAACTAAAGAAAGAATCAGCTTTCGCAGTCCCTTACGATTCTTAGCTACAATTAATAATCTTTCCACAATTTTATCTTTCATCTACTAAAAGCTCCTCTAACTAGAACTTGTACATATTAAATCTATCATAATATTCTACAAAATGCACCATATTTTTACACAATTTTATAACTTATTAATAAGGAACTTGCTATTTAGGAGAAGAATCTATAAAATACAAACTATGAGACAAAAATATGCCGTTACAAGCGGCTCAAACATTCAGGAATAAGAAAAGAAAGGGATTACAATGTCAGGATCTACACTTGGAAATTACTTTAAAATTACTACATGGGGAGAATCACACGGAAAAGGAATCGGTGTGGTCATAGATGGATGTCCTGCCGGACTTTCCTTATGTGAAGACGATATCCAGAAATTACTAAACCGTCGGAAACCTGGTCAGACAAAATATGCAACTCCTCGTAAGGAGGATGATTCTGTGGAAATCCTATCAGGCATTTTTGAAGGAAAGACAACTGGGACTCCCATATCTCTTGTGGTTTATAATCAATCACAGCAATCAAAGGACTACCGTGAAATTGCCACTTACTATCGACCTGGTCATGCTGATTTTACATTTGATAGTAAATATGGTTTCCGCGATTACCGTGGCGGAGGACGGTCCTCTGGACGTGAAACCATCGGTCGTGTCGCAGCCGGCGCCATTGCCATGAAAATTTTAAATGAATTAGGGATAGAGATTTGTGCTTATACCGAATCCATTGGCCCAATCTCTATTAATCATAATAATTTTGATAAAGAAGAAATACTAAATAATTCTTTATCCATGCCAGATCACAATGCTTTCCTTCAGGCATCTGATTATTTGGATCAATGCATGAAGAGTCAGGATTCCTCTGGTGGTGCCATCGGCTGCAGTATCACGGGTATGCCAATTGGAATTGGGGAACCTGTTTTTGATAAGCTCAGTGCAAATCTTGCAAAAGCAATTTTTTCTATTGGTGCAGTAAAAGCCTTTGAAATCGGGGATGGATTTTCAGTTGCTTCTTCTAAGGGTTCCACCAATAATGATTCTTTTCTGGTCAGTAATGACAAAATCAAAAAATCCACCAATCATTCTGGTGGAATTTCAGGTGGAATGTCTGATGGTGCAGATATATTTTTCCGGGCAGCTATAAAACCAACTCCCTCCATCTCTTCCACTCAGAATACGGTTAATCAGTCCCTTGAAGAAATCGAAATTAACATCCATGGGCGACATGACCCCGTCATTGTTCCACGAGCTGTTGTTGTTGTAGAATCCATGGCTGCAATTACAATTGTGGATTTATTATTTGCAAATATGAATTCACGGATGGATAAAATGAAAGATTTTTATTTATAAAAACAGGCCTGTGAGAATGAAATCTGCTCACAGGCCTATTTTTTATAATTTGTGTAACACAATACAGTTTCCTTGATTAAAGTGTATTTCAGGTCCATTCATAATCAATGTATGTTTCTCTAAATCCATATGGAAAAACGTAATCGCATTTGATTCATTATTTAAACACATAATGTGTTTGCAATCTGGAAACACTTCGATATCCTTTGGATAATCACCACTGATTGGAAGAATAAACAGCTTTTCAAGCTCTCCCGTCTTTTCATCTCTTTTAAAAGCAGCTACACTGTTATCTCCCGCATTAGAACAAAAGATATAGTCTCCACTTTCTGACAACTGGATGGTAGAAGCTGCTGATCCTCCTGCATGATAATTATTTAAGGTAGGAACATTTTGAATTTTATTGAACTGGGGCTGACCGTTGACCTCTTCATAAGAATAAACATCAATATAACACTTCATCTCATGAACAATATAAGCGAATTTTCCATCAAGAGAGAATTTAATATGTCTGGGTGCTGACTCCTGTTCGCTGCGAATAATATCTACCAGCTTTAATTTACCCGTTTTATGATCCAGGCTATAAACCTTTACATGATCCATACCAAGATCTGCTGCACACAGATACTTATTATCTCTTGTCATTTTTACACAGTTTACATGTGGTCTGAAATTTCTCTCTGCTACACTTCCTAATCCTTTATGAAAGACTTCATCTGTAATTTGCTGAACTCCTCCATCCTCATCAAGGGATAATACCGTAATTTTCCCATCATGATATCCAGCTACAAATAAAAATTTGTCATTATAATCGGTAGAAATATAGCATCCTCTCATCCCATTAATTGGAGCTGAATTGATTTCTACCAGATCTCCATCTTTTAAAATTTGAAAGGCCTCTACTCCAGCATCCGTAATAGAATACAACCATTTCCCATTATGAGAAACTGTTAGATAAGAGGGATTTGTAATCTCTACCTTTTTACGTTCTTTTATTCTTCCTTTTTCTATATCAGCATCAAAAATACTGATTCCATGATTGTCACCCTGTGTATAACCGGCAACATAAGCTACATATTTATCCTTTGCCATACTAATTAACCATGCCTTTCTTACAGCTTGCTTATCGCTAGAAATATCTTACCATAACAAAAGTGTTTTGTTAATAGTATTTTCTATGTATTTTCTATCACTTTTTGATTGACAGATACAGACATTCGTTTATAATTAATAGATGTGATTTGTTTAGTTATAGTAAACTTTGGGTTTATTTTTACTGTTTTGACACTTTTACTAAACAATATGTTTACCAAAGGAGTTTTTATGAATATTGGATTAAAGTTAAAGCAATTACGAGTTTTTAAAGGATTAACACAAGAGGAATTAGCCGATCGTGCGGAGCTGAGCAAGGGTTTTATCTCACAGCTTGAAAGAGATCTGACCTCTCCTTCCATTGCTACCCTTATGGATATTCTGCAATGCCTTGGTACGGACTTAAAAGACTTTTTTAACGATCAGGCTGACAATCAGATTGTCTTTAAGCAGCAGGATTACTTTGAAAAAAGCGACTCCGAATATAAAAATAAAATTGAATGGATTATACCAAATGCACAAAAAAACAGCATGGAACCAATCCGCCTTACCTTAGAACCTGGTGGCTCTACTTATCCCGATATGCCACACGAAGGAGAGGAATTTGGCTATGTATTAAAAGGATCCATAACGATTCACTTAGGAGTAAAAGCGTATAAAGCTTCAAAAGGGGAATCCTTTTGTTATACGCCTAGTGCAAAACATTATATAGAAGCTTCTAAAAACACGGGTGCTGTTATTATATGGGTCAGTACCCCTCCTAGCTTTTGATTTTTACCAATACTTTAAGGAGAGAAACTATTATGCCGAACAAATTAATTGACCTTGTACATATCTCAAAATCTTTTGATAAGACTATGGTAATTGACGACTTAAATTTGTACATACGTGAAAATGAATTCTTAACACTTCTTGGTCCAAGCGGATGCGGTAAAACCACTACGCTTCGTATGATTGGAGGTTTTGAAACTCCCGATACTGGAAGTGTTATTTTTAGTGGTCAGGATATTACAAATTTACCTCCCAATAAGCGCCAGTTAAATACTGTATTTCAAAAATATGCTCTTTTTTCACATATGAATATCGCAGAAAACATTGCATTCGGATTAAAAATCAAAAACAAAAGCAAAGCGTATATTAACGATAAGATTAAATATGCTCTAAAGCTTGTTAATTTAGATGGTTATGAAAATCGTACGGCTGATTCCCTGAGTGGTGGTCAGCAGCAGCGTATTGCAATTGCCCGGGCGATTGTAAATGAGCCAAAGCTATTACTCTTAGATGAGCCGCTTGGAGCACTTGATTTAAAGTTACGTCAGGATATGCAATATGAATTAATTCGTCTGAAAAACGAATTGGGAATTACCTTTATTTATGTGACACATGATCAGGAAGAGGCTCTTACCATGTCGGATACCGTTGTTGTTATGAATCAGGGATATATCCAGCAGATTGGTACACCTGAAGATATCTATAATGAACCTCAGAACGCATTTGTTGCGGACTTCATTGGCGATAGTAATATTATTCCTGGAATTATGGTAAAGGATAAACTTGTTCGAATTCTGGATGCTGATTTTGCCTGTGTAGATACTGGCTTTGGATGTAATAAACCAGTCGATGTCGTGATACGTCCCGAAGATGTTGATTTGGTAGACCCCTCATTAGGCACCATCACAGGTGTAGTGACACATCTGATTTTCAAAGGCGTCCACTATGAAATGGAAGTCATGGCAAATGGATTTGAATGGCTTGTTCATAGTACGGATATGGTACCCGTAGGAACAAAAGTAGGGATTCAGATTGTTCCATTTGATATCCAGATTATGAATAAGCCTGAATCGGAAGATGAGGAGGCTGTGGGTGTCGATGAATAATAAAAAAAATTTGAAGTACCTCTCCTCTCCTTATCTGGCTTGGGCAATTGGATTTATAATAATCCCTTTATGTATGATTTTTTACTATGGATTTACAAGTAAGCAGTCTGGTTTCACCTTAGAAAACATTAGTGCCATCGTTTCTCCTGAAAACATGAAAGCACTCATACTTTCCATGATACTTTCCATCATCAGTACCATGATCTGTCTTTTACTTGCTTATCCGCTTGCAATTATACTCACAAATATGAATGTGAACCAGACGAGTTTTGTTGTCCTCATATTTATTCTTCCCATGTGGATGAATTTCTTACTGCGCACGCTTGCATGGCAGACATTGCTTGAAAAAACAGGTGTAATCAATACGGTTCTCTCCTTATTCCATTTGCCTGCCCTGAATATTATTAATACTCCATATGCCATCGTGCTTGGTATGGTTTACAATTTTTTGCCCTTTATGATTCTTCCTATCTATAATGTGCTAGTTAAAATTGACAGAAATGTCATAAATGCTGCAAAGGATCTTGGCGCAAATAATTTTGAAACTTTTTTAAGAATCATCTTACCGCTAAGCATGCCAGGAGTCATTAGTGGTATTACCATGGTATTTATACCTGCTCTCACCACTTTTGTTATTTCAGATCTCTTGGGAGGCAGCAAAATACTCTTAATTGGAAATGTAATTGAAAAGGAATTTACACAAAATAGTAATTGGAATGCTGGAAGTGGATTATCATTAGTCCTTATGATTTTCATTCTATTCAGTATGATCATTTCCACTATTTATGATAAAGACGGGGAGGGTACCATGCTATGAGAAATATCTTTCGAAAGATTTATATCACACTCATCCTCATACTTTTATATGCTCCGATTCTCACCTTGATTATTCTTTCTTTTAATGCTTCGAAAACAAGAGCAAAATGGGGTGGATTTACCTTAAAATGGTATTTTAAATTATTCCAGAACGATGCAATCCTTGGTGCATTATCTACCACATTAATTATCGCATTTTTATCTGCACTCATTGCTACCGTTATTGGAACCATGGCTGCAATCGGTATCCGAAACATGAGAAAAAAGAGCCGTACCTTATTCTTAGGAATTACAAATATTCCAATGCTGAATGCAGATATTGTTACTGGTATCTCACTCATGCTTCTTTTTATTGCATTTGGAGCAAGATTTGGATTTTCCACTGTTTTAATGGCACATATCACCTTTAATATTCCCTATGTCATATTAAGTGTCATGCCAAAGCTGAAACAGTTAAATCCTAGTACCTATGAAGCTGGTTTAGACTTGGGTGCTTCCACTATTTATGCTTTTTTTAAGATTGTCTTTCCAGATATTCTGCCGGGTGTTTTGTCTGGATTCTTGATGGCATTTACCATGTCCCTTGATGATTTTATTATCACTCATTTTACAAAAGGACCTGGTCTTGATACGCTTTCCACAAAAATTTATACAGAGGTAAAAAAAGGAATCAAGCCAGAAATGTACTCTCTTTCGACGTTACTTTTTTTATCCGTATTAATCTTATTATTTATGGTTAACTTTTCACCCAAGAAAAAAGTATAAAGTTGTTTATTAATTTAAAAATAAAAATAATGGAGGGAATTTATGAAAAAATTATTAGTATTACTACTTGTTACAGCAATGGGAGCTGCTATGCTTACTGGATGCGGTTCTAAGTCTGCTGACTCAGCTGGCGAAGTAATTGTATATAACTGGGGCGAATACATGGATCCAGATGTCTTAACAATGTTTGAGGAGGAAACAGGAATCAAAGTCGTTTATGACGAATTTGAGACCAACGAAATCATGTATCCTAAAATTGAGAGTGGTGCTTCCGAATATGATTTAATTTGCCCCTCTGATTATATGATACAGAAAATGATTCAAAATGATTTACTTGCTGAAATTAATAAAGATAACATACCAAACCTCAAAAATATTGGTGCAGACTATATAGAACAGTCCAAACAATTTGACCCTGAGAACAAATACTCCATCCCCTACTGCTGGGGAACGGTAGGTATCCTATATAATAAAACGATGGTTGATGAACCAATTACAAGCTGGGACGTTCTATGGGATGAAAAATACAAAGACAATATTTTAATGCAGGATTCTGTTCGTGATGCATTTATGGTCTCTTTAAAACGACTTGGATACTCCATGAATACTACAAACGAAACAGAATTGCAGGAAGCAAAAGATGCGTTAATTGAGCAAAAGCCATTAATTCAGGCCTATGTTATCGATCAGGTTCGTGATAAAATGATTGGTGGAGAAGCTGCAATTGGTGTAATCTATTCTGGCGAAGCTATTTTTACACAAAGAGAAAATCCCGATTTAGAATATGTGATTCCAGAAGAAGGAACGAATATCTGGATTGATTCCTGGGTCATTCCTAAGAATGCACCAAATAAGGAAAATGCAGAAAAATTTATTGATTTCCTTTGCCGTGAAGATATTGCATTAAAGAACTTTGAATACATAACCTACTCTACTCCAAATACTGCTGCACAGGCACTGATTGAAGATGAAGATATTAAAAACAGCAAAGTTGCATTCCCTGATCTGGAATCACTGAATGGCTTGGAAACTTTCAGCTATTTAGGCGATGAATATGACGCAGTCTATAATGAATTGTGGAAAGAAGTAAAATCAGATTAGCAAAATAGCTTTTAAAAAATTATATGACAGCTCAACTGCTCCGATTAGTAGTTAAGCTGTCATATTTTTATTAAAATTAGCAACCTAGTATATCAAGTAATTACAACATATTCTTTTATCTACTGATTGTTTTCTTTTGAATAAAGTTCCATACTTCTTTTATACTTAAATGGATTCCTATAATTACAATGAATATTTCTAACCTTCCAAGAAACATACCTATCATCTCGATTATTAATGTTGCATTGTTTATGCTAGGTCCTGTTAATCCTATTGATAAACCGACGGTACCAAGTGACGACGCAAAATCGAACATTGCATCACTCAAAGAACAGGATGCTGATAACGTAATTAGAAGTGAACCTATTACATAAATAACCATATAACAAAATATAAATCCAACTGTATCAGATTCTATCGATTTATCAATATAGGTCTTTCCTTGCGCCCTATAGAAGTATGGATTACTTACTGTTCTAGATGAAGATAATCTACTTTTGATATTTTCTTTCATAATCCGTAACATCAAATATACTCTTGTGAGTTTAATCCCGCCAGCTGTTGAACCAATTCCGCCTCCAATTATCATAAGCACAATCATCACTCCTATGCTAAACGCAGGCCATTTTGCATAGGACATCGTAGCAAATCCACTTGTTGATAGTGCGGAAACAATATTAAACAAGGATTGTCTTAATCCCTCGCCAAAGCTAAGATATAACTGAGAAGCTAAAGATCCTGCAACAAGAGGAACTGTAATAATAAGTAGAACAAACAAAAATCTCACTTCACTTACTCTTGCAACCTGTTTAAATTTTCTCTTTGCAACCAACAACAAAACTGCAAAATTTGTAGTTCCTATTATCATCAGAAAAATTGTTACAGCCTCTATCGCTATACTATTATATGCTCCAATACTATCATATTCTGTAGAAAATCCTCCAGTTGACAAGGCACACATTGCATGATTTACTGCATCAAAAACAGACATTCCGAAAAACACATAAGCAATGGTACCAACAACCAAATAGACCATATACATTGCAAATATGGTTCTTGCTGTTCTTCCAAGGTTTGGTACTAATTTATCCGGGTGACCTTCCGCACTATACAGGCTCATTGCCTGCTTTCCCTGAATTACCATAACCATCATCATAACAAATCCAAGACCACCACAATATTGCATGAAACTCCTATAAAATAAAAAAATATGAGGCACTACTCGAACATCCATTGTTGATAGACCAGTCGTAGTCCATCCACTAACCGATTCAAACAGTGACTGTACAAAGGTTAATTGACCACCAAACAAAAATGGTAATGCACCGACAAAAAAACCATATATCCAAGTAAACAAAACTGTGATACTTCCTTTTTTTGTTGTAAATGGCTCCTCACTACTATTGTTTTTTGTAATGATACAAACAAACAGTCCAAGTATAATCGAAATTAGTCCTGGTATTAAGAATGCCCATAAATATTGTACATCTTCCTGATAAAATGGTAATAGGAATACTGGTATTATAACTAATAAGCCCACTAATAACATAAGTTTTCCTATACTACTAGAATTAACAAACAATTTTTTCATTGGACTCACCTTCCTGTCAATTCTTTAATTGCTGAAATTTGATTTTCTTTTGATGATATCAAAACAAGAACATCTCCGGCTAATAACCTCGTATCTCCTCTAGGAACCATAGTGTTCTCACCACGTAAAACACAACCAATAATTACTTCTTTGGGCAAATTAATTTCCCATATTTTTTTCCCAACACTTGGTGATGATTGAGGAATTGGTATTTCAGCAATACTGATATTACCCTGACCAATAGGTAAAACTGTCGCTATTTCATCTAAAAATGCATGTTGTTCAATAATACCTGTAATGGTATTGATTGCACAAACTACAGAGTCAATTCCCATTTTATAAAAAAATTCTGTTTTTTTTGGATCATTAACTAATGAAACCGTTTTTCCTACTCCAAATTTCTTCTTACACAATTGACAGATTACGAGATTTTCTTCATCCTGCTGAGTCAATGCAATTGCTATATCATTTTCATATGCCTCTGCGTCTTCTAATACATATGGCTTTGACCCATCACCATGAATTACTTTGATCTGACTATTTTCAGCTATACTCATACAGTCCATGTGGTTTTCATTTATAATAGTTACCGAGTATCCCCGGCTAATCAGTGAATTTGCTAATGCCGTTGCTTTATGAAATCCTCCAACTAACAATACTTTATTTTTCATTTTGCACCTCCTGTAAATCTAAAATCCTATCGACTTCACCTGCTGATAACAATGCTGGGAAAATAGTATGTATCCCATCTTCTTTGTAGACACATTCTTTTTCCGGATCATAGAGTCTTGCTACTACCTCGTTGATATTAAATATTTTTTTGCCATTTGAGCAATCATAATATTTACATTATCATTATCCGTTACAATTATAACAACATCGGCTTTGTTAATGCCCGCTTCTTTTAATACTTCTACATCTGTCGCATTACCTTCTAAGGACAGTCCCCCAAAAGATGGCGATAATTTACGAAATGATTCTTCCCTAATATCAATAATCGTTACATTCTTATTTCTGTTTGATAATGTATTGGCAATGCTTGATCCTAATCTACCACATCCAATAATTAATACATGCTTATCATCACTTATTTTATTTATTTTCATTTCTGTTTCTCCTTTTTTCATCTAAGATTGGACAATCCTCTCTATCATATGCCCCCGAACCACCAAAGAAAGACATACCATACACTTCTAAATTATGTCTTGCTGGTAAATACGTCGGATCCAGAGCCCATGCAGCTCGGAAATGCTTCATTGCCAAAATGTGATTTCCTTGTTTTTCTAAAAGCATTCCTAAAAGATTATGGGGTTCCGGTGCATGTGGTGAATTTTTCATTTCTTCTGCTATCATTTTATAACAGCTTTCAAATTCTCTATTTTGTATTAAATTTTTTACTTGACTACATAAATCTTTAAACATATATTCTTCTTCACTGATGTGATTTTCTTTCATGATACACACCTCCTCTACACTTATATTCTAATTCATAATCTGTGACTACAGTGTGAGATTTTTGTTATTGGTGTGAGATTTGTGTGAGATTTTAACATGAAGAAACTGCTTTGTCTCCAAAGCAGTTTCTTCATTCATCAATTAATCGATATCCAATTCCAACTTCTGTAATAATATATCTTGGCTTTGCAGGTATTTCTTCTATTTTCCTCCTAAGTCCTGCCATCAGAGCTCTAAGTGCCTGCGTATCTGATCCATAATTAGCTCCCCATATCTCTTTTAATATCGCACCTGTTGTAATTACCTTCCCCGCATTTTTCGAAAGAAGTGATAATAAATTATATTCATTCGGCGTCAAATGAATTTCCTCACCGTTCATCGAAACCCGATGACTATCAAAATCAATAGATAAATCTCCGACTGTGAAGTTTGTTTGAACCGTCTTAATTCCTTTTTTATATAAATGACGAATGGCAACCCGAATACGGGCTAAAAGTTCTGTTGCTGAAAATGGTTTTGTAATATAATCATCTGCACCCGTATCAAGTGCAAGGACCTTTTCTTTATCCTGGTCTCTTGCGGATACTACTATGATTGGTATTTCAGACCATTCTCTCACTTTTTTTATTACTTCCATTCCATCAAAATCAGGTAGGCCTAAATCTAATATTACCAAATCAATTTTCTCTGACACTATGATATTTAATGCATTTTGAGCATTAGAAGCGGTATACGATTGATATCCTTCTTTTTCTAATGTGTATTTAATAAAATTTCTTATTGGTGGATCATCTTCCACGACTAAAATTGTTTCATTATAGTTACTCACTGTCGTATCTCCTCCATAGGAAGCGTAAAGCTAAAAATTGCACCACTAGACCCTTCTCTATTCTCTGCTTTGATTGTTCCTCCATGTGCATGAACAATTGCCTCACATATACTTAATCCCAAACCAATGCCCTGTTTCACATCTGCCATCCGGCAATTAGATGTATAGAACATCTGGAACAAATTTGGTAAATCAACCGGATCGATTCCTTCCCCATTATCAATTACAGATACTTCAACTATTTTACCATCCATTTTATCCTTCACGCGGATTGTAATCTCGTTATTTCCCTTTGAATGCTTCATTGCATTGTCTAAAAGATTAATAAGAACCTGCATAATTAATTTTGCATCGATTGGAATTAATATAACTTTTTCTGGCATATCTATATTAATTTCAAATTCTGGTGATCGTCTGGAAAAATGACTAATTGCACTACCAATAATCTCTTCTAATGCTTCATATTCTTTATTAATTACTAATCTTCCTTCTTGTAATCTAGTTAAATTCAAAATATTTTCCACTAATGCGCGAAGCCAATCTGCATCGTTATAGATTGCGGAAACCAACTCATATTCCTGTTCATTTTTCTCTGTCATATCCATAAGTATTTCTGCGGTTCCCATAATTCCAGAGAGTGGCGTTCTTAAATCATGTGAGATTGCCCTTAGAAGATTCCCTCGGTAACGTTCTTGCACCATTTCTTCATTTGATTTTAAACGTTGATGAAATTCCCTGAAACGATCCATTGCCAAAGCGGTACTTTCTATCATGGTACGTAATAATTTCGCCTGTGTTTCATTTAATTTTTCTGAGATTTCTTTTGGAATTCTAATGATTCCCAAAATATTCTCTTGACCATATATTGGCCAATCATGAAATTCATCTCCACTATAATACGCAGTCCGCAGTTCTTCAATACGATATTTTATATGCATCACATCATCAACTTCTCTATAAATTTGCTTTTCATCATTGACTTGTTGAATGAATGATTTTTCTGGTATTCCCTCTTCATCAAAACACAGGCATCCAACTCTGCAAACAAATATTTCACTAATTGTCTGAGTTGCTATACTTGCAATATCATGAATATCTTTTGCATCCGTCAAATGATTCGTAAGGTGATACAGTGCTCTGGTTTCTATTTCTTTTTCTGTTATTTTAACTGTATTTTGTTTTACTCTGGACGTTAATGCACTCGTGATAATCGCAGTTATCGTCATAATAACAAATGTTATGATATAGCCTGGCTCATTAACCTGAAATGTATAATACGGCTCTGTAAAAAAGTAATTATAGGCAAATGTAGAGGCTACGGAAAAAATAATTCCATAAACATAGCCCGATGTAAGTCTTGCTGACAAAAGAACAAACAATAGATACACAATAACAATATTGGATTCTAAAAAACTCAATTTTTGAAAAATATACCCTATCAGAGATGCAATTCCTAAAAAAGCGGAAATTAAAAAAATAGACTTAATTCTATTTTTTAAATATTTATCTTTTTTCTTCATGTTTTCCCTTCTCCTGATATTAGATGTACATTTCTAATATTCTTCTGAATCTACTACTTTGTATCCTGCTTCCATCAATGCTTTCGCAAATATGCCGCTTCCACTAATCAGTTCCCCGCTAAAACATCCATCATAGATGTTATGAACTCCGCAAGTAGGACTCCTCGATTGCAGAATTGCAAAATCTATGTTCTCTTTCTTGATCTGCTCCAATGCCAGGTGAACGCCCTTTTCGTATTCCTTATGAACATTTTTCCCGTTACATTCTGTAATGCATCCATCTACAATTTCAGCGGAAGCCCTTGGAGTACTCATCCCTGCTAATAATTCAGGACAAATCTCCAAAACTTCTTTATCACTCAGAAAATCAACAACCTTCTGATTGCGATTATTTCCACCATTATATTTGCAATTATGTCCCATAATGCAGGCACTAACTAATATTTTCATTTCAGTCACCTATTAGTTGATTTTGTTGATATTCCTACCATAATTGTTTCTTCCTCAATATTATTCCATACAGAATGAGGAATGGAACCGTTTACAAGATGGGATTCATTTTCAGATAGAATAATAGTCTCACTGCCAACTATTATTTTTGCCTCGCCCTTGACTACAATAAACAGATGATTATGCTCATGCGTATGTACTTCACATGGTCCTCCCCCCTCTTTTTGGAGATATGCAACTGAACCATCCAATATCGTTTGTTCCATATTATCAAATAATTTTTTTGCTAAAAAGTTAACATGATTTTGAGGTGTAACAAAACCTTCCATGATACTTCCTCCCTTTTTATATTTTATACTTCTTTTTTATCCTACCAATGGTTCTAAAAAAAATCAAGTCATTGTAAGTAAAGGTTGCATAAAAATAGAAGGTAAGTCTAAGCCTACCTTCTACGTTTTATAATTATAAAAAATCATCTCTCAATGATGTTCTTCGTCTTGTTTTGTCATATGGACCGTACCAAATGGATGCTGTGGGGGAGCATATATGGAGTACAATTTTAGTGGTATGCAACCTGTATTAATAAGGTTATGATATTTTCCAGCTGGTATGATGATTGCAAAGTCCTCGGATACATTTTGCTGAAAGTCGAGATTATTTTTACTATCTCCCATCATTACAACACCTTGCCCTTGTTCTATTCGTAAAAACTGATCCGTATTAGGATGTATCTCCAATCCTATGTCTTCTCCTGGATTAATGCACATCAAAGTAAGCTGCAAATGATTACCTGTCCACAGTACCGTTCTAAAATTCTGATTCTCTAACGTTTCTTTTTCAATATTTGTAACAAAAGGATTGGGTCCATGATCATTTGATGGATTCATATCTTTTCCATTGTCTATGTGGTGGTTCATTTGTGTGTTATCGTAACACGAACAATAATTTTGTCTATAATTGGGTCTATAATATTGACGCACTGATTGATATCCTTTCCTAAACATTTATGATATCATATGCGTATTACTTAGAGATGTTAATAATATGACCAAAAATTCTATAAATCCTCCTGTTTTTTGATTGGTAATTTAATAATGAATTCACATCCTTCTCCATAGGTACTGATTACATCAAATACTCCATTATGTTTTTTTACAATAATATCAAATGAAATACTTAAACCTAGCCCTGTTCCCTGTCCAATCTCTTTTGTTGTAAAAAAGGGATTAAATATTTTCGAAAGATTTTCTTGCAATATACCTGGTCCATCATCTTTAAAACTGATACATTGGTTTTCCTGTTCCTTATATATGGTAATACACATATTTCCTAATTCATTTCTTTTTTGTTGTTTGATTGCTTGAATTGCATTAATAATAATATTCAAAAAGACCTGACTGATTTGACTTCTATTACAATAAACTTCCGAGTCATCAAGACTATTTGTTTTGATATCAACAAAATATTTTGATTCGTTTCTCACCATTAATAATACCTGATCAATTAGTTCCCTTAGTGAGTAGTAGTTCCTCTCATTCTCAATGCCTGAACGAGCAAAATTTCGAAGCGACTTTACAATTTCAGTAACCTTTTGAATTCCATCTTTTGACTCACCAATAAGACCATCTAAATCTTCCATTACAATATTTAATTTATTTTTTTTATAGTATTCCTGAAACACTTCATAGGAAAATTGATCTGTCTGATTTGCTGAATCAATGTCCTTCAAGAAATTACGTATTTTAATAAGGTAATTTGATATGGTTTCTAAGTTGCTTCCAACATATGCGATTGGGTTGTTAATTTCATGAGCAACTCCTGCTGCTAATTCTCCAATCGCAGCCAGCTTTTCTGATTGAATTAAAGAAAACTGTATGTCCTTTAGCTGCTCATTCACATTTTTAAGTTCGATATTTTGCATATTGGACTTTTCATATAATAAATGTAATTCTAAAAGATTGTTGCGTGCATTTGCTGCCGCACTAATCCTCGCATTAAATATTGTTTCCTGGATTGGCTTTTGCAAATAATCATTCGCACCCAGTTCAAAACAAGATTGGAAGCTTTCATCATCTGTCATAGAGGTAAACATTAGAATCGGAATGTCCTTATATTTCAAACGACTCCTTATTTCCTTTAATAATTCAATTCCACTAATTTCAGGCATTAAGATATCGAGCAGGATAATGTCAATTTCCTCTGTCTCTAGAATTTTTATGACTTTTTGGGGATTCTGGCATATTTGAACCAAATATTCTGGAAAAAACTGATTGATATATTTTTCTGCAATGACTAAGTTAAATTTATCATCATCCACTACCAGTATTTTCATTACAAATTCCTCCTCCCTTATATGGTCAGATTACTTTTACTTATTAATATTTTATTATATCTATCCCGATTATTCAATCGTTTTCGACAACAACGATACCCATCCTTTTAAGTGCAATCAGTGGGTTTCAACAATCCTCCCCTGCATGAAATAGTTCACCTGTAATATTTAAAATTTCTTCTATCGGTATCCTTGTCCCATTCTGCATTATAATCATACGCTTATATTCATCAATTTTCTTCACGATTCCACGTGTAGTAATGTAAAATCCACCTGTCTTACGATGATCTGGACTAAAAAAAACCAGCTCTACTTCCTGCTGCCTGCTTATTTGTGATTGCACAATTCTTAATTTTTTATCTAATATGATTTTTTCATCCTCATCCAGTTCTATTCTTTCATCTGTCCATCTGCTTGTTTCTTTGATTGCCGCATCTAATCCTGTCAGTGCTGCAAATGGTGCAAATTGCGCAGCACGATCAAGTATAGACATATGCTCCCGCTGCTCAGAGACATGATGCGGTAAATTAATAATATCCTCATATGGATGTTTGTCTTTATCATCTACCATTCTTATGCCTTATGACCTCCTATTTGCTTGTTTCTTTCCCTTGTCATTGCGCCTTCCTCAAAGTTTGTACCCTTTAGAATTGCATTTTTCCCATATTTTCTCTTTATATCAAGAATTGCTAGCTGCATATTCTTTTCTCGTAGCAAAGCAGCATCCTCTTCTTCCTTTTCCTTTTGCCTTGTTTTATAATCCGAAAACAAATCAAGCTGTTCATAAGACGTTTCTTTCTCTACCGAACTTTCCTTCACAACATGATTTGCTGTAATGTTTATTCTTCGAACTAATAAGTTTTCATTCACAATTCGGGTGTATAAATCCATAACTACATCCAAAATCAGTTTTGTAGAAGATGTATGATAATTAAGATTTGCTGTTCCATGTGCATGCTGTGGAATCTGCCGTCCATAATGATCTGTCTTTATCAGTCCATGATATTTCTTTTTTATCTCTTTATTACTTAGATTTTCAATATCATAGCCTACTGTCAAAACCATTTGATCTGCCACCAGACCTTTTTCCACCATATCCAGCACAAGGAGGTCTGTCATTTCACGTACAATCAGTCTTGCTTTTTCATAAGGATAGGGATACTGTAATACCTGTCCTGAGCTAAGACTATTTGTTGTTGGTTTATATGCCTTTACATCTGCAATGGTACATGGTTCAAACCCCCATGCATGATCGATTAAAAGCTCTGCATTGATCCCGAATAACCTGTAAAGCAAATCCTCATTATAATATTCATTCTTCTTTCCTATGGAACACCTTGCCACATCACCCATGGTAAACATTCCGTTCTCTTCAAGTTTTCTGGCATACCCTCTTCCAACACGCCAGAAATCTGTCAGTGGTTTATGAGTCCATAGAATTCGTCGATATGTCATTTCATCCAGTTCTGCAATTCTCACTCCATCTTTGTCCGCAGGTATGTGTTTTGCCACAATATCCATTGCTATTTTGCATAAATAGAGATTCGTACCGATTCCAGCTGTTGCAGTAATTCCAATCGTCTGAAACACTTCCTGAATCATCTTCACTGCAAATTCCCTGGCGGAAAGATTTGCTGTCGATAAATAATGCGTTACCTCCATAAAGACCTCATCTACGGAATAGACATGAATATCCTCAGGTGCAACATATTTTAGATAAATATTATTAATTTGTATGCTATACTCCATATACTTTGCCATCCTTGGCGGAGCGATAATATAATCCAGTGATAATTCTGGTGATTCCTTTAATTCTGTATCATGAAATGATGAACCAGCAAAGCAATGTCCCGGTGCCTTGCTCCTTCTGATTGCATTTTCTTCTTTTACTTTCTGCACTACCTCAAATAACCTTGCTCTTCCAGAAATTCCAATTGATTTCAGTGATGGGGATACTGCAAGACAAATCGTTTTTTCTGTACGGCTTGCATCTGCAACTACAAGATTGGTAGACAATGGGTCAAGCCCGCGTTCCAGACATTCCACTGAGGCATAGAAAGACTTTAAATCAATCGCAATATATGTTTTATTTTTCTTTTCCAATCATATGCCTCCTTTTTGGTGAATTACATCTAAACAAATCTCGTATGTTTATTGTACCATAAAAAAAGACATATGCAAACACTTGTTCTTATTGTTCAACGCTTTTCATGATTCCTATTAATACGGAAATGGTTAGAATCAGTGCAAGCAGGTCTGCCATTGGCTGAGCAAATATTAATCCGTTGAGTCCGAAGGAACTGTTAAGCACTAATAAAATTGGAATATAAAAAAATCCTTGTCTTGCAATAGAAAGCAAGAGTGAAGCTTTTCCTTTCCCCATAGCCTGTACTGTTACAGCACCAACCATTTGAGCTCCATATACAGGGAGTGACCACATAAGCCCCAAAAGTATAAAGCTTCCTTTTGAAATCACGTCTGGCAGCGGAGTAAAAAATGAAATGATCTGATTAGGAAAAAAGCCAAAAATTATAACTAATGCCACACCAATTACACTGGTAATCATCATTCCTTTTTTGATAATTTCCTGCACTCGATTATAATTTTTTGCACCAAAATTATATCCTAATAGCGGTTGACATCCAACGGAAAATCCCATAAATATATAGGTTCCAATCGTCATTATTTTAGAAGCCACACCCATTCCTGCTACCGTATCATTACCATAGGAAACAGCTAAATTATTGCATAACATAACAGCTGCACCCATAAGTATCTGACTGATTGAAGAGGGCGTACCAATCGAAAAAATCTCCCTCCATATATCTTTTTCAAATGAAATATTTTTAAATTTGAATTTAATCATGGATTTATCACGCAGATAAAATATGATGTAATAAGTGAGCCCCAGTGCATTGCCAAGTACCGTTGCAATTGCCGCCCCTATCATTCCCATGTGAAGGGCAAAAATAAATATCGGATCCAGAATGGTATTCGCTACCGTACCAATCAGCATACCCATCATAGAAACCATTGTAGAACCCTCACTTCGTAACAACTGTCCCAAAGCAAAATTACTCATAATAATGGCCGCTCCAAGAAGTAATACCAGTGAATAATCAAAAGCAAAGGAATAGGTCTCTTCCACTGCCCCTAAAGCATTAACAATCGGCGTAATAAAAATACTTCCAATTACAGTGGCAAGTATTCCTAAGCTAAAACATATTGTAATACCCGATGAAAGGACTTTACTTGCCTTTTCATAATCGGATTTCCCCATACATCTGGAAATATAAGAAGAAGCTCCTGTTCCAATAATTCCCGATAAAGCCATCATAATCATAAACAGCGGTGTGGTGATATTGGCAGCTGCAAGTTGATTTTTATCCCCCAGCTTTCCTATAAAATAGATATCTACAAGATTATATAGCAATTAAATCATCATTCCCATAACCATGGGAATCGACATTGTAAAAATCGCCTTTCTGACAGGCGCTTTACTTAATAAGTGTATTCTTTTCTCATCCATTTCTCTTCTTACCTTTCATTTCTCTTCTTACCTTTCATTTCCCCGGTCATAATGTTCTAATCCTTCATTTTCATATTCATATTCTCTCAAAATATCAAGCGCCTTTTTATTAAGACGACCATACAAAACAGCAGCTTCAACCTGCGGATAAATATATTCTGCATGTGGCAGCATAATTCTGATTAATTGATAATCAAGTTCCCCTTCAATAATTTTATGAAATATGACAGAAATAGAATTTCCATCAAGAAATGGAATCAATCGTTCGAGCAAATTTTCATCGATCGTGTCATATGTTGCATTTTCCAACAGTTTGACAACCGTATCATCATTTATGTACTCTGCAAGCGAAACAATACTTGATATATCTATTCCATGTTCTGCAAGACCATCCGCCAGTTTATCGAGTAGACTAGGCTTTAGCAACGGTGCAATATTCACAATATCAGAAATGCATTGCTTGTCTAACTCGCTGCATACATCCTGACCTCCCGCAGCGCCTTCAAGAATTGCAGCCTCTCTTTTGGTTGGATTACCAGAACTGATAAGTTCATCCAGCGTGATGTTAAAAACATCTGCAATTTCAATTAAAATAGATATATCCGGGAAACTGTCTCCACACTCATATTTTGAAATTGCCTGACGAGTCAGGTTGAGTTGTTCGGCAAGTTCCGATTGTGTCATATCTGCTTTCTTTCGAAGCCTTGAAATGTATGCACCAAATTTTTTTATATCAAACATAAAATGTCCCTCCCTATATGCAGAATATCGTAGATGCAAAGACAAATCAAGCAAAGGATAGTTGCTATTAAAAATACCCTGATAGTGCAACACAACCTATTTCTGTGTCTTACTATTAGGGTACTCTTATCTCTTTATTTACTATAATAATTCTTCTGATTTTTCTACTTCATGATTTGACCAGCTATCTGTCTTGGCAGCATTAGACAAGTCTACCGTTGTACTGTAAGTTTCGACTGTGATGGTAAAGGAACTATCTCCCTTTACATAAACAGTTCCATCACTTCCTTTTATCGTCACTGTTTTTCCACTTTCATCAACTATTTTACCAGCCTGATACAGATTGGATATTGTACTATCTCCAGTTACGGTCCATGCAGAATCTGAACTAATAGAAACGTTGCATTGTCCATCTCCACCAGTTCCAGCATAAGTTTCATCATCAACAAACGCGCCCTTCAAAGAACTGCCATTTGTCATATAAAAGTCCAAGGTACTGATGCTATCCCAGATAACATCCCCTAGCATCTCCTGCTGGTCCGCTGTAAATACACAATCAGAACCGTTTGCACCGCTAGTTCCCCATCCACGCTGGTTGTTGTTTCCTGTACATTGCAAGAAAAATTCGCTATCATCCGCATAGGAAATATCGACATCGGATAATAAAATATTACTTTCCGTATTCGTTGTATAGATCAGCCCACCATTCTTTGAGGTAAGCGTTCCCCCAACTATTTGCATTGTGCTATTTCCTACCTCGGAATCTCCTGACATACTCTGATAAATAATCATCGTCCATGTCGTATCATTTTGTTCCAGATCATCCATATCCCCTGTGATATCACAGTCAAAAAGATGAATTGTGTTTAGACCCTCCATGCAAATTGCTTCTGAACCGGTTGCATCCAAAGTAGCCCCATTCACAGAGATATCTGCTGTACAATATAGTGCTGGTGAGCCCACACCGTTGCTGGTGTATGATCCCCCATCTATGATCATGGTTCCACCACCTCTGTCACTTCGGATTGCCGCTGCCGATTCTCCATCCGTTTCAACATTTAAATCCCAGGCATACAGAGTACCTCCTCCTGCAACATGAATACCTCCTGATGTATTTTGTGTTGTATCTATTGTCGCATCTGCAACATAAGTAACACCTTTGTCATAAGAAAAGATTCCTGCTCCACCAGCTGCATCCGTAGTAAAGGTTCCTCCCTTTACATAGGTAGTACCATCTGTCGTTAACAGGCCTGCTCCAACTCCGTAAAAACTTGAATTATCTCCACCCGTACTGTCTGATGAGCTTCTATTTAAAGTAACATTATTTAATATTACTTTTGCACCGTTGGAAACCAGAATCGCATTTTCATCTGTTCCTGTAGAGGTAACGCTTTCCTCACTGATTGTTGTATCTTCTGTGTATTCATTCACAGCTGCATAGCTGTCGACTCCACTTGACTGGCCTCCTCCCATACCATTTGACATTCCGCCTTCCGAAATGGCAATCTCAGAAATATTGCCATTTTCATCAAAGGTAATGGAAATCATCATTCCTTCTTCAATATCTTCCAAAGTAGCCTGAGAAGACGATTCCGAATTTTCACCCTGAGCCTTCGATACCAAAACAGACGTATCATTAATTGTTAAAATTCCTTCCTTACTTTCCTTACTTTCTGGCATTTCAGGAGGTGTCTCACCGCCTGGTGCATCACCGCTTGGTGCCTCTCCACCACTTGGGGGATTTCCCATCCCACCACCAATTGATAGTGTAATACTATTTTCATTCACCTCTGCAACGGTTCCCTGAATGGTGGTTGACTTTAGTTCTTCCTCTGTCCCATCTGTATAAGAAAATTGATTTGCTATTACCGCATCCTCAGTCGTTGCTGTTTCCTCCGTGCTTGCCTCAGAGCTTATTCCTGTTTCACTCTTATTGGTACATCCCGTAAGCCCCGCCATTGCTAAGATAGCTGCCATACATAAAGATAATACTTTAAATTTTTTTCGTCTCATAAATTTTTCCTTTCCTTCACCGGTCTAGTTTGACTTAATGTATATCCTTATTATGGCAAAATTCTATGTAGGAGATGTGAAAGGCTTGTGATAATTATGTGAAAATATAGTCATCCTTTTTATTAGAAAAAGGGCTGATTGACAATTCAACCAGCCCTTAAATTACTTTAATATTATGACTCCGTATGTAGTGTATCCACTATAGATTTGAGGCTTTGTATTACAATGTCAAGGGATCCTACCAGTTCCCCAATTCTCAGTGTATGATTCTTTTGTCCATCAGCAGAAGAAAGTATCTCCTGTGAGGAAGCCGCAATTTCTTCTGTAGCTGAGGATATATCAGAAAAAGTCATAACAACCTGATCTTTATTGTGATTAATTTCACCAATTGACTGAGTCAATGTCTCCACTCTGACTGTCATATCATCAATTCGATCTCTGATTTTCCGAAATGCATCGTTAGCCTCTTCCATACTTAGCATGGACTCCTGGGTGGTTGATTCAGCAAAATCGATATTACTCTTAGTCTGACTAATCTCATTTTGAATTTCTGAAAGGAGATTCGCAATATGCTTTGTAGCATTTGCTGTCTGCTCTGCCAGATTTCTAATTTCATCTGCAACTACTGCAAATCCTTTTCCTGCCTCGCCAGCTCTCGCGGCTTCAATTGATGCATTCAAAGCTAATAGATTTGTCTGTGACGCAATTTTAGTAATGGTAACGCTTATGGATCCAATGGACTCTGATTTTGCAGATAATATGGATATATTATCAATAACCTTCCTTTGCGCCTTTTCATTCTCCCTGATTTTATCAGACAATTTTGTGATTTGCTGCAAACCTGTAAAACTGTCTCTGGCTGTATTAACAGAAATTTCATACAGACCATCTACAGCCTCTGCAGCCCTTGAAATTTCATCCGATAAATTTTCAAGCTTTTCAATTCCATCCTGCGAATCTCTGGCTTCACTTTCAATTGCATCCGACATTTCTCCAATGGTACCCGTTACCATTGTAATTGCTTTTATATTTTCCTGTACTGACAGATTTACCTGATTTGATTGTTCCCTGATGTGTCTATAGGCTTCCTTAAGATTTAATGATATTTCATAAAGATTGGCTCTCAGGTTGTTAACTGATCCTGCAATTACACCAAGTTCTGTATGATCATTCTTTAGATAATCCTTATCAAGATTATTCGTTTCTGACAACTCAAATTCTCTTGTTTTATTGATGACTTCCGTTAGTCTTTTGATTGGTTTTGAAATTCTGCTACCGATCAAAAATGCACTCATCAGAATAACGAAGATGGTTCCCAGTATCATGATTACAGATATCATGATCAAAAAGCTCAGGCTCTCACTGAATACGTTATTTGGTATCACGGTACCCAGATTCCATCCTGCTATATCAATTGTAGTTAAAATCAGAAATTTCTGTTCGCCATCATAATCTTTTATGGCTCTTGTTTCAACTTTCTTTTCTTTTGTCTGCTTTCTATAATTACCATTAACGATGTCTGCTGCGTTCACCGCTGCGTCCTCCGTTGGCAAGAAGCTCTCATCAGGATGTACAACCATATTTTCTGTCTGATCCATTAAAAATAAATAGACACCTTTCTGATCGCTTCCTACTGTTTGCAGCGATTCAAGTAAAACTTTTAGGCTTAGATCCATAGAAATTACACCAATGAGATTTCCATCCTTTTTTACAGGCGCTGCAATGGAAACAACCATAGAGTCTGTAACCAGATCAAAATAAGGCATACCAACTATGACTTTATCCGCTTTCACCGCATCTAAATACCAGCTCCTCTGTGTGCAGTCATAACCCTCGTCCGGAGTCCATCCTGACCCATCTATAAAGGTTTTATCCTGAAATCCCATATAAATATCAGATGTATCAGCATAGCTTGTCGTCGCAGATGCCAAATACTTTTTTAAAGCTTCCTCATCATTCAAATCCATATTTTCTATTGTCATTCTGATTGTATCTACGATCTGCAGATTCTTGGAAAACCAACCATTGATCTGCTCCCCCAAATTTCATTGCTTCGTACTGATATTTTTCTTTCTGGCTTCTTTCCAATAATTGATAGGAAATAACACTGCTGATTCCAAGTGAAATCAGAAGGCATATCGTTCCAACCATTCCAAACAAAATCATAATTTTTCCGCGTATCGATTTCATCTTCAGCCACCTCTTTTGTATTTTTCTTTTACCCGGATAAGTAACAAAAAAGCGCCCATAAATGAGCGCTTTTGCTTGAACCTATTATAGAATTCTCAACTATGAAATGTCAAGATGTTTTCGATATTAATTGTTTTCCCTCCAGATTGTTAACAAAACCGTATTCGTTGAAAATATCTTGACGGATGTTAAAACATACCCTATATTATTTAAAATTACTATTTTTTATCATACAAAGGAGACTCTTATGAAAAAATCAATTGCCTTGGGTGTTTTGGCATCCTTCTTTTTTTCCTTTACCTTTTTGTTAAACAGACAAATGCATCTTTCGGGCGGTTCATGGCAGTGGAGTGCTTCCCTTCGATATCTTTTTATGTTTCCTATTTTGTGGTTCCTTTTATCAATAAAAAAACAGACAAACGCTGTGATGATTGAAATCAGACGTAATCCTATAAAATGGTTTCTTTACAGTACCATTGGATTTGGAATTTTTTATGCACCTCTTTGTTACGCCTCCATATTTAGCCCGTCATGGCTGATTGCTGGAACCTGGCAAATTACCATTGTCGCAGGAGCACTAATGACCCCTCTTTTTCAAACAAATACTAGTCAAAGTCATAAAATCCCTATGAAAGTTCTATTCTTTTCAACCATTATTTTATCTGGCATTCTGTGTATTCAGCTTGAGGAGGGATCACGGATTTCACTTTCTCATTTCATCGCTGGTAGTGTTCCAATCCTTATCGCCGCCTTCGCCTATCCTTATGGAAATCGGAAAATGATTGCACTCTGTGAAGGGCGTATCAATACACTGCAAAGGATTTATGGTATGACCTTGTGCAGTCTGCCATTCTTTTTGATCATCGCTGTTTTTGGAATCATGCAATCAGGTCTGCCATCCTATTCACAAATCACACAATCTGCCCTTGTTGCAATTTTTTCAGGTGTGATTGCCACTTTATTATTCTTTAAAGCCACTGATTTGATTAGCTATAGCAACACCAAACTTGCCATTGTAGAAGCGACACAAGCTGGAGAAGTGCTTTTTACTGTACTAGGCGGGATTTTTGTTTTTCATGATTCGATACCTGGATCTATTGGTATCGTTGGTATTATTTTAATAATTATTGGTATGATATTGAACTGTTACTTTGAAAAATGAAAGGGGTGATTGTTATAAAAATTGATAGATTGATCGGTATCATTACATTGCTATTACAAAATGACAAGATAACCGCCCCAGAACTTGCAAAGTTATATGAGGTTTCTAGAAGAACAATTAATCGAGATATTGAAGATATTTGCAAGGCGGGCATTCCCATTGTTATCACACAGGGAGTTCATGGTGGCATTGCTATTATGGAGAACTACAAAATCGACAAGACACTATTTAAAATTAATATGTCATTAGATAGTCTTTTGAAAGGGATCCAGACAAATTTGTCTGGTTTTCTTTATGTAAAGAGAAAACTCTAAACATCTACTTTTTATGCCTTTTCAAATAGTCTGAAAAAATCTTTTCTGGCAGCATTCTGTTTTTGTTAAGCATCTGCTCCCAAACTGTATTTCCTTGTTCTTCTGTAATTAAACCCTTTTCAAGTCCTTCGAAAAGTATCGTCCCTGTATCAATATGTTTTAAGTTATACTTATCAATATATAATGCTATATCTTTCCAATTGTTACTTGCTAAAATACCACCATAAGTCTTAGCAAGTGCAATCCCTGCAGCTTCACCTTTTCCAATTGCCTTTTCTGTTTTAGTTCCTTTTACTAATGTTCGGTATAAATTATACCATAATCCGTGAAACTCATATAAAAAATATGTATTGGAAACCACATATTTTAACGGGTTGATTAGTTTTTTGTTCTATGTTTCAAAATCACCCAATGGGTGAAAAAATTATTTATTTTTACAA
>JAQUUB010000169.1 GCA_028694115.1 Lachnospiraceae bacterium
TAGTAGGAAGATTACCCTTTTCTTACTATATAATGATGTAAGAATCCTGTTCGTTGGAGAATCCACATTAATCGAAGATGCATATTCTGATGTACCCTTTATCGACAGTAGATTATTATCCCTCAAAATAAAATGTTCTTGCTCGTCTGTTACGGTTTTGAGTTGTTTCCGCAATTCTTCCACATGCTGCTCTCTAAATTTGCTGAAGAACATTTTCTTATAACTACTGGAAGCATAGAATGCTCCTTGTATTGGTTCAATATCCGTATCATCGTATTCATTATTATTTGAGAAAACCGTATATTGTGTCAGATTGACAAATCTCTTATAAATCGGATTTGAAAATCTTCTAGTCATTCTTTCTCGCTCAACAAGAATGCCTTCTCTGTTATTCTGCCGCTTAACTTCAACAAAAGACAAAGGCATGCCATTAATAAGAACAACAATATCTGGTCTGAAGTTATCATCTCCATTCTCATATGGAAGTTCTGTAACAACTACAAATAAATTTTTATCAATATCTTCGTAATCTATTAGTTTGATTCCTTCATACCCTTTTTGTAAAAATTCAAAAAAAGCCTTACCCAAATCATCATTACTAAGTTTGATTTTGATTTCTGATATCATTCGTTTTATATCGTCCATCGAAAGTTCTAAGTCATTGATTTGGTTAAGGGCTTTTTGAAAAAGAGCGTAAAAAACATTGGTATCGCCATCATAGTCGATATCTCTCTTCTTATCTTTAATTGACATATAGGTATAACCAAGTCTCATAAAATGCACAAGTGCAGGTATTTTGACTCTTGAATCTTCTGGTCTAGCCATATGACACACCTCCATCCGTAATTCTCTATCAATGACTGCTTACCTTTCAATTTCGACAATATCATCAATTCCACAATTCAACGCACAGCATATCCGAACCAAAACATCTAATGACACATTCTCATTGTTTGTCATTTTCGTAAATGTGCTTGGCGCTATGCTTGTCTTTTTTCTTAATTCTCCCTTTGAAATATCTTGATCTATAAGCAGTTTCCAAAGTGGTTTATAATTCACCTTGATTCGTTCATCATTCATGTGTATTTCCTCCATCAAGAACCTCACGAATTCATAAATAACATTGATGTTAGTATACCAGAAGATGTTCGAATTTTCAATTTCAATTTCGATTTCTCGAATTATCATTATTTGGTCACAAACCACTTTTAGCCAAGCTTTCAATTTGTCCTTTCAAAGCTTGGCTAATCATATTTCACTTATTCTTCATTTTCATCTACTTGTTCTTCATTTCTTTTTCGTTGCAGTGTTGATACGTCTGATATCAGTAGCAAGAACTGTGCCAATGCCAGTGCGAATAAAGCCGTTCTTCCCAACCTCACAATTGTATTATCTCCCTTTTCCTTTGCCTCTTTGATAGTATTACTTAGCACAGCAATTAACCCAATACTTGTTAATCTCTGCAAATTTCTATTGATTGCTCTGTTCTCATCATAAATATCCTTCAAAATCTTTTCGTTCTTCATCATCATTCCTCCATTTTTTACATTTCTTCTGCTACTCTTGCTGGTGTAAAAATAGCATACACCTTATCTCTGAAGTCCATCCTCTTCATTTCTTTCTGGAACAAATGCTTATTCCAATTTTCATCGGTTACTGCATCTGCACCTTTGAACCAGCCAATAAGTCGGCGATAAATACTCCATGTATTGTTCGTTTTCTCTTCCTTTTCTGTTTCCGGTAGCTCTTTAACCTCACTATTGACTTGCGTAAGTTGCGCCATAATTTCCGGTGTAAATAATTTTCCCATGCTAAAATTCAAGTGTTCAATTTCTTCTGCATATTCAACTATTGGTACAAAGCTTAACTGAAACGCTGGCTGTCTCTGTATCTTTGCCAGAATTCTTGCAGTATTATATGCATCACACAATCCATCATGCATCCTTCCGATTGGACGAATATGACCTATTTCCATAGCATCCTCCAGCGCATACTGTCTATGTAATCCCAGCATATCATCGAATGATTTTTGAAAATCTAACCACTCATCAAGCAGATCCTGTATCTTGTGATGTTTTATTTTTTTCACACGCATCTCTCTTATGAGTTGATAGTAATCCGAATCGCTCCACGAAAGTACCGTTACATCTCTGTCTCCTATCCACTGTACAAACTTCATAAGTGCAGTCCTAAGACATGATGCTTCTTCTAACTTGTCCTCTGTGATTCCTGTAAGTTCAGAGATGAAATCATTTAGTTTACCAAACTCTGGTTTTACATAGGTGGAAAACTCATCAATGATATGATTTTCTTTATTCAGCAGAACTGCGCCTATCTGAATTATTTCTTGCGTCATACCATGCATTTTCTTCTTTGCACTTCCTTTTACCATACACATCTCCAGATCAAGGACTAAATAGTAATCCATAACAAAAACCTCCCTTGAAGCAAATTATCATAGAAAACAAAAGTTTCTTTGTTTTATAGGACGATTATCTCAAAGTATCTGTCATGTTAATGTGACTTGAAATAAAATAATAAAAAATCTTGTATCGCTCTCATCAGTTCCAGAGTAGTGACACAAGATTTTTCTTAATCTTCGTATTTGTGCAATGCCTTCCCTAACTCAGACATTACCTCCAATTTTAGATGTTCCGGTGCAATCACCTTAAACCAATTTCCATATTGGAGAAACCAACCAATTAAAGTCACACTATTCATCTTTGTAAATGAAGCCCTATACAGACCATTTTTTTGTTTGCGCACCTTTACATCTTTACCTGCAAAATCATACAGTATTGCATTCATTGCTGGATCTGGTTCATATTCCACTTCAATTCGTACTACGTCACCAGAATAATGATTTACACTTTCCTCAATATAATTCTGAATAAACATTTCTGGATTCGGGCCTACCTTTTCTTTTGCATCAATGGCATATTCATCCGAAATACAGAGATTCAAAATACGATCCAGACGATAATGTGTCAGTCCCTCATGATTATCATGAGAGCCAATTAGGTAATAGTTGTTACTTGCCCAGTAAATCGTATACAAATTCAGTTTATACACTTTTCCATTTCTTCGAAGCACTTTTTCCATATCATTTGTAATCTCAGTGTACTGAAATTCTATCTTTTTATGAAGAAACATTGCTTCAAGCATCATTTCTATATATTGTCCTATCTCAACATCTACCTCAGAACAATCCTTTACCGGTCGTATCATATGCGAGAATCTACTTCTTCCTCTATTACTTGTCAGCGCAAGCAGTTTTTCTCTTATCTCAACTGTTTCTTTTTCGGATACACATTTTGCCTGCTGCACTGCGTCCATCATTATTTTTATTTCCCAGTCATCAAAAGCGTGTTTCTCCATGTACCAGCCTTTTCTCTTGTCTTTACACTGTGTAATCTGATATCCACAATACTGAAGCATACTGATATCCCGATAGATTGAGCGCCTGTCAATATCTCCAAGTGTATATTTGCTATCCAGCTTTTCTACAATCTGACTAGCATTCATAGGACTTTTTTCATCCGTTGATTCCATAATTTGAAGCACTCTGATTAGCTTCTCTTTTCTCTCCGTAGCCATACATCCACCAGCTTTCCTAATATTTCACCTTGTTCTTTTTTTCTTTATCCAGCTGATATAAAATCTTATCAATATATTCGAACTCAGCTTCTGGCAGTATCTCTGTATTAAACCTATAGCATTTCTCAATGTAATCCAGATATAACTCCATGTATTTCTGATTCTTAGCCTTTCCATGATATTCAGGTAATTCCTCGCCTGTAAGCTCACGATATGCACGTTGATCTATTATTGGAAAAATATCAGGATAATAAAAATGCAATATCGTACTTGCCATAGCTACCTTTATTCCTTTCGATTCAAGTAACTCCATAATCACTGTCTCAACATCTTTACTTTCAACTGCATCTAAAGGGTGATGTATCTTCTCTTTCAAGTCGTGTATTTCCATGATTGTGTTGTCCTGAATCTGCACGGAACGATTTAACTTCCACAACACAATTTCATTAATCAAATCCCGATTTCTATCATAATCTGTAGAATCTACTTCTTGCGCTTTCGCTTTTATCTGCTTATCTGATTCATACATATATTGATTCAAAATATCCTTATAATTCATGTCTCTATCCTTTCATCCAGCACCGCTTTAGAAAATCCAGTATTCGTAATGTCTGAATATTTCAGCATTATCTTGTTCCTGCACTTCATTCATCAGCTTCACAATATTTTCTGGTAATGTATTTCTTATCTCTTTCCTAATACCGCCAAGCCTCTCAGCTAACTTCTTGCTTGCAACATTTTCCAAATCTACTGCATAAATAAAATGATCCACTTCATAATTATCTTTTGCGAATGTCAAAATTTCTGTCAGCGATTCTAAGCCTATGTGTTTCCTTCTGTATTTCTTTCTCAAATCTATTCCAATTTCTGGTGTCTTTGTATCAATGTGCTTTAGAATACAATAACCACAGAAATCCAAATTATTTCTATTCCAGATTCCGATAGATAGCTGATTACATTGAAACATATCCTTATAAGATTCCTTCGCTCCCTGAATAAAATATTGCTTCAACTCCCCTTTCTGCATTGCTTTAGGCATGATATCTTTAAGGACTTTCAAATAATCATCAAAGTCATTTTCTTCCATGTATCGCATCAACAAGCGTTCTGTTAGAGCAAGATAATCATCTTCATCATGAAAGTCTTCAAATTGATTTTCTATACGCTTGTACTCTAAATTATCATATGCTTTCTCTATTTCCTCTGGTGAAGCATATGGTTCAAGTCCCAGCTCTTCCCATGTAGTTCCAAAGGGAGCACCACCGTCGGTATATCCTGCAATAAATGCAAACGTATCATCACTGTCTTCGTACATATCAATAACCTTGTCCTGATTCTTGCTTGATTTCCTTTTTCCCATAGTTTCATTTCCTTTTCACTCATTTTCATAGTATGGCGGTGGGGAATGACCCCCACTTTACAATCGCCCACGCATGGTTACAGGTTACGCCATCTTTCCATCCTTGTAGCTTTACAGCCATGCACATACAGCAAGAAGGATTTTTAGTCTTTTAATATCAGAAAAGTACCATTATCATCTACTTCATATACCTTTACATCACGCAGCAAATGTCCATCAATCCTACAATAATATTCTGCTAATGTCTCTATCTTTCCAGGGTAAACAGACTTCTTTATACATAATATTTTAGTAGAATCAGCAGGCAAATAACTCATATAGAAAAGTGCTTCATTCAGCCCCATCAGCTTCGCACTCGGTACATTTCCCGTATTTGTCCATGTGTAACATTTACATTCTACTATGATTTTCCCATCTTCTGACACGCAATCAAATTTATGATTTTTTGATGGCTTTCCAATAGGAATTGCAACTTCCATATCAAAAGCTATATCAAAATGCTTTTCCATGTTCTTTAACACTAACTCCTGAAAGGCTCTTCCCACCTTGGGATTTTCACTATTCGTATTCATTTATATCCAGTCACTCCTTGCATTTACTGTATTACTATGTATAAATAATATTTTATCATGTGTCATGATAAAATGACAGTGAGTGAATCATTTTTTCATTAATAATTCATTGCGGTACTCGAAACAGATAATGAACTGCAAGGCAAATACTGTACATTATACGAAAAAACTGTCGAATTTGTAATAGCTATATGAGTTTTGAAAAAAAGAATTTATAATGTAAAACAGTGATAAACCATATGCTTATGTGGTTTGAATAAGCAGAAACTAATTTCCAGGGAGGGATAAAATGCTTGAACAAAGTCCAAAAGCCATAGCATTAAAATGGTTACAAACATTCAACGAAAAAGATTGTGATGAATTACTAAATCTATATTATATGCATGCTTATTACAAAAGGATACCTGGTCGGGATTTGGTCGGAAAAGACGAAATAAGTGATTACCTGATTAAGCTGTGCTTGATTCAAGATTTTTATCTGGAATCACAAAACATATTAGAAGATGGGCAATGGGCAATATTGGAATGGAAAGATTTGTATGGGCGATGTGGTTGTGAAGCCTTTCAAATTGTTAATGGGCAAATTGTGTGTCAGCGAGAATATTGGGACGAAACTAAGTTTTGGAGTAAGTGATAATGTAGTAGAATTATCAAATATATATTCTTTTATCTTGATATTTCTGTGAAAGTATATTAGTTTTAATGAAGTATCCAAAGAAAGGAATACCCTTCCATGAAAAAAGATTATATAGAAAATCTTAGAAACTTCGTAATCGAACAAAACATGATGTTTATGTATGACATAAATTACAAGATCACCCCAGATATAGAAGAAGGTGTGGAATACGCATTATCAATGCTTTCCAAAGAGGAACGTGATATTCTTATTGCTGTTTATAACGGAATACCTAATTCTACTATTTCTGAAAAGTTTAAGATAAGTCAACATGATGTTCGGTCACGCAGGGAAAAAGCAATTGATGAACTTCGCACTTATCGTTATTGTATTCTATTTGGTAAACAAGGTGCTGAAGAACAAGTTGCTGAAGATGCGAGGCGACGAGAAGAATGGATAAAATCCAATACCCCTGTGAATCCTGATACTTATCAAGATCCTAGAGATATTCGATTTAAGGATATTGATTCTAATAAAATCAGTGTCCGTTTGTTTAATTGTAT
>JAQUUB010000170.1 GCA_028694115.1 Lachnospiraceae bacterium
CTTATGGGTGCTTTGTTCGTTGCCGCCTAGATAGATAAACGTGTCACAATTCCCCGGGACAGTTTCCCAAGTATCCTTGAATAAAGCCTTCAACTGAGCGAAGTTTTGGATGATAATGATACTACTAATAGACCTAGACCTCATGGTACTTAGTAAGCTGCAGTAATCATCTGGCAATGCAACATTTGCAAATTCATCTAGCATAAAGGTCACATGAATTGGCAGTGCACCACCACAATTAAAATCTGCCTGATAATATAATTCCTGAAATATCTGTGTGTATAGAAGTCCTATAATAAAGTTATATGATTTGTCTGAATCGGGAATAATACAGAATAATGCTGTCTTTGTTTCACCATCTCCATTTACTCCAATTCCTATATCAGCCAGATTCAAATCATCCTTAGATAACAATCGTAACACCTGCTGATTCTCTAAATATGCCAATCTGGAATTGGCACTAATGATAATAGAACGCACTGTGTCTCCTGCACCCCTCATACATTTGTTGTACTGCTTTACCGCGGGATGATTTGCACCAAGCGGTGATAACTCCTCTAATTTTTTCATACGCTTATCAAGTTTTGACATCTTGCCCTGTTCTGCAACTTCTGCTTCGCCAATTAGTTTTAATACTGTCTCAAAATTTCTTCTTGATACTGGTTCTACCAGCCATACATAATAAAAAATTGACTGTAGAAACAACCCTTCCGCCTTCTCCCAGAACGGATCTGAAGGGTTTGAGCCTTTTGGTGTTGTGTTTGAAATCAGATTTGTTATCAGTTTTACAACATCTGTTTCTTCTCGAATATAAGAAAATGGATTATAACAATCTGACTTATCCATCTCCAATAGGTTAATCACCTTTACATTGTATCCGTTGTCCCTTAGCATCTGCCCGCAACTTCTTAGGATTTCTCCCTTTGGATCAGTACATATAAAGGAACAGTTATGTGGCATTTGCATTAGATTTGGCTTTACTTCATAAAATGTCTTACCAGCACCAGAACCACCACATATCAAAATGTTCCCATTCAACTTCAATCTTCGAAAGTCCAGAGACATTTTTACATTCTGACTTAGTATTCGATTAAAGTTCTCATCCTTATCGGCCAATATCTTATTTGCTCTTTGCGGATTTTCAAATCTTGCAGTACCAAATTCCTTCCCAGGCATTAGATTTCTCTGACTTGTGTAATACATTAAAATAGCCATCCCATAAATACCTATGGCGATGGCTACTGCTTTCACTGTATTCTCATTCACATAATTTTCTAATGGAGCTGAACAGACTTCATTAAAACGATTAATAAAATCATTTAGTTCAATACCCTTCTCCCATGCTCCACCAATCAAATAACCAAAATAACCCGCTAGAATTGTACCGACAAGAATAAAAATACCCGATGGTTTTTTCTTACTCGTCTGCATAGTTCCTATCTCTTTCTCGTGCTGCTTGTCTTATGGGTTGTTTGCATTTTCGTAACTTCTTTGGTCTGATTTTTCTCAAAGTGTTCTCGAACAGCTGCTTCCACCTTATCATAATGACCCGCATATAATTCCTCACCCTTCATTGATGACACAACTCGATTCTCTTCATCATAAATCTTATAATCCTTTTCCTTATCAATAAAGGTGAGCAATGTCTTTCCGTCATGAATATCCATTGCATTCGATTTATGAAACCATACGTACTTTGCATCCTTGCCCCAAGTTCCCGGCACTCTCGTTTTTACTGCATGATCATTTTCTGCTGTAATCAGCGTTTTGCTAATTGTAACATCGGAAAGATTTAGATTCTTAGACGCAGATACTGCTCTCATTCGTTCTGCCAAATCCTGATATCCTCTGACTCGATTTAAGAATGCATCTTTATCCATCATGACCTTATGATCTCCGTTAGAATCACATTTATCAAGCAATCCAATGGTTTCAAGCTGCTTGATAACGCTATTCGCTTGTTCATTTCCAATACTGAAATTTTCCTTCACAGCATCCACGCTAATGCTCTGCTTTTCCATTGCAAACAGACCTACTTTTTCAATCAATCCTTCCATAACAACACCTACTCTTGCACCATCAGAAGACATGCTCTTATCCGTTTCCTTCTTTTGGTGCTTGAGAAAATCCAATAGTTTTCCTAATGATTTCTCATCTCCATTCTTTAGATAATCGTCAAAGGATGCAATGTTTCCAAATCCCAACTTCTGAATCATCATATTTGCTCTCGGAACAGCCTCGGTATGAAAGATAACCTCCGATAATCCATCTGTTTTATTTACATCCGGAAGTACAGAATAGAGAATTCCGTATTTCTTTGCTAGTTTTTCTACTTTCTTCATATCAGATGTTTTAAACTGCAAGACCTGTAAATCTCCGCCCTTCATAAGTAGCTTTTTCATAGTTGTTTTTCCTAATGATTTTTCATAATCAAGCATTCCTTTTAAAAAGTCGATTGCTTTTTGCATGGCTCCTAATCCACCACTTCCAACTTTCATCACTATTTCAATGCCTTCATATGCGACACGTATAATTTGTACCGCTTCCTGTATTTCTTCTGCCATCTTAGTAACTAAAATTTTTCCGAGACTATTTTTTTCAAAACTAATCTCTAATTTTAGTTCTGCCTCCCTTCTTTTTCATAATTTTTTTATTGCTTTCCTATAAAGTTTTAACTTTCTGTTTTATCTGTTCCATATCTGAATTTCTGATTTCTTCCGCAGATACATGAATGCCATACGCCCCCAGTACATCAGCCAAACGATTAACTGCCTTTTCTTCTTCAAGACGATACATTTCAATTGCTACTAAGAGATTCTCAATCTGATCTACCCATTTGGGTTTCACATCTAGCGTGGCTTCATATTTCTGAATCAAAGCCTTACTATCTTTCCCTTCTACTGTAAAGTCTTCGATCATCTTCAGTATTAGTTCTTCATCACCTGTCTTAAATGCATACTGGATAATGAACTGTGTTTCTGCATCTGTTAATACTCCCTGTTCTTTACTAATTGCTTCGATTGTTTCTTCTATTGATTTCACGCTTCCTACACTCCTTCTAGTACATTGCATTTTCAAGAACTGCAATCTCAATAATTTCCTTCATCTTTTCCGCTGATACATTGTTATTGATAAGTTCCACCAACTGATTCTCCGTAAGTCCTCTTTCAATTGCACTCTTTAACTGTATTAACTGAGCTGGTACTAAATCACCACTTGCCACAAGCTTCACAATATCCTGTCTGGACTTTTTCTTTAATCCTAACTTGGAGAATACACCTGCTATACCGCCCGTCTTTTTCTCTGTACGCTCAATCGGAAGTTTCTGTACCACCTGTCCATACGAATCCAACATTGGTATCGTGTAATAAATAGGTACTCCATATCTAGGGATATTTTGAGGAATCATTGCTGATTGTTGCTCCTGCACTCTAGACTCTGACATTCGAACCACTTCTGGCAGTGGTATACTTGCCGATTTTGAAACTGTATTCGTATCAGCTACTCTTAATTCCTTTATTCTTTGCTGTTCTTCTAGTGCATTAACCTTATCCTGCATCTTTTTCATCTCCTTATCTTTTTGCTCATTTTCAGCACGGTATCTTGCGACAGCTGAATTTGCCTGCATAATTTGATTCTGTTGTTCACTCATCACCGTTGCCTGGTGTGCATTTTGTTTTATCAGATCGTCTCTGACATCTTCGTCCTTTTTGGTTATTTCAAATATCTTAAGATGTTCTGCCAATGCATCATATCGTTTCTCCTGAAATTCAATATGCGTAATCATAGCTGATATCTGATCCACTAATTTCTTTGCATAATCAGGTGCATCCTCTGTAATTTTCTTGGTTTCCTTCATCTCCGAAAGTATATTTTCATATAATTTTTTCATTGTAGCTGGAAAATCATTTCTACCTACAACAGCTTCAATGCTTTCAAGAGGTACTCCTTTCTCATAAAATTCCAATGCAACACTCATCTGATTTCCAGATAAATTTTCTGAAGTAATAACCTTGATTGCTTCATCGGAATAACCACCTCTCAAGCATCTGGAATAGATTTTCATCTGCCCGATATTCCATTTTTTCTTATAATACTGTTTTACCTGTTCTTCACTAAGTCCATACTCCAAATCTTCCAGAACCAGTGCTAATACCTCTTCAGGATATTTGTCTACAGCTTTCAATCCTTGCATAAATTCGGTAATATGAATATTAATTGCAGCTTTTTTTGATTGTTCCATACGTTCCTCCTAATTCCTTCCATAAAAATAACAGCCTATCGAACTGGCTGCTTCTCTGTATCTCTCTTTTTTTCTTTTTCGATATTATCATCTAACACCTTAGCTTCATCTTCTTTAACATTATCTTTCCAAATAGACTTGCCAAGATTCAGTTCCTTAACAACTGCCTTTTCCCGTTGGCTTACCTCCGAGAATAATTTCTTATAATAAGTCTTTAATTCCGAAGTTTCCTCGTAAGTATATCCAAGATCTTTTATATGTTGTTCGAGCGTTACCCACTGTTTATGCTCATCTTCAAAGAAGTTATCCCCATTCTGGTAAGTATTTTCACACTCTTTCAGCGATGTCATCTGGTCTGCAATCTGAAACAACTCATCATACTTTTTCTGATTACGATAAATCTTACTTTTTTCAGCAGAAACCTCTTTTCTTTTATCCGTCAGATTCATAATCGTTCCTGCTAGTTCTACATAAGATTTCACATCATGCCTTGCCAAAAATAAATATTGTTGCTGCAATCTATGCATTTTACGAATATCATCTTTGTACTTATACACCTGACTATATGCTTTCTTCTTTAGCTGACCTATACGATACAGCTTCGCATAATACTTTTTCTGCATTCCAGACATCTTTGCTCTTCGATAATGCTTCACGCGACATCTTACAATCTGTGGTTTCACCTCTGTCTGCTGTTTCTTTAGATAGGATGATATATCTTCTTCTAGAATTCTTTGCTTAATACGTTCTTCTGAATATTCATCCCCAAGAGTCTTACATCTTTTAAAACGATCCATCCCAGGCGGTCTAACTGCAAGATATTTTCCCTGCTTTATCTCGTATCCTTTTTCCTTTAGCATACACAAAAAATCATCAAAAGAATTATTCTGCAAAATACAGGCATCCATATCACGTTTTATCATGTCTGACCAGACAAATGGTCCATCTCTCCTTACACTCCACTCACGATTAGCAAGATCAGGATCACTTTTCTCATCACCTATCTCAAGTACAGATAATCCATATTCTTCACACAGCTTATTGGTAATAGGCTGAATTTCCTTTTCCCAATCACCTTTTTTATAATGATACTTCCTACCGTTTATGCAACTTACACTGTTAAATACAATGTGAGAATGAATATGATCCGTATTATCATGAACAGCAAATACCACTTCATACTGATTTCTAAGATACTGTTGCATAAACTTTTCTGTCAGCTCGTAGGCTGTATCTGGTGTAATCTCTCCTTCTTTAAATGAAAGCACAATATGATATCCCTGTCTTTGATCTACTTTTCCAAATTTACGCTTGGTATCTTTCATCTGCTCAAATGCCATATCTGGCTGACAATTGACTCCACCAATTAATCTTCCTTCCTGGGTTTTATCAGTATTCATAATATAATTGATGCTTCGCCTTAAATGCCTTCCATGAAATCCACTTCCACAATCCTTCATATGCATGATCTTACTAATTGCCAATCATAACCACCGCCTCTTTTACAGCCACATTCAGCTTTTTCATATAGGCTACCAAACGTTCCTTATCTGCTTTCATATAAAGTGCAGAATTATTATTATGAACAATCTGGTTGATATTAGTTCCAATATGATTGACCTCATTGATTAAGTCTTTCAGCAATTTTCTGATTTCTGGATAATCATTGGGCTTCTGGCTTATGAGTAATCTTAGGTACTCTGCTTCATTCATATTTGCTGCATGTGCTTTACCCGAAAGCATCTTCGCTTCCTCTGGCATCAATCGCAGTGTTTTTCTCACACAATGAATTCGGTCTGCCAAGCTTATCACCTTCCTCTGTTATCTGTACTATATTGACGGACTTCCTCTGATACTGCAGCAACACTCTTCTCTACATCATTGGACTGGTTAAGCTTACTGATGAACTCATCTGCTAATTTTACTGCCAATTCTTCAATTTCTTTCCCATAAACAGTTCGATCAAACATGCGGTCAAGACAACATTCTTCTTTCTTCAATGATTCATAACGATTTTGCTCACTGGTAAATTCTATAAAGTCTTTTGGATTATGTCTTTTTGCATCTGCATCAAGAATCAATTCATAATTCCATTCGCAGACAGCATCAATCACCTCATCAATTGTATATGGCTCTACTTCTCCGTTTTCCTCTGCTAAATCCTGCCGTATCATATGATTGTCCTGAAATCCTATTGCATAATCATGACCTTCCATATAATTAAGAAGTATCTGTGCATCTTCCTTTGAAAGATTCATCAGGATGTCATTCTCAGCTAACCAGCTTAATACTTCTTCTGGTTCTGTAAATAGTATCACTTCTTTTTCCATTGCTTTTGGTACACCTCCTTATCTGTGTTTCGTACAAAGTTATCATGGCTCACGTGCCCAGAAATTTCCCTGAGCACGGCAAGTTACGCAATAGCGACGTC
>JAQUUB010000171.1 GCA_028694115.1 Lachnospiraceae bacterium
TAACGGCATTTCTTGATATCTATCTAATTATATTTCTATAAATTGAAATGATTAAATAATACCTCAAATATCTTTAGTCTGAAGACTCAAAGGGGAGTGGGCATAAAGATGAGTTTCGAATTGGGTGCTAGTAACAGAAACGAGTGCATACCTTGGAGTGATTACCAACACACAATACACACAGCTGCACAACAAATCTCAGTGATTTTACCTGCTTATAACGAAGAAATTTCCGTTGGAAGCATGGTTTGCGATTTTAAAAGACATGATCTTAAAGAAAAATGTTTTATCTAAAATTCTGGGGAGGGGGTTGTTTTTGAGAATTGCATTTTTTATAAATACACCTGCACACGTTCATTTGTATAAAAATGTTATTAAAACCTTGGAACTCAGCGGGCATCAAACAATTATCCTGGCGAGAAACTATGGAGACACAATTAACTTATTAGATGAAATGGGTTTTGAGTATTTTATATATGCCAACGTACCTAATTCAAAATATGGGAAAATCTTAGCTCTACCTTTCAATGTGCTAACAGCGTATAATTTTCTTCGAAAGAAAAAGCCTGATTTATTGGTTGGAGTGGGAGTTTACTCAGCATATACATCACAATTACTGCATAAAAAATGCATAATATTTAATGATTCTGAACCTGCACCTTTTCAGTTCATGCTTTTCAAGCCGTTTGTGGACGTAATTCTCACTCCTTCATCGTTTACCGTAGATCTGGGTCCAAAGCACATCAAATTTAATAGCTTTAAAGAAATTGCTTATTTACATAAAAACTATTTTGTGCCAGATGTAAAAATTCATGATTTTCTTGGGATAAGCCAAAATGATGATTACGTTCTTTTACGTTTTAATGCATTTGATGCTGTACATGATTTTGGTATAAATGGCTTTTCCATAGATCAAAAAAGGCTCTTAGTTAATGAACTAAGCAAGTATGCGCGTGTATTTATCTCATCTGAACTAAAACTGCCAGACGATTTTAACAAATATTTGTTGAAAATCCCGAAATCTCGCATTCACGATGTCCTATATTACGCAAAACTTGTTGTGGCAGACACCCAGACAATAACCACCGAATCCGCAGTCTTGGGAACTCCAGTTGTCAGGTTCAATTCTTTTGTAGGCAAGAAAGACATGGGCAATTTCATTGAACTTGAAAACAAGTATCATCTTATTTTCAATCTCAGTGATCCTGAAAAAGCCATTGCTAAAGCAGTAGAACTTATTCAGGAACCGGATCTAAAAAACAAATGGAAAGAAAAAAGAGATCAGCTCCTAGTTGACAAAATCGATGTTACCCAATTTTTGGCATATTTCATTGGGAATTATCCTGAGAGCTCAAATAAAATAAGAGCTGCACAAAAATATTCTAAAAAAGATGGTAGTTCTATCACCCCGCAAGGTGATATACTATGAAAATTGCAAGCGTCGTAGGCGTTAGACCTCAGTTCGTAAAAGCTTCTGTGGTTTCAAGAGAATTAAGAAAAAATAACGAAGAATGTTTAATTCATACTGGCCAGCATTACGACTATGAAATGAATAAGGTATTCTTTGAGGAATTATGTATTCCTGAACCTAACTATTATCTCGGTGTAGGTTCCGGCTCACATGGTCAACAAACAGGAGAAATGCTTCGAAAATTAGAAGAAGTTCTCATAATTGAAAAACCTGACCTTGTGCTGACTTACGGGGACACCAATTCAACACTTGCAGGAGCTTTAGCCGCATCAAAGCTTGGAATAAAAAATGCGCATGTAGAATCTGGATTAAGAAGCTTTGACAGATCCATGCCTGAAGAAATCAATCGCATTTTAACTGATCATTGCTCTAACATCTTATTTTGTCCAACTCAGAATGCAGTTAACAACTTGAGAGAAGAAGGAATCACTGAAAATGTGTATTTAACTGGAGATGTTATGGTTGATTCTCTTCTTCTCAATAAGGAGGTTGCAGAGACTCAATCCTCAATATTAAATGATCTTAACCTAAAAAGCAAGGATTATCTAGTTGCTACAATCCACAGAGCAAATAATACTGATAATATAGAACACCTCCGAAATATTATTGAGGCTTTTCAGGAACTGAATGAGAATATCATTTTTCCCGTTCACCCACGAACTGAAAAGTTGCTTAAGAATTATGGTTTATATGATAGTTTACGCTCCTCTGTTACGTTAATAAAACCTCTAGGATTTCTTGATTTTATAAAACTTATGAATCATGCTAAGATGATTCTAACCGACTCAGGAGGCGTTCAGAAAGAAGCTTATATTTTGAAAGTTCCGTGTGTTACACTCAGGGAAAACACAGAGTGGACTGAGACCATTAAAGATGGGTGGAATGTGCTAGTTGGTTCCAACAAAGATAGAATCCTTGAAGTAGTAAATGAATTTATGCCTTCAGTCCAGGAACATCGGAATAGATTCGGAGATGGGAGTGCAAGCAATAGAATTGCTGCAACAATTAATGCACTATAAGTCAAATTGAGGTTAACTTATGACTTTCAATGTACTTGTAGATAGTTCAATAGGGTCTCTTTATAACTGGGTAAAAAATGAAGAGTATTATGGATGGGACCCTTATGATGCACTAAATAGTAAACTAGTAAGTAAGTTATGTTCTAATTCCCAGCTATCGAAGATATTAATAACTCAATTGAATAAGTACTCCATCTTAAATATTAGGCCAATTTTAGGTATTGAAAAGGGGTTAGATATAAAAGGTATATCTCTTTTTGCTCAATCATTTTCAAAAATTTATTCTTTAACAAACGATCAACAGTATAAAGGTGATTTATTTGAATGCATCAACATTTTAAAAAATAAATCTCTCAAACAAAAGTATGGTTTTGATTGCTGGGCAGGACATTATTTTAACTATAGGGGCTTCGATGGAAGCATATTAACTCCAGACATACCTGATGTTATCACAACATCAAATGTGATCAAAGCAATGGTTGACAGTTACTTAATTTTTAAGGATGATAAGTTAAAAGATATTGCAAAAAGTGCCTATGATTTTTTAATCAAATATCTACTTGGAAAAACAGATGAAGGCTTTTATTACCTCAGATACGATACTTTAAGTGAAAATAAGATAGTAATAAATGCTTCTGCTGAAGGTCTAAGTGCAATATGCAGGTTAATGCCTCTATTTGACGATACTGAAATGAAAAGAATAGCGTGCAGGCTTTCCGAATTTTTAATAAGTACTCAGGATTCAGACGGTTGCTGGATCTATAGTAAATATAAAAATGGAAAGGTAAGGCGCCAAACTGATTTTCATCAAGGTTTTATACTAGATTCTTTGGTTGAGTACCTTCCTTTTGCTGAGTCAGAAAAAAAAGACCTGCTAATAGAGTCAATTAAAAAGGGTGTAAATTTTTACAGGAAAAAGCAGTTTTTAGACAACGGCAGATGTTATTACAGATATCCGAAACTGTATCCTATAGATATACACAATCAAGCTCAAGGCATAATTACTTTCAGTAAGTTAAGTACATTTGATACGGAATTCCTTGAGTTTGCAAAGAAGATTTTAGAATGGACAATTTTTAATATGCAGGATAATTCTGGATATTTTTTCTACCAAAAAAATAGGATTCTTACAAACAAAATTCCTTATATGAGATGGGGGGCGGCCTGGATGATGCTATCCATGGCAACGTATTTAGAGAAAGTAGGGGTGGAATAATGGTAAGGGTTTTAATGTGCGGATCTATAGCTTCTTCTGGTGGGGTTTCTACACATACCAAAAATTTAATAGAAAATTTGTCTGTAGAAGATAACGAAATACTACTGTATAATTACTATGCAGATGAAGATCACTCGAAAAACACAAATTTGGGAAAGATATATCGGCGTACCTTTGGATTACTTTTCCATATCTTATCCAACAAAAAAAGGTACGAAATAATCCATGACCAAACATCGGGTGGTCTATTTAGTTTCGTTTCCTCGATTACTGCATCCATCGCGTCAAAAATTGTAGATAGAAAGTTAATTGTCACATTTCATCACTCAAAAACAGAAGAATTTGTGAAAAAATATAAAGCTTTTTTTAACTTTGTTTTAAAAAATACAGATACAATGATTTTAGTTTCAAATAGACAAAAAGAGTTTATCTCCAAGACTTTCCCGCAGTACTCAGATAAATTAGTTGTAATTCCAAATGGTTATGATTCAACCTTCTTTTTCCCCAGAAATACTAATGAATGTAGATCTACTCTAAAAATTCCTATGAATAAAAAGGTGATATTTAATATATCAAATTTAATCGATATAAAAGGGCATAGGTATCTTATTGAAGCAATTGGCAATATTGCAAAAACCAGATCCGATATTTACTGTATTATTGCAGGAAAAGGTTATCTACTAGAATCTCTAGAGCAACAAATTAAAAATTCTAAACTCGAGAATTATATAAAATTGGTAGGATGGATACCTGATGATGAGATTCCCATTTATATAAACACCAGTGATTTCTTTGTCCTTCCAAGTCTGGGTGAGGGAAATCCTATTGTTATGTTTGAAGCAATCGGGTGTGGAAAACCGTTTATAGGAACGAAAGTAGGAGGAATTCCTGAGGTAATAAATTCTGAAGACTATGGATTATTATGTGAACCTGCAAGTTCAGAAGAACTAGAAAAGACTATAATGTCAGCCTTAAATAAAAATTGGGACAGTTTTAAAATTAAAGAATATTCTGAATCTTTTACTTGGAGAAATATCGCAAAAACAACTAAATATGTCTATGAACAATCTAGTTAAAATATTGAATTACTTGTTTGAGTATATAAAATCTAACTGATCTAAATAAAGCGTAATCTGAAATTAAGAAGAAACACACTATAATGGACAGATAAGAAATCCGAGAAGGAATATTTTCCAATATACGCATTCTAAGACGCATTCTAACTAATAAAAGCTTAAATGAGCTGAAAAATTATGATTAAGAGTCTATCCGAAAAGTCAATAATAGCATATTATAAAGTTACAACATGTCTAAAATATCTAGTATTCATTCCGGTTATGCATATTGCCCATTGTGAAATTACAGTAGATCGCAGTATTTTTCAGATAGGCTCTAAGCTAAAAAATATAACTTTTTATCTGTCAAAAATAACTTATGGTTCTTATCTACTAAAAGCAGGTAAATATATACCAATAGCAATCGATGGAATTGTAACTCCTATTATCTTATTAATGACAAAATTAATGTTTATAGACACATCATTAAAACCATTTTGGAAGATTAGAGGACTTATATTATTTCCTTTTATAAAATGTGCTTCAGTTCCATATATTGGGAAAAATGTCTACTTCATTGAATTGCTAACTCGAAAGTATGTTTTCGGGAAAAACGTTTGTATTTCAAATTGTTGTAAGTTAATCGGCCCAATAGAAATTGGAGATAACGTATCAATGAGTAATAATGTTGAGGTGAGGCATCATACTGTTATTGGTAATAATGTTGGCATAGGACCAAACACACTATTTATTACTGACACTCACGAATTAGGAAATGAAACAAAAAGAGTCGGAAAACACATAACTAAAAAAATAATTGTTGAAGATGGATGTTGGATTGGAGCAAACGTTATAATTTTAGGCGAAGTGACAATTGGTGCAGGATCTGTTATAGCTGCAGGATCTGTCGTAGCCACAAATGTAAAACCTAATTCACTTGTAGTAGGTGATCGAGCAAAAGAAATCAGGACTTTAAGGAGTATGAATAGCTTAAGAAGATCTCAATAAACCATATTCCAAACAGTTAGAGCACCGATTAAATATTATCAGAATTGTCCTTAGAGCCTATCCAAAAAGTCCCGCTGCTCTGAATGTTATCCATACGCATGCAACATGTGGTATTCAAAGTTGTGCATAAAATTCGTTAACCGATGCCAAAAGGATAGATTTCTGACCCTTTGAAAAACACATATAGCTACGTTTTATGGCAAAACGTAGCTATTTCTTTGATTTTTAACTAATTTTCCGAGTAAATAACTAATATATTCTTCAAAAATAGCTACATTTTAGTATTTTGTAGCTATAACAATATTCATGGAAAATGGATTAGTTACTGCAGATGGAACCAAAATACTAACTGTAGAAGAGTATGATAAATTTATAAATGCCATTCCTGAGACTATGAAAGCTATTTTTGAAATTAATACAATTACAGGCCTTCGATACATCGAGCTTCAAAGGCTCTATGAAAATCCTCAATGGTACTACAAAGACAGAAATCAGATCATATTGCCTAAAGAAGCACAGAAAAAGGAAAAGCAAAAGCTTCCTAAAAGGACTATTGATAAACTGCCTACTACTTTCTCCTATGTGTTTTCTCATTTCATCAATGGCAAGAAGCCACCTTATAGATCTTCATGGAACAAAGATTTAGCTAGATGGTCAGAGAAAGCAGGTATAAACCCAAAAGTAGGACCAAAAACTCCAAGAAAAACTATAGAGAGCTGGATGCTAAAAACCGGAATCCCTGAGATTGAAATATATTCTAGACAAGGGCATGACCCAATAACATCTCTAAAGCATTACCAGAGCCTATCTTTTACAGATTATGAAATGAGGGACATCGAAAAGAGGCTCATAGAATGGGGAATTCTTAGAAG
>JAQUUB010000172.1 GCA_028694115.1 Lachnospiraceae bacterium
AGAAAAGGTGATATACAGACAACTTTATATGTAATATCACACAAGCAGTTAGTCTACATGATTGACTGCTTTTTTCATGCCACAAAAATACCAGGCATATCCATTCAGCTATCAGACTGCAAAGAACTATTTAGAAATCTTATACACAGTTATCCGGTGCAGCATTGTTATCTGCTCAACAGATGAAATCCTGTCTGCAAAAGGAATCTGCCTGTTAGAAGGAAGTTCCATATCCACGGTGTTGTCTGCTTATGTCAAGACACAACAGCCGCAGATCTTCAAAGAAAAGGTTTACGCTACGAATTCAGACCGCTTCCCGGTCGATTCCATGATACCAGTCAGGAACCCCGATGACCATTACTCAGGTGCTGCACAAGCTTTTCTATTGAAACATCGTCCTGTGTTATTTCTATAATTATTTTCTTCAGTGTCTCATCTCTCCTATCTTGTAAAACAAATTTCATACTTCACGAATTGGCTTTGTCTATTCTAATCGCCCCATCTGCAATTTGTATTATTTTATCCGCTTCATCTGCAAGACGCTTACTATGCGTTACAACAATCACACATTTTCCAATTTCATGTGCAGATTTTTTTAACAAATTTATAATATCATCAGCAGTGCTTTCATCTAAATTTCCTGTTGGCTCATCTGCTAGTAACACTTTAGCATCACTGGCCAATGCTCGTGCAATAGCTACTCGTTGTTGCTGCCCACCTGATAATTGTAAGACATTTCTTTTCCAGTCTTCCTGTGGAATGCTGACTTTTTCCAACAACTCATCTGATTTTTTCCCACCACCTAATCTTACATTCTCCTCTGTGGTAAGATAATCAATCAAATTATAATTTTGAAATACAAGAGATATATTATGCTTTCTGTGATAGTTCAATCCTTTTTTCTTTATATCCTCACCATTATATAAAATTCGTCCATTTACAGGAACATCAAGTCCTGCAAGCAAGGAAAGAAACGTCGTTTTTCCAGAACCACTTGGACCGACAATCGAATAAAATTTCCCCTCATCAAATGTAATGGACACATTATTTAATATTTGTTTTGTTTTTTTCGACTTATAAGCATAATTCACATTTTCTACTTCTAATATCATTTTGCATGCCTCCTAATTCATTTCGATTAAAATATCTTTGGGATTTCTTCTTAATATGGTGATTCCTGCCCCAAGAACAGAAATCGAGATAAGTACAATTACACCCACTCCATCAAGCAATACTATTTTCCAAGTTATACCAACATTTACTCCTGTCACTTTCTGCTCGGTTTTTTGATAATCCGTGGCCACTTTTCCATTGTCCAATTCTTCCTTATCTGCCACTTGCTGCACCTGCTGTTCAACTAAATAGTCGGCTGTGATTTTTGAGACAACAGGAGCCACAGCAAAGGAAATTAACATTGCTATTGTCGCAACCATAATAGCTTCTATCCATATTTGTGTTAAGATTTTCCATTTAGTCGTTCCCATTGATAACAATATTCCAATTTCTTGCACTCGACCTTTTATCCAGAAAATAAAAATCAAAAGTAAAATCACAAAGCTTGCACCTACAACTACACACACTAAAATTTGACTGATATTTTGTAAATCATTGAAATTAGAAGACATAGTATCAAGATTCCCATTATTGTCAATTAAATCATAACGCAACCACTCGATATCCAACTTCTTTATAGCCTCTTTTACAGAATCGTAATCATTCACATTTGCAACTTTAAAATATGCTTTCTCAAATAAAGGATTTCCGTCATCACCTATCACTTTTTCTGGGAATCTTAAATCTGTGAAAATCACATTTTCCGAACCATATGTGTCCCCGGACATATATGGTGTCATTTTTTGTTTCACATTATAAATCCCAATAACTTCTGCTTCATATACAGTAGAATTGTCTCTATCATGATAATCATTAAAGGATAGTTTATCGCCAATAGATAGTTGGTTTTTATCAGCAAGTTCCTCCGATATCACACATACATTCGTATCTTTTTCACTTATCATTCGTCCTGCTTCTATAGATACGTTTCCTGTCAATACATTAGAATCCATTGACATATTGCGACTCCCCAATAAGGTAACTCCCTGTGTATCTGAATTTTGATCCGTATCCACATCTTCTATGCGATTAAAATTCACTGGATTTACTGCAAATTGTGCTGTTGTCACATTATAATCTGCAATCCCTGACAACGCCGCAATTTTCTCAATATCTTCCATTTTTAATGTCTCGAAGGAATTATCTGTAGTTACTCCCCAACTATCTGTTCCGTTAATTACTTCCTTTTTTTGCGTAACACCCTCTGCAGTCCCCTCTTTTTCACCGATTTTTTTTGATGCAATATCAATTCTGGTATGTCGATTGACTTCGTTTTCTTCCAGAAGAAATCCTGCACCAATTGCCTGTCTCGTTTTATCCTGTGTGGCAACACTAGCATTTTGGCTTGTCATTCCAGAAATCAGAAAGACACTAATCATACAGACAACAAGCAACAACAATATACTTTTCACAGGTTTTCTAACACAAGAGCGCCATGCCATTTGTAAACAATTCATAAACTATCCCTCCATTCTTGACAATATGTCTTTGGGATTTACTCTCAAAATAGGAATCAAAGAGCAAACAACCGCAATCAATACAACAAATCCCCCAACGCCCAGCAGCAACAAAATATCTTTTAATTGCAAAAGTACTGTTAAAGTTACTTCTGATTTTTGAGAATTTATAATGATATTTTGTAAAATGCCTGCAACATAGCTTCCAACAACACAAGAACCAAATGTTGCAAATAGAAAAATAAGGAACGATTCCATCAATATCTGCAAAAATATACTAAACTTCTTTTTACCTATACTTGCAAGAATCGCTGTCTCTTTTTGTCTGCCTCTCATCCACATGCACAGCAAAAGCGAAACAACAACAACTCCTGTAATAAGCGTTAAAATGAACATAAGCTTTGTCACGCGAATAATTTGATCTAACGGTGCAGCCATTTGCTTATACAAAATATCTGATGTTGTCAATTCTGCCTTACCTTCTACAATCATTGCTAACTCTTTTTTCAGTTCCACTAGATTTTCTGGATTATTAGAATACACTGCCACTTTATAAAATCCTGAATTTCCAAATAATTCAGAAAAAGTATTGTTATCCATAAATATTTGATTCTCAATCCGATTCACCGAGTTTGTATTCTCTATCTGTTTTCGTTCACTTCCAGTCAAATATATGCCTATGATTTTTGCGCTAACATTTTTTCCTTCTTTACTTTCAAAATTTATTTCATCATTTAAAGTCAAACCATTGGCTTCTGCTAAAAATTGATTGATAACTACTCCATTTTTCGTAGTTGAAGCAATATACTCTCCAGATGTCAGGCGGTATTGTTCTTCATAAAATGGACTGTCATTTTTCAAATCATCATACGACAACAATCTCACCTGCACATTATCATCATTGGAAGTGTTACTTGTAACAAGGTTAAAATCAGATGAAAACGCTGTATTACTGGACATTCGGTTTATAGAAGCAACGTCACCTATACTTCCCATTTGTTTTATATCATCATCTGTAATTTTTTTATTCTCGTTGGAAATTTCTATTACAACTTTGGATTTTGTTTTTTCTTGCATGGAGGATTTCGATTCTTGCGTTGCACTTAAAATCATGCTTGTACTTAGAATCATGCTACTTACAAATAGCAGCACTAAGAACAACAATATTGACTTTGTCCATTTCCTTTTTATGTATCGAAAAGCTAACTGATAAAATGTCATAAACTTATCCCCCTACTTAAAGCGAGTAATGATAACTTTTGTAGCAGTCAGGTTATTTGAATCCTCAAAACCACCATATATAGCAATAGCAGTTTCCTTTTTAATATCAGATGCAGAAGCATCGCTTAATGTAGCTTCGCCTGTAGACGTACTAATTTCTGCAATCTGAAAAACACAGTCACTCCCATATTGGATACTTACATTTGCATCTTGATTTTCATTTCCAGGTGCTGCCACTATGGCACCTTCACCTCCCGCAATATTTTCCTGTTGCGTTACTGTACAGCCCGTATCTGTAAAATCAATAACAGATCCCAACAGGTTCGCAGAATCCAAAAGCTTATCACTACTGCTGCTATTTGTATCACTATTTTTCTCCGTTTCTGTGGTATTTGCTTTGTTTCCATCATTATTACTTTCCGGTTTGTTACTTACTCCACAACCTGTTAGTGCAAGGATACATAGACCCATCATTACACCCTTTACAATCCTTTTTATTTTCATTTTTAATTCCACCTTTCATTTTTTGATTGCACCCCTATTCTAATTGAATACTTTTCTAAAAGTCCTGTAGATATAAAGATTTTCTTTATGCTTTTTTATAGGATTTTTAGAGGTTTTTTTGATATGCTTATTTAAATCATAGAAACAGAAGGGACTTGATTATCAATGAAAATACTTTTATTAGAAGATGATTTAGATCTATGTAAAGCCATAAAGATAGAATTAGAAAAACAACAATATATTGTTGACTGTTGTAACGACGGTGAAACTGCAATGTTATACGCATTAAATACCGACTATTCCTATGACATAGCAATCGTAGACAGAATGCTTCCTATTATTGACGGCCTGTCTATAATTAAAGCCATGCGAAAAAAAGCGATTACAATTCCTGTTATAATTACTACTGGTATGTCTTCTCTTAATAATAGGATTGAGGGATTAGATGGAGGTGCTGATGATTATTTGATAAAACCATTTCATATTGAAGAACTACTTGCCAGAATACGTGCTTTAACAAGACGACCAGCAGATTTAATATCTTTATCCACGTTGAATTATGCTGATTTGATATTTGATAAGAATAATAGACAACTAACCTGTAATGATAAAACCATTTCACTAACCGCTAAGGAATCTGAACTATTGTATGTATTTATGAAAAAGCCAGAAAATCTTTTCAGCAAGGAACAACTTCTATTAAAGGTGTGGGGAACTTCTTCTGATATAGAATTAGGTAATGTTGATAATTACATTTCTTTTCTTCGAAAACGATTAAGAGAATTAGCCAGCTCCTGTGAAATCAAAACAATATATGGTGCTGGGTACAAATTGGAGTAATACTATGCTAAATAAATTATATCGAAATCTTCATCTCATTTTCATAAGTTCTATATTGCTGATAATCACTATAATTATAATTTTAATGTCCGATAATTACATTAAAACAGAAAAAACAAATGACAACAACTTTTTCCAGCGTATATCCATGTTAATGATCTATCAGCTAGAGGATAATGATGATAATTATCAATCTATCATAAAAAGTTATGAAGAAAAATATCCTATTTTTGCACTTCTAAAAGATAAGGATGAGACTATCTTATACCAAAGTAATTTACCTTTAGAAACAGATCCAAACGCTCTATTAGATGCACTAGACAAGCAGGCCACTAAAGAACTAATATCTGCGAGTAAACCCCAATTTACTATGCAATGGGGTACTTTTGAAGTATCAGGAAACAAAAACGATAAGTATTTAGGAATCCCTGCCACCATCGTTTCAAAAAGCGAGAAAACTTACACTCTGACATTACTATATCAGCCACACACTACAATAGAGCTTTTAAAAAGACAAATACCGTTTTATAGCTTTATATGGCTTGGCTCTTTATTCGCAATAATTATAATAAGCCGATTTATCCTAAAAAAAGCATTTCAACCAACAGAACAAGTATTAAAAAGTCAGAAAGAATTTATTGCTTCTGCTTCACATGAATTAAAATCTCCGCTTGCAGTCATTTTGGCAAATATTGAAATAATTCAACATATGAGCGAAGATGAATCTCAAATACAGCACTTAGCTACCGTTGCTGATGATGAATGTATGCGAATGTCCAGCTTGATAAAAGACCTGCTCTTTCTTGCTTCTTCTGATGCAAATTCATGGACGTTAAACAAAAGCCAAACGAACATTGATACTTTACTAATTTCTTTATACGAATCATTTAATCCTATTTGTATCAATAATGGAGTTGAACTACACTTAAATCTTTCTGATAAAATCTACCCGACGCTTCAAACCGATAAAGACCGCCTTTATCAGATATTAAGCATCTATATGGATAATGCAATCCAGCATTCCCCAAATAATGACCATATAGAAGTTCAGACTAACCTTACGGAAAAAAAAATTACATTCTATGTTATCGACCATGGGGATGGAATATCTGATGAAAATAAAGCCTATATATTTAACCGATTCTACTGTGTAGATCAATCTCATACTGACAAATCTCATTTTGGGCTAGGACTTAGCATTGCATACGAATTATCAAAAATGCTTAATGGAAAAGCAGGCGTTATTGATACCTTGGATGGCGGAGCAACATTTTGGGTTACCATACCGTTAAAATAGATAAAAGACTTGCATATCATATGAAATATAAAAAGAAAGCAAAACAAAAAGAGCAGTCGCATATTGGACGGCTCTTTTTATGGTTGAAAGAAATATCCGGCACTTCGGATTGTGTGGATGTATTCTTTCCTGCTGTACTGTGACAACTTCTTTCTAAGGCCGAATACCAAACAGGATACTGCAT
>JAQUUB010000173.1 GCA_028694115.1 Lachnospiraceae bacterium
ATGCCGCCGATTCCGTTTCATATTTACCAAGGAAATCACCGCACTGACTATATACAACAGTTCCCCATTCAGTATTTATGAAATTACATCGACTGAGTGCCAGAGGATACCCCCAGCAACTAACAACCTTTTCTTTCATTACTTTTCATCGCCTTCCGATACATATGGTGCGATGATTGCATGTTCAGAAAAATCAACGATGATCATGCCAAAATACATTGCTCTTTCAATGAACTTGTCCAGATCTTCATCATCATCTGTAATATCTGTCAGAGATTTCACAAAGATGACTCCTACTCTGGAGTTTTCAATCCAGTCAGATAATCTGCTTACCTCGTCACGATCAATATCGCTACTGGCAAATTCATCTACTATAACGTCTACAACTTCCACATCTGTTGCTTCTGCTACAATTGTCATTTCCGACACCAAATCATGAATTTTGTTGTCTGACATACGGGTTTTGATGAAGATGACTCCCTGTCCCTTTGGTACTCTTGTGTCTTTTGCCTCTGTTTGGTGTTCGTCATTCATTCTAATAATCTTCTGTTCCATTGTTTTTCTCCTATTCTGGTATTTGATTAGGAGAGCTTCTGCGCATCCACTCTCGTGGTTTAGGTCTTGCTGACCATATATAAATTGTACTTTGATTTACCTGATAAATTAATGGATAGGTATTCGGGGTTATTCTATAAAACTCCGCATGTTATTCAGGGTTAAGCACTAGGTTGCTGCAATATAATTTCAATCATCCCATGTATTCTTGCTAAATCAAATTCTGTACACGACTGTAAAATGCTATTAATCTGTGTAATTTCATTTGATTTTGTAGGTAGCAATTCCCTCTCAATTCCAAAATATAGATAATCAGCAGAGATATTAAACATTTGACATATCTTTAATATGTATTCAGGCATACAATTTGTCTTTCCATTTTCAATATTGGATATACTATCTACCGATAAAAATAATTTTTCAGCCATTATTTCTTGAGTCATTCCATGATTTTTACGAACTGCTTTAAGTCGTTTGCCAAATTCTCTAGAATCGTGTACACATTGTTCCATCTCTGCTAATCCTCCTTTCTGAAAAAAATAAAAGCCACCTATAGAACATTGTTATTACAACGTTCTATAGGTGGCTTTCTCCTGTGGGAACCTCATCCTATAGTAATATAACTGGTTTCTCATTTTGGGAAACCTAGTTTATCTTACATTAATGGTTTATCTAATTGCTTCTTAATAAATTCAACATCAACATATTCCATTTTTCCATCCCTCTTAATCTGTATAATTCTTATACCATTCAGATCTTCAAGCATTCCGATAAGCATTCCACCAGGTGTTGTTACTGCATTAGATTTCTTTTTATCTTTACCATATCGTCTATTCATTCACATTCTCCTTCTTGCTTCCCCATAAACTATAATAATTAAGTACCGCATCATTAAAATCTTTTTCCGATTGATGATACTGATTAATCAATTCGTTTTGCAGTTTGAGCATATCTATAGTTCGCTCTTTCTGTTTGATCATATTAGTTATCTCACGTAAATATATACTTGGCGTCAGATTAAAGTCTTGCTTTTCAATTTCATCTGCTCCAACTAATCTACTGATACCATCTACCTCTATGATATCGTTTACAAATTTGCTCAGTTTTTTACTATCTAGATATTTGGCATTTTTACCTTTATCCTTATCAAGAAAATACTGTTCACCTTTATTTGAACTTAAATCAATCATTTGTATCATCTTGCAGGCTTGAGTTTCTTCACCTTTTTTTAGTATAATAATGCACAGACGTACCGCTGAAGTGGAAGTCCATGTAGGCAATTGAATTACTGCCTTAATACTATTTCTATTTATTATTCTGTATCTATCTTCTTTGGTGTTTCCTTCTCTTGATAAAGAAGAACATGGTGCAATCATTACTCCAATTCCTTTTTCATCTAATTTCTGGATCATATGACGTGCATAAATCCACGAGCCACTATCTGGAATCGAATCAGAATATAAAAATTCACTGCGAATATCCGAACTATACAACTTCTGTTGGTTAACATATCTATCCGTCAATGGTGGAGCCGAAATAATTCTATCTACTTTTTTGATATCATATTTTACTGTCATAGGTTTTTGCAATGCATCACCTACATCAATGTGTACTTCCCTTGCTCCTGCCATCTTGCAGAGTATATATGCCACAATTGCCTTTTCTATATCTTCCTCTTGTCCATATAGAATTGACCCGGTTGTTCCAGCCATTGCTAACAAGGTACCTGTTCCACATGCACAGTCATATATACTCATATTATCATCTGCATTTAATAAATCTGCTGCACATATGACTAAACTCATATCATTCTGTGAAATATCATCTTTAAATGTATGCGAGCCATATAAAGACGAAAAACGAGAAACCAATGCAATAACTACTTCGCCAGCTACATTATCATCCTTAAAATCAATTTGATTTATCTCATTAAGAACACCTATAAACTCTCTTGGCATCATTTCAAAATTAATATCTTGAGAATACTTATATGCGACATTGTCTGAGCAATCATTTTCTGTTAATTGTTTTTGCCACAATTTACTTATAATGTCTTTTTCAAATACTTCTGTATTTTCGTAGTTACTTATCAGTTGACCAAAAGTATCCTCATTTGACAAATCTGATAAATATTTTAAATATACAAGATAAACCGTTGAAACAATACTTTTACTTCTAATTGAATCATAGTATTTCCAACCTGCTAGTTCATGTTCAATTTTCAGAAACAATGATACATAATCAATTTTTTTCATGTTGAAACACCTCTCTGACTGTATCCATTACAATATTTTCTACAAGTTCCATTTCATGTTTTTTCATTTTTGATAATATTACCTGTCTTTCACTAAAAGCCATAAAAATTTTTCCTATAGCTATCTGCTCAGATATTTCTGGTAATGGAATTGGAAGTTTCCTTATATCTCCAATTTTTAATAATGACGCTGCAGATGCGCGATTTGCCGCCATTAAATATTCTTTTACAAATCGTGAATTCAAATAACTAACAAGATAATATGGATCAACTTCTGCTCTATTAACATTTCTTATTAAACAGCAAAACGAAGGAATAAAAAGTCCACCATATTCTCTTTCAATATATACAGAATCATATGGTTGATTCATTTTCATGATAATATCCCCATATTGGGTTACTTTTTCTTGCTTTACCTCTTTTAACAAATTGATCTTTTGTATTTCATCCATATCAATCATCCCACAAGCAATTGATTTCAGTGGTAAAATACCTATTTCTCCGATTTTCATATCGTTTTTTTTACATTCAACCCTTGAAATAACTGTTCCAGTTGCTATTTCATTAACAAGTTCGTTTAACTCTACTATTTTCATATTATCCTCCGTCAAGTATTAGACGTACACTTCATTTTGAATTATATCAACAGCTTTATACATTGTCAAGTATTAGACGTACACTTTTTATACAGTTGGCTGTGCTAAGATTATCTGAATCATACTATCTATTCTTCCTAAGTCAAATTCATTACATGATTTCAACTTTTCAAGTATATTATCAATACTACATTTTTCCTGCTTCTCAACAAGCTCTTTTTGAAATCCAAAATACAGGTTATCAGCAGAGATATTTAGTATTTGGCATATCTTAGTAACATGCTCTGGCATGCAAGTAGTTTTACCTGTCTCATAATTAGAAATACTGTCTGCTGACACCATGAGAAGTTCTGCTAATTTCTCTTGGGTATATCCGCTTTCTTTGCGTAACTTCTTTAAACGTTTCCAAATTCTTTTGAATCGTAATTATATTCAAATTCCATCTCTGCTGACACCTCCTTCCTTTTAGTAATTTATATCCCTACAATCGTTATCTATTTTTATTTTGTAAGGTTTATAAATTGAAATATGTTATTGCATTTTGCGTCCTATTTTCAATTTCTTTATCCAACGCTTCACCCGACAGACAATTTAACTGCCAAAGAAAAGCAGTAAACACCGCTGTACCATCTGTTTTTTTGTAATAATGTGGACGTCTCTTAAATGTGTTTGGAATTGGATCAAACTTAAGTTGTTCACTTAATCCTCTCTTTCTAATACTTTCATTAATTTTGTTTTCAATCTCTTTGTTAATTTCTTTTTTTGACATCGTTTTTGTCCTTTCTAAATGCAGAGTATTTTGGTAACAAAAAAAGGGTACCATAATAGCACCCTTTCACATTTAAGTTCAAAAACTATTTTTGTTTTTTATTAAGGAACTCCCAAATCGTATTTCCAACAAATTTTTCAGCAAGCTTTCTGGTAATATTTCCCTCGCCTTCGCATTGCTGATATCGTTCCACATATTTTTTATTGATTTTATTGAAAAAATCAAATGTTCTATCTCCTTCATCTGACTTTAACGCTTCTATTCTCTGATTTAAATTCAGAATATCCATTTGTCTTTCTGATATCTCGCGCTCATACAGTTGAATTAAAGCTTTTTTAGAATCAAATTCCTTTTGTTCAATTCTCTGTGCAAAATTCTTCCAGCCAGTTGCCCCTTTATAATAATTCTGGAATATTTCTCTTTTATCTATTTGCCCTTGCTCTGCAATCGGTCTAATCACCTCTTTATAATATTCCTCGCGCCTTGTTTGTATTTTCTGCGTATCAGTATAATCTGATAACTCACAATTTTCATATTGTAGCTCTGACCGAATATCTCCTATTTCTTGCGAAAGCATTTTTATTAAATACCCAATTCCTTCATCGATACCTATATTAGGCGAATTGATTTTTTTAATTATTTCTTCATTATTTAATTCTTCATCATCTTCTATATTTTCTATCTGTATTGCTCTCATAAAATCCCGGCACGCATCCTCATAACTACTATATTTAGAATAGAGGACTTCTTCTATACTTTTAGGTTCATCTTCTTCCATCCCAGTTAATAAACCTATCATACGTTGGTTTGAAAACACGTGATAATTCGCCATGTCCATTTTAATATTTAATTCTTTGAGTAAAGCTCCTACATCTTCTCTTTGTTCTGTCATATAATTTGTTGTAAACATTGATAATGATGTAACCATGCGCTCAATCCATACTGTCACCTCCATTGCTACCATGTGGCTTGGTAACAGATATACTAAATCCTTCAAATCTTCTGGTAATTTTTCTACTTTCTCCAGGATCTTCTGATAATAGTTTTTTACATCAATTGCATTAACATTTTCAATTGAAGAGTTTTCTCTTTTCGTTGGATTAAATTCCTGGCATTTAATAAGTAGTGCTACTAATTCAGCACATTCAGCTGGGAAGAAATTTTCTCCACCACTTATCTCACCTGCATCCATTTTAAAATTTTCAACTGGAATATTGTACTTATTACAAATCACTTTTAACTTATTGTCGAAAGTATTACTATTATTACATCCACTCAGTTGCTTCATTTCCTTTCTTGAAAAATCAACAATTCTTCTTTTTTCCATTTTAGACATTCTATCATCCTCCTAATTCTTATGTAGTATTATTGGTTTATATTAAGGTAATGGAATTAACTTATACATTTTCTATTCAGTACAAACAGTATTTCACTAGTTTCCACCTTGTAGATGCTGCCTTACTAATATTTTACCTATCATCATACCTATTGACAACAAGTAATCTATATTCGAATTTCTCCGAATAGCTCGTCCCACATCTGAACAGGACATCTTTACTTTCTCATAAATAACTTTATCATCTGTTCTACACTTTTTAGTTCATCCAAATCACATTCTGATAATATTTTATTGATAGTACTAAGCAATTCGATTTTCGTTTCGTTATTTACATTATTTCCAAAGTACAAATAATCTGATGTAACATCAAAGATTTCGCAAATGTGTACCACATGTTCAGGCATACACATTCCCTTTCCGTTTTCCATTCTTGATATACTATCACTAGATAAGAACAACAAGTCCGCTAAAGTCTCCTGTGTCATTCCACTTTCTTTTCTTAACTTCTTGATTCTAGCTCCAAATTCTACTGCGTCATAATTTTTCTCAAACATCTTTAATCCATCCTTTTCGTTTTTCTGCGGCTAGAAACGCATAAGGATGAAAAATTACTCTTAAATCTTATTTATTTTTTGCACAAAAAAAGACGCACGAGAAAGTCCAGTCCTTAAACTGGTTTCTTTCCCATGCGTCCACGGTGAGTCCGTCTTAGCAAGCATCAGCCCTGCCGTAATTCAATACGTCTCCCATATCATGAGGCCTTCATTAAATTGTCTTTGTTACATAGCAATTACTATATCTGATGTTAACTTTGCTCTGATTTTTTTTTAGATATATACTTTCCCTTCTTTATCTGCTCTGGCAATTAACATTTCTTCTGTGTACTTTTTAAGTACCATTACTCTAGTACATCTATTTGTATGGCATCTGATAATCATCCCAGGCAAAACAGGTGCATCATTATTACCCGTAATTAAATATGCCATTTTCATACTTTTTCTACATTTCTTACAATAAAATTCAATTTGTTTTAATTCTCTCATCATTCAGTCTGCTCCTTTACAATACAAAATCATCAGTAACATTTTGTACTTGAAAGGA
>JAQUUB010000048.1 GCA_028694115.1 Lachnospiraceae bacterium
TTTTGGCTATCTTGTCAACTATTTTCGTAATATTTTTTAAGTTTTTGACGAAAAAAAACAGTGGCTCTCTCTGAAAGAAAACCACTGGATTTTAATTTGAAATTGGTTAACTAAATGACATTGATTAATGCATCTGGTGTATAAAGTATTACATCCTTAAAATGATTATGAATTTCCTCCTCTAATTCCGGATGCGGATATGTAAAATCAATCCCGCTTCTTCCCGATACCAATCCTACGATTTTCCCTTCACAAACGGCTTTAAATCCTACATAATCACAATCTTCCATACCAGAAGCTAAGTAGCTATGTATGCTATTACCACTATTTAAATAAGTTTCATAAAGATATGTAATTTCGTCCAAATCATCAATGCTAACAGGTTCATATAGTATCTTATCGTCCATTACATTCTCCCTCCACAGAATTTTTGAAACAACTCTTTGAATTACTAATACTAAATAGTATAATGAGAGCCCCCATTATAAGAGATATACATCCAATACCAAAACGATTTCCAAAAAGTAAAGCAGTTCCATAGGCAATTGGCCCCAATGTCTGTCCACCATTTTCAAACAGTGAATAGATCCCCATAGCATTGCCCTCCCCATAGGATGAGGTCTCTGGTATCATGCCAAAATAGGTATACTGGCAGGTATACGCAAAAGAAACAATGACGGAAAATATCATAATGCTAAGCATTGCCATTAACAGAGATGGACTAATAGCAAATAGCAGCATATTCACACACATCAACCCACTCGCTAAAATTACAGACTTTCCAGAACCAAATTTTCCAATCAGCCACTTTGCCAGGAAAGGACCTATATATAGTACAATTAGACCACATGCCAAATAAAAACGTCCAATTTCCACTTCTGTCATACCATATTTTTCAACATATAAAGGAAAGAAATATTCGCGGTAGGATAGTGCCATCATAAAAGGAAGTAAAAGAAAGAGGAAAAAGGTTATGACCCTTTTATTTAAAAGGAATTCTTTCATTTTAATATTACCGGCCTTTTTAGAAATAGTAGGTTTTATGCTCTTCCCTGTAAATGCCAATGCTAACCCCGATATTGATATAATTGCCCCTACCAGATACACTAATTGATAGTCACCAAAAGACAAAATAATTGATCCAAGACCTACCCCTACTGTTATACCCGAAAGTACACCCGCATTAATATCAGCAAATGCCTGTTCACAATGCTCCTCTGTGTCTCCCATTGCGGCAAGGGTATTGGCGGTTACATAGATTGTCCCCATACCGATACCAATAAAAATTTTACCGATAAGAAGGCCTATATAATTTCCAGATAATGCGCATATTAACAGACCTGAAAACTGACATAGAAACCCAAATATCATGTTTTTTCTGGTACCCAATAAACTTACAAATCTTCCACCTATGACAGAAAATAAAGCTGCCATTAATAACTGCATTGTAATCGGGAGTGCAATTCCCATACTTTTCGGAATTCCTATTATCGGTTCATATAACCTTGAAGATAGCAAAGCGATAAAAGCATCCTGCATGGAATCCACTAAATATATGATAAACAGGATACTCCGAAGAGGGTAATGCATGAAATAATGAATTTCACTTTCTCCTGTCTTGTTTTTTCTCTCCATATGAGAAATCAGAAATATGATTTCAATAATAAACATAATAATTACAACTACCGTAGTAATGATTGTAAAAACAACTTCCATAATAAGTGTTTTCTGTTCCCTATGTACATTATCCATATTGGTACCCACCTCAAGAATACCAATAATCTCACCGTTTTCCGAATGAATAGGAGTAAGTATATAGGACCATGCCCCATAAGAGCTCACTTCATCATTTACTTCAATAGCCTTACCATTTTTATAAACATAAGAATATGCATTGTCGCCATACTCATACATAGGGTGATTAACAGTAACCGTTTGTTCGTAGTCAAAAACTGCATTAATAAAATTACCATCCCCTTTATAAATAGTATAGTAATAATATAATCCATTTTCATAGGATGTCCGGACTAATTCATCTGCCTTTTCTTTAAGTGACACATACGTCTTTCCCCCATAATCAGATAAATTCTTTATTTCCTGTAATTTTGTTGCATCCAAATCTTCTAAAAGAATATCGGAAAAAAGTTTAATATCCCTCATGGTCGTTTTGGTCTGCGTATCTAAAAGCTTGGAAATCAACATAATTGAAATTATGATTGCAATTATTAACGAAGGAATTACGATTAAAATAACTCTAAAAAGGGTTTCTCTATTATGTAAATGCCTTACAGCTTTCAGAATAAGACGGAAGAATAACACAATAAAAAATACTGTCAGAAGAAATATGAGTAGCCAAATACCTATTCTCATTATTCTATTCGAGAGGTTTACACTACTAAAATAGGAAAAATTCCCTTCCTTATCAAGAAGGTAAATACCACTATAATCCGTGCCAACTAATGTACCATTATTAGAAGCATTGATTGTATAAGGTATCTCCTCCATATCAAATACTGTTTTAACTGATTCTTCTGATTCAATAGATAGTTTTTTAACGCTTTTGCTTAATAAATCTGTATAATAAACAGTATTGCCTTCCATCGTCAGTTTCCATGGAATCTGTTCCTGATTTTTACTATCCATTAATATTGTAATGTTTCCATCTTCTTCAATTTTATAGATTTCTCCCTGTCTAGTGGATGCAATAACACTCTTGCTTTGAATGTCTAAAACTGCATCATTAACAGCAAGTGATACAGGATAAGAGGTGCATGTATTCTTGCCCGTCTTTAAGTCCAGATTGTAACACTGTATTTTACTTTTTCCTTTCAGAATGAAATAAATATGACCCTCTTTTTCAGTAAGTCCTATTATATTTCCATACTGCAATGGTGCATTATCTTCATCTTCATATTTAATTTCATACAAGGTCTTTGCATTTTTACCCTTTTTATCATATTGAATGATTCTTTCTGATTTAACCAAGGTACCTTTTCCTGCGTAATCCACATTTGCAAGGTAAATATTACCTGCTTCGTCATCGCATATCATAGATGCATAATAAAAAGGTTTATCTTCATTGCCACCTTTAATCTTTGTTTCATATTGCAGCTTCTTATTGATTAAAAGTACTTCTTTTTTCCCATTATTAATCAGGTAAAAAGTATCATTTTTACCCACAAAAATATTTGTAGGAGAATGAAAGGTTATTTGAGATGGAAAAGGTAAGACCGATAAAAAATCTCTCTTCGTCCAAATGAAAAGCACAATAAAAAATATTAATATTCCACAAAATAAGTACTTTTTTCTCCTTTGTATAACATTCATCGTGTAATCTCCTAGTGTAATTTGTTTATAAGATTATATCATATTTTTTGTAATTAAAAGGTATTTTTGTTATAATTTAACATTATTATGAAATATATTCCATTTTATTGTCAATTATATTCTGGAAATTATTTCATATTATTTCATTTTATGCTACACTCGTATTATTACAAAATAATACATTTAATTTGTATGAGAAGGCACCAAAAGAAGGAAATCTTTATTGTGATTTGGATACACCAAATGCAATGTGGTATATGAAATATTCATTAACTGAAGCACAGTTTGTACAATTTTTAAACTGTCTGTCCAGAAAGCAGCAGCAAAGTCATGTTATGAGTGATATTTCATCAGATACCATTGATCAATATTATGTAATGACAAATACAGAAAAAGACAGGGCCGCCGCAATTATCTGCAGGTGTAATGGAAATGTGTGGAAATGTTTGAGAAAACCTATTAGTGTGGGGCGTCCGGAAGGTCGTGTTTTTATTCCTGAACATGGTACAGGCGTGCTAGATGAAAATGGTTATCATACGAATCCTGGATATATCCATATGGATCTTCGCGTATTTGGTGCTCACACCAAGAATGACAAACGATATCATGGTGGTTTGCGAGTAGGATTTTAGTTAATGGAGGTATTAATTATAATATGCAGGATACAAAAACATCTTTACCAACTTTGGAAACAATCTTTACGAGAAGGAGCATCCGTAAATATACAGACAAAGAAATAACAGACGAAGAACTAACGCTCCTATTAAAGGCTGGAATGAGCGGTCCTACATGTGTCAATAGCCGTGATTGGGCCTTCCTTGTAATACGGGATAAAAATATGCTCCAAAAAATTGCTAATAATCAGGAGGGACAGGCTTCCATGCTTTCCAATGCTTCTGTTGCCGTAATTGTATGTGGAGATTTAACGCGTTCCTATAAAAAATTTCCAGAGTATTGGGTTGTCGATTGCTCTATTGCAGGTCAAAATATGATATTGGCTGCTAATTCAATGGGTATCGGTTCCGTCTGGCTTGGAACCTATCCAGAAACGAATCGTGTGAAGGGGTTAATTGATCTTTTTCAATTGCCTGAACATATTATTCCTTTAGCAGTCATTTCCTTTGGATATCCAGATTATTCTGTTATAAAACCTTCGGTTAAAGAACCTGATATGAGTAAAATTCATTATGAAAAATGGTAAAGATAAAAGAAAGGAAAGCAGATCCTGCTACATAGGTATTAAAATGATTATGTCTACGGCTAGGGACTTTATTAAACCTGAAATGATTTCAGAGTATAATGTCCTAATACAAAAATTAATTGAAGAAACCAGAAAAGAAGAAGGTAATCTATCCTATACACATTATGAGGATATTTCAGATTCTGGAAAATATATTCTTTTGGAATTTTGGAAGGATGCAAAAAGTCTTGAAATGCACTTTCAAACTCCACATTTTAAACATCTTGTTCCACAAATTAAGAAACTCCAGTATCAACCATCTCAGGTAGATACTTTCAAGGAGGTAACGAATGGATAATAAAACAATTATTCAATATTTTGAATGGTATGTTTCCGGTCATCATATTCTTTGGCGAAAGTGTATTAACAATGCTAAAAAATTAGCCGACATAGGTATTACTTCTGTATGGCTTCCTCCTGCATATAAATCAGGTTTTATGGAGGATAATGTCGGATATGCCGCATATGATCTGTATGATTTAGGAGAATTTGATCAAAAAGGATCCGTATCTACAAAATATGGAACAAAAGATGAATATTTAGAGGCAATAAAACAATTTCATGCCTATGGTATTGAGGTGTTGGGAGATATTGTAATTAACCATAAAATAGGTTCCGATAGCTTTGAAGCTGTTGATGCTTATTGTGTAAATTCTAATAACCGTTTACAAATTACATCTGAGAAGCATAATATTTTAGCCGCTACCAAATTTGATTTTCCAGGAAGAAATGGAAAATACTCTAATTTTACCTGGAATGCTTCTCACTTCAACAGCGTAGACTGGGATGATCGAACCAAACAAAATTATATTTACAAATTAGATGGACAGGATTGGGCCACTGATGTAGATAATGAGAACGGAAATTATGATTTCTTAATGGGTGCCAATATAAACATGAACAATCCTGATGTTCGTAAAGAGCTACTTACATGGGGACAATGGTATCTTGATTTTACTGGAATCGATGGTTTTCGACTAGATGCTGTTAAACATATTAGTGCTTCCTTTTATTCTGAATGGCTAAAAACATTACGTGAAAATAATAAAAGGGAACTATTTGCGGTAGGTGAATATTGGCACGGTGATATCCGAAAATTAGAAGATTATTTGGAAAATGTTCACTATTCCATGTCTTTGTTTGATGTACCTCTTCACTATAATATGGTACAAATGTCTTATGCAAACGGTAATTTTGATTTAAGAAATTTATTTCAAAATACATTAATGGAAAAACATCCTAATAATGCTGTCACCTTTATTGATAATCATGATTCACAGCCTGGACAGGCTTTGGCCTCTTTTGTTAATACTTGGTTAAAACAGGTAGCATATGCGATTATTCTTCTCCATGAAAATGGTATCCCTTGTATTTTTTATGGCGATTTGTATGGAATTCCCAGTTCCAGAAATATTCCAATACCCAGATTGCGTACCATGATCCAAGTACGTAAATATTATGCATATGGAAAACAGAATAACTACATTGATGATCCAAATGTGATTGGTTGGACACGTGAGGGCGATGAGGAACATCCTAATTCTGGTATTGCCGTTATTTTGGCAGATGGCAAGGGTGGCAGTAAACGTATGTATATAGGGAAAAAATATGCCGGACAGCATTTTCATGATTCCTTGCACAAAATTCGATCTGTTGTTGAAATCGAAGAAGATGGTCATGGCACTTTTCCTGTGCAGGATGCTTCCGTAGCTATTTGGGTTTCGGAACTTGCTTTTGAATACCTTATTATACACGAAGATTAATTAATATTCTGATTTGCCAGGCTCATCCTCCTTAGCAAATAAAAAATAAGTCCCCAGCAATCTCTTTAGGACTTATTTTTTATTGTTCTATATAAATAGCAAATTATTATTAATATATTTACACTTCGCCTTACCAGCCGTACCTTTTTAGCCCATTTTCCAGAACCTCAATCATAAGCTCACCAACGAGTTTTGAATCCTGAGTTGATCTGCCTGTTAAAAATGGATAATCTAAAATAGTGGATGTTTCATGCCCTACGCCCCCATGATATTGTCCATCCGGTCCTGTCGCATCTCTCAGTATATACTCCAAAGGATAAAAGGGAGAACCAAAATTTGTAGAGCCTGTTTTGATAAATCCGGTTCCATCCATATAGTCATATTCTAAAGCATGACCAGTTATATGTTTTCCCCATATAATACTTTTTCTCATCGTCCAATCCCTTGCAAAAGCCAGACACCCTACACTATAGCAAAGAGTTGCTATCAATTTATTTTGTTGATAAAACCCAAGGATAACATCATGCAATTGTTGATTATTAACCATGTCTACCATTGGTCCACTCCCCCCTGGCAGCAATAGAGCATCATATTGCTTTATCTCCTCAAAGCACAACTCCCGTTCTTTATGATATTTAGTTAGAGCATGTCCAAAATTTTCATCGCAAAAATATGGTCTTTTTGGAAACCAGGAAGATAAATCTATGGTATTATCAAGAACATCTGAATCATCAAACTCTCTAGTCTTCGTCGCATAGTATTCACTCGTAACTACTTTTTTAAGTGGAACATCAAAAAATCCTGGCTCCATACTTGGTTGTAAAGCATGCGCCCTTCCACCTTTGGGTGTCATAAAAGTAATCTCATAATTATTCTTTTCTAGTTCCTCAAGTGGTCCTATTATTTCTTCTCCCCAATAGCCCCACTCCGAAATGCAGCATAATATTTTCTTCATATATTCAGAACTCCTTATGGTAGTATAAATATCCTTCTTTTAATCTTTTACCTGTTCAAGTATATTTTTAGCCGCACTACTCAGAAAAAGAACATCCATTCCAGCCGCAATATTAGTAAATCCTTGTTTTATTCTCTCTTTAGCCTGTTTTGGATCGAAGGCTACTATTCCACAAGAGATTCCGAATTTTTTACTAGCCTTTAATACCTTTTGAATTGCCTCTTCTAACTTTGGATCATTCGTTTGACCCAGAATACCCATGCTACCTGATAGATCAAGAGCACCAATCATAACAGAATCTACACCAGGCACACTCAATATTTCTTCAATATTATTCACTGCATCGATATGTTCAATCATAAGTATTGTCAAAACTTCTTCGTTCGCTGTGCTCATATACTCATCTATATGTAAACCATAGCACTGAGCACGGGCCACTCCTGCACCACGCTCTCCCAATGGAGGATATTTAATTGCCCTAACTGCATCTTCAGCATCACTTTTCGTTCGAATCAAAGGTACAAGTATCCCATCAGTTCCTGTATCTAAAATACGCTTTATCATTGTTTTATCATTCCATGGAACTCTGACAACTGTCGTGACCTCTGATCCATTTGTTGCCTGTAGCATCGCAAGAACACTTTCCTCACTCATCACCGTATGTTCCATCTCAAACCACAACCAATCATATTCAAGATGTGACATAATTTCAGAAACTACAGGATTACTCATAGTAATAGTTGCTCCATAGCAAACTTCTCCCGCTTTTAATTTGTTCTTCAATTTGTTAGGTTCTCTTAATCCTTTTGCATTCATATTTTATTCTCCTTCTTTCTTATTATGCAGGCATTTGTTAATTGCCTAGTTTTTAATAATGTAAAATATTTTATTTTAATTATACCGATTTTCTATCCTTTTACGGTAAGAGATTATCTATAAAATTTTCATGAGCTCTCTTCTAATTTCTTCTCTAGAACACCTTTCTGCAATATTTTTCTGCGTTAACCCTGAAAAATCCTCTATATCGCTCCTACCCCCATGATTCATGAACCATTTACATTGAGCTAAATAACCTTCTATTTTGTCTTCCTTTGCCGTAGTCGCCCGAAGTACCGTATCATGCAATGCGGTAAGTCCGTTAACGATTGGTATTTCATTAATAGCATTCGTTAATGCTTCTTTGGAGATATACTCAGCAAACAATTTAAGTATATCTAAATGATTAAAAACAGCCGCCCTAATAATTGACTGTGCCCCCATAGGATGCTTTTCATGTAGAGTAGGATTTGCTCCGTTCATAAGCAGATAATGTACAATTGCATATCTTATATCAGCAACTCTTTTAACCGAAGGCAACCCATTATTTCCAGTAACAGCAACTATTAACGGAGGCTGTTGCAATACACCTCCTAATCTGTTTACATCAGCTTTTTTAATTTCAACCAATTCTCTTATTTTTTTCATACAAATCTCTTCTGCCTCAGAATCATGAAATGCTGCTGCAATGCCTTTTTCAATTACTTCTACAAGCTGATTGCTCAGTTCCTGTTCTTCTTTTTCATCTTCAGGTATAATAGGAGTGATTCTTTTTAAATAACTTTGATAATACTTTACCTTTTCTTCCTGACTTGAATCATAAGGACTCAGAATATTCATCAACTCATGATTTTGAAACTGTTTAGCCATCTCCATTGGACCAAGACCTCTTGCAGTAGTAATAACTGTACTGGCTCCTTTTTTAACAAGGAAGTTTGCAAGTTCCAAATGCCCATAAAAAGAAGCCTGTAAAAGAATAGTATGTCCATTCAAATCCCAAACAGCATCTATATCCTCTGGTTTATAATCTAGCAGTATTTCCGCTGTCTTTACATCACCAGAATGACCTGCCATATGTATTGGTAATGCAAAGGATATTTTATGAGACATACTAATATCTGCGCCATTTTTCAATAGCATTTCCACAGCCTTATAATTACCCTTTGCCGCTGCCCACAAAAGAGGGGTCCAACCATTCTGGTCATATTGGTTAGAATCATTTCCATCAGAAAGCCATTGAGATAATTTACCGATATCTTTCATACCTGCATAGGAAATTCCCATTTCAATTTGTTCTTTCGTCATTTTATCAACTCCTTACATAATTATTCGACACATAAATTCAATATTCTGCTATTTTTAATAGTAAATCCAAAATTCTGGTATGTCAATATTTTCCATAAGAATTCAGCTATGGTATATTTATACTAAATCACTAAATTTTTATTCAAATGCGGAAAAATACCATTTTCCACAAGAACATCTATTAATACTGGTTTATTTAATTTAATTGCCTTTGCTATTATTGGACGTAAATCCTCCTCTTTTTCAATTCGGAATCCAATCGTACCGCAAGCTTCTGCGAATTTGCAATAATCGGGATTAATAAAATCCATATAAGCATAATCTTGAAACATGTTTAGTAAAAATTTCTTAATAATATTAAATTCTCCATTATTAAAAATAATCCATACTACCGGAATATTATTTTGAATTGCAGTTAACAACTCAAACCCGGCCATCATATAGCACCCATCTCCACATGCAGAAATAACTGTTTTGTCAGGATGTGCACATTTCACACCAATGGCTCCGTTTGTATGACTTGCCATTGGTCCGAAGCTGCCTGGATTCTGATACCTTTGGTTCGATTCTAATTTCATGTATTCACTGAGCCATAACATATGTGCACCAGCATCCCCCATAATAATTGCATTTTCAGGAGCTACATCAGAAATAGCTTTACATAATTCTGCCGGATGAATCTTAGTCCCTGTATGCTCAATAGAACGGTCAATCCATTTTTTTTCATTCCCAAGTTCTGGAGTGCAAACGCTATCTGAATCGATTCTATTTTTCAAAGTTCCAAGAATGCCTTCAAGTCCGAATTTCGCATCTGCTACCATGCTGTAATCTGCCAGATATACCTTATTGATTTCATTTTTATCTATATTAATATGCATCAGTGTTTTGTTATCAAATAAATCGTCTTGAAAACCATAAGTTGCATTTTCTGCAAAAGAATTTCCGATTGCTAGTACTACATCAGCCTTTTTAAAATTATCTACTGCCAATGGATCACCTGTTGTACCTACAATTCCAAGTGATAAAGGATGGGCTTCTGAAAGGTAACCTTTTGCATCCATAGTTGTTATAAATGGAATATGATATTGATCAACAAATGTCATAAGTTCATGATAAGCTTCACTTCTTACGCATCCATATCCAATCAGAAGAAGAATTTTTTCTTTGTTTTCTAGTGCAGATGCCAGACGACTACCAAATGCATCACAACTTTCTTTCTTGGGTACATCTATTTTTGTCGTAATTTTTACCTCTCTGAAGTTAGATACATCCGCTGTTGTTATATCCTTTGGAACATGAATATGTACAGGTCCTGGTCGACCATCAAAGGCTGTATTTAATGCATCTTCCATAATGTCACATATTTGAGACGCATCTTCAACTATATAGGATTTCTTCGTTGTAGCGGAAAACATTTTATGAGAATCCGGTGTACGATTGATCCCACTTGATTCATTAAGTGCTCCTTTCCCTCTTTGATTCGCGGAAGTATATCCTGTAATTGCTAATACGGGCAATGAATCGTAATAAGCTACCGCCAACCCCGAAAACAAATTAAATGCCCCAGGACCACCTGTCGCAAAACAGACTCCCAGCTTTTTAGAAAACATGGAATAACCACATGCCATAAAAGATGCTGCCTGCTCGTTGCGGACTATGACTGTCTTAATTGCATTAGAGTCTCTTAATGCCAACAACATGGAGGCATTTACCTGCCCTGTACTGCCAAATATATAATCCATCTTTTTTGTTTCTTCTAATATTTTAACAATTGCCTGATTAACATCCATAATAAAACTCCCTACTTTACCTGATTAAATTTACCTTTGATATGTTTAGGCGGTCTAGTAGAAAAAAGGATCCCGTCTGTTGCCACTTCATCTAATTGGTAACCATCAAAAAATAAATATATTCTATCCTTTGGTACACATGTAACTTCTGAAAAAGTAGTAATGAATTTATCTGCTATTATCTTTTTTTGTTCTTCTGTTAATTCTAAACTTTGAACTGTAATTGCAGGCATAAAAATCCTCCATTTCCTCTGAATGCTATCCTTATAACATAATTTATAAAAGAAACTCCCAAAGCAGATGATAATAAGATAATTTATTACTGTTCATCTAAATTTAAGAGTTTCTGAATATACTTCAGGTATACACAAATCCTATAATTTTTCCAAAGTCTTAACAACTAATTCTCCATATGCAATAGAAGATTCCACTGATGCTGCTGTAACAAATGGCCAGTCAAGATTTGCTTCTGGGTCTTCTCTCGTTGCATTGATTCTTGAAATACATGCTCCGTTTGGTCCTACTGCATCTCTAATAAGATGTTCCTGTGGATATAAGAATCCCGGAGTTAGAACATCTGTTCTTTTATTATCTTCTGTTTCTCCATATAATGAATAATTAAACATGTAATCTGGTCCATAAAAATCCCATGCATGTGGATGCGCCGTGATTTTCTTTCCATAAATAATACTCTTATAATCATTTTTAGGATCTCTCAAGAACACTAACGTAGCAACTGCATAACACAACGCACCAACAAGCTTGTCAGAACGATAAGCATCTAAGATTAATTTATGAAGGTTATAATTATTAGCCATATCCAACATAGCTCCTAAACCTCCTGTTAATACGATGGCATCATACTCTTCCATTTTGGCATCTTTAAACGCAACTGGATTAGCCCATTCTTCTCCATCTGTAAGTTCCTTTACTCTTGCACAAACTTCAGGCGGATTTGTATGCATATTAATGACTGGATCAACGAACTCTGGATCTACACTTACCGCTAATGGCAAAGGCTTTTTACCTTGTGGAGTTGCTAACGTCGCCTCATGACCTGCTTTAACTAACGCATCCCATGGAGCCTGCAATTCTTCGCCCCATGACCCATAATTAGTAGCACATATCAAAACTTTTTTACTACTCATATTGATATATTCCTTCTCATAATTTATTGAATTTCTTTTGGAATATCTTCCTTAATAGGATTAAAAATATCTATTGCCTCCGTATCCCCTAATGCTATAAATTTATGACTTACATTAGATGGTACATAATAACAATCTCCTTCATGGATTTCGAACTCTTCATTTTCAAAGAAAATTATAAATCTGCCTTTAATAACATAGCCAAACTGCTCTGCTGGATGAGAGTGCCAGTCTACAACACTTCCACTTTCTATATCCCAGTGAAGGGCATTCATCAGTTGACCTCTTCCAAGCTCCTGCAACATAATTCCAGTAGCAGTCTTTTTTCTTTTGATTTCACTGCGTTTGATAATTGCATTTTCGTACATTTTATGTATATCTCCGTTCTAAATTGCCTCGAGAATTGCTTTTGCAAGATAGGTGAAATGTCCGCCAGTCCTTGCTGTAATCAAATCATCATCCCTACAGATATCTTTATCTTCATAGATCATACCAGCATTTTCAACATGCGCTATGATATTATTATGACAGGTGACTTTTCTTCCCGAAAAAGTGTCCTTTGACGGTCCGGCTATCCATAGTGAATGGCAGATAAAACCTTTTATCAATTCTTTATTTCTCATAATCTTTTCTATAAAAAGAACTGCTGGTGATTTTTCTTTTGGCTTCTCAGAATAAAGTAAAAAATCAGCAACATAACCTGCTGGAAGAATAATAGCGGCGTACTCTTTTAGCTGTTCCTCCGTAATGTTCTCAAAACTATTATGAACCGAAAAAGACATACCAAGCTCCATACCCTTAAAAGTAAGTTCATCCTGACCCCATAGTCTTGTTAAGAATACCACTTCAAATCCTGCTTCTGGAAAACGGTTTGCATAATAAATTATCTCTTGATCAATAAATCTGTTTTCTAATAAAACACCAATTTTTTTCTTCAAATTATCACCTCTGCTTACTTTTATAGAAATCAATAAAGTCTTAAGCTTTTCCTGGTTTAAATTAAATAATTGTTATGAAGTTGTCTAATCCCGTCATATCCACAACCGATTGTACTGTTTCATTCGGACTTTCCAATAATACTTCCGCGTCATAACCAATTTTCTGTTTCGTAAAAATAATTACTCTTAGTCCAGCACTTGCAATGTACTCTAGTTCTGCAACATGGAATATAATTTTGCTAATTGGAGTTCCAATAAATTTTTTCATTTCCTCCAAAAGATCACTCGCATGTGTCGCATCCAAACGTCCTTTTAAAGTAACATCAACTACATCATTTTGATTTTTTACATCGTATTCAAACATATTTTCAGTTTCCTTTCAATTATAATGTTTTATTTTGATACTAGTACCACAATACTTCTAGGATTAATGATAAGTCCATTTTCAATTTTCAGCTTCTTTTCATTACCAGGTTCGTAAATTTTTTCTTCCTCCATATAGGTATCTAATAATACATACCAATCTTTTCCTTCTGGAATAACTGGTAATGTAAATGTATGTGATTCCCAATGTGCATTTACAGCCGTATAAATAAATGTATCCTCTTTCGTTCCATATTTCACCTTATCTTCAACAAAGAGGAAGCCAAACACGAGTGTTTGCTGGGAAGGGTTGAATTGCCATGGAACTTCTCCGTGCAAAGAAAATTCGGGATATCCTGTTCCATTCATTGAAGTATCAAAGTGAACATTTCTAAGTACTGGATGCATTTTTCGAAACTGAATCATTTTTTTAAAAAATAGAAACAATTCATTATTTTTATCCAGAAGATCCCAATTAAGCCAAGAAATCGCGTTATCATGGCAGTATGCATTATTATTTCCATGCTGCGTATTACCAAATTCATCACCAGAAAGCAACATTGGAATGCCTCTGCTCAACAATAACAATGCAGCCGCATTTTTCATTTGACGCTTCCTTAAAGCCAGAATTTCCAAATCATCCGTATCACCCTCAACACCACAGTTCCAACTGGCATTGTCATTACACCCATCATTATTATTTTCACCGTTTGCTTCATTGTGCTTTTCATTGTAAGACACAAGATCATTTAATGTAAATCCATCGTGACATGTTATAAAATTAATAGAAGCATCTGCTGAACGATTTCCATACATATCCTGAGAACCATTCAAGCGATTATACAGTTCAGGCGATGCACTCGCTTCCCCCTTTATGAATTGTCTAACAGTATCTCTGAATCTTCCATTCCATTCTGCCCAGCGTCCCCAGGAAGGGAAGCTTCCTACCTGATATAAACCTCCTGCATCCCAAGCCTCTGCGATTAATTTGCATTTTCCAAGTATTGCATCATATGCCAATGCCTCTAAAAGCGGAGGATCAGACATAGGCGCTCCATTTTTGTCTCTTGATAAAATAGACGCTAAATCGAAGCGGAACCCATCAATATGATATTCTGATGCCCAATACCGTAAGCAGTCCAAAATACAGTTTCTTACTATCGGATTATTGCAATTTAACGTATTTCCACATCCGCTAAAATTATAATAATAACCTTCTGGTGTAAGGAGATAATAAGTTTTATTATCAATACCCCTATAGGAAATATAAGGTCCTTTTTCATTTCCTTCAGCCGTATGGTTAAAAACAACATCCAAAATAAGTTCAATACCACTTCTATGTAATTCTTTCACCAAATTTTTTAATTCTTCAACTTCCAAACCCAATGGTGCGGATGATGCATACCCAGCTTTGGGTGAGAAAAAGCACACTGTGCTGTATCCCCAATAATTAAATAGCCTTTTTTCTTCTATTACTCTTGCATTTTCAAATTCATCAAATTCAAAAATAGGGAGCAGTTCAATACAGTTAACGCCCAATTCCTTCAAGTACGGTATTTTACCCCGCAGACCCGCAAAAGTGCCTGCATATTTCACTTTACTCGAAGCATGTTTTGTAAAGCTTCTGACATGCGCCTCATAAATGATTAAATCCTTCATTGGTATCTCTAATGGTTTGTCACCCTGCCAGTCAAAATCATCATAAATAATTCTGCCTCTGTGCTGGAACGGATTTTCATAGTCAGGCTCCTGCCCCCATACGGTACGGCCAGATACCGATTTTGCATATGGGTCTAACAATATCTTATTTTTGTCAAACCAATAACCTTTTTCTGGATTATAGGGTCCATCCATACGATACCCGTATTCCACTGTTTCAAAATCAATGTCAAATACAATCATAGAAAATACATTTCCAATTCGAAACGATTCTGGAAAAGGAATTATGACATAAGGTTCCATTTCACCATGATGATATAGTAATAATTCACAATAACTTGCATCACTTGAAAACACTGAGAAATTAACACCATCTGCAACAATGCTTGCTCCATAAGGAAGTACTTTTCCAATGCGGTATTTAATACCATCCAACTCATGAGTCGGATAACTGTCAATACGAATCATACAATCTCCCATCTGACAACCAACTGTTTTTCACAACAGAAAGCTACTATTATTAATCTACTGGAACAATTGTCACCTTAATCTTAGGGCGTTTATTAGTTGCAGGTACCGTTACTGTGAGTTTTTCACTATCAAAATGTGTCCATTCATTTCCGTCCACTGTTACAGATGCAATCTTTACAGAACCTTTTGGTAAAATGTCTGGTTCCACACGAAGCAGATTGTCCCTAAAAGCACCAGGCATCGGCTTGAAATATAAGTCAAGCGGCTTTTTGGTATTCAATAGATTTGTATATACTGCTGAGAGATATGCCAATTCAACTGAATGGTAAGCACTCATAGAATGACTTCCCTTTAATCTCTCTGTTCCTAACAGATAAGGAATTCCATTATTTAATACATTAAAGTAGACCGCGCCATCCTCATGATCCAAAAAGAATGCATTATAAAAGGAAGCTGATTCTCTGGCATATTTTAAATACTTTTCGTCCTTCAATACTCCGTATAATATCTGGTATGCTAAGATACCTTGTTCCTGTTGCCACCATGCTTTTCTATCATGCCATGCAAAACGATGAAAATCTTCGCCATCCTTTGTATTACGTTCCATAACATCATACCAACCAAATCGTTGATTATCCATGCCTACTGTTGGCATAATTTCAGCAATCTTTTTTGAAAACTCTACATATTCCTCTTTTTCTATGTAATTATTAACACGCATCAGATTCCATGCAATTTTCAGGTTATGTCCTACGACCCCGCGATTTTTTTGCCATCCCCAATCATAATCGTGTGACCAGTCCTCCATGAATTTTTCCTGAACAAAAGGACTGTTCTCATAATCCTTAAAATACTTTGTAATAGTATCCGCTGTATATTCTAGAAAATCATAATATTTTTGTTCTCCAGTAGCAAGGCACAGGTTGATCAGATATGCTGGTGCATGATCTCCTACCGAATTCCAGTTCTTTCTGCCCTTATTAGGACCAAGACCTTCTGACATAGGATCTAAGAAAATCGGGTCAATATGAGAGAAATATCCCCCTTTATCCTTGTCATGGTAAAACCTTTCAAAAAGCTCCATTGTTAATTCAATGTCACGCAATATAGCGGGGTTACCCGTTATTCTATAGGTCTGTGTTAATCCAGCTAATGCATAAATCTGTTCATACATAGGAATCGCATCATAATCATCTCCAAATTCAGATGTGAAAACTTTATGTTCTTTTCCCTGTTTTACATCGATTCCATGATACCAATAAACAATATTTTCATCCGTATCATAAAATTTCATATGATCCTGTAAATAAGCAGAGCCTTTTTCTGCTCCCTCTAAAAATTTTTCTTCACCCGTTAACATATAGGCAGAAGCCAATCCATAAATCAATCGGGAAATAGTATCTGTCTCCTGTCTGAAGCTATCCTTCTGTTCACCTGTCAATGCCAAGGATGTTCTGTATTTATCGTAATTAATATCATCACCAAATTGTGCCTGAGTAAAGAATTCTGCCACCTGACCGGCTTGAACAGCCCACCAGTTAATTTCTTCAAATCGGAATGAATCTTTATCCTTTCCGACAAAGTCTATACATTTTGCTTCAAATACATAATCCTCTTTTGATTCGCCATTTGGATAAAAAATACCATAAACAAATAAAAGCTGGTCTGTCTTTAGCATATTAGGGATCTGTGCAGTGCAATCCTTATATGGTTCACTAAGATTTCTTACCATTCTGGCGTATAGATTGCTTCCCAGAATAACATCAAATATCCTTCCGTCTGTTGTTTTCATACGGAATCGTTCTTTTCCGTCATAATCCATTACGTAACCAGCAATCAAATCAGAAAATTCAAAATTATTCATTTTCATTTACGGTTTCCTCCAATTTTTATCCTCTAACACGTTCTTTTTCAAATTCATATATATAAATTTGAATATGCTTTTTCCATTATAACATATTAATTACCATATTATTCAATTTTTTTTGTTATTTTGTTTATTTTTTACATTTATTTTACATTTTTCATTATATAAAATATCTTACCAATCTTTTTCTATTGTAAGTACATTCTGGTTATCCACATAATTATAATAAACATGTTTCATACTATTCTTTACCATGTATATTCCAAGCCCACCAATTTCCCTTTCCATAATATCTTGGTGAATATCAGGATCTTCTTTTTCCAATGGATTATATGGGATACCGCCATCCCAAAATTGAATCATTGCCTGTTTAGGATTATCTGTAATTTCCAGTTTAATAATAACGTTTCCTTTTTCTCCTTGATATGCATAGTTGGCTATATTAACAAATATTTCTTCTGTTGCAATACTTATCATCATCTGTGTCTTCATCGGACACATTTCTTTTTCTAATTCATTCATAATAAATTCCAAAACTTCATCAAGGGAATATAGTTCAGCTTTAACAATTAATTCTCCCATTACAACCTCCTGAAAATATTTTTCATTAGCAACAATTCTGTACTATACTGCAATTATTTGCGTATTGATTAAATTCTATCCAATGGTTCTTCCACAAAACTATGATTTTATATTTTATTAAAAACAATTTATAGTAAGCACTATATGGTAAATTATAGTTTTTAAGGAGAAATATGTCAATTTAATTAATATTACTGTCGTGTATTTATAATCAGAGAAGTAAATAAAGATTGATAGTAATCCTGAAATACACTATTCTTTCTCCATATAAAGTTAAACTCATGATACATATTAAAGTCCGGTATCTTAATTTCTCTAATGATTCCCTCTTCTAATTCCTTTTTTACCGCTATTTCGTACATAAAACTTATTCCACAATTATTTTCAACCAGTTTTTTTATTACGTGAATGCTTCCAATCGTTGACATTCTACAAAAATCTGCAAAAGAATGTCCTTTTCCAGAAAGATACCTTTCTAAAATTTCTTTTGTACCCGATCCATCTTCTCGCAAAATAAGATTATGAGAAAATAATTCTTTAAAGTTTTTAATGTTTTTTAAAGGATAATCCTCCCCGCAAATCAGTACATATTTCTCATTTGATATTGTGATATACTCATACTCGCTTTTTTGAAAATACCCCTCAATAATTGCAAAATCAATAACTCCATCATCTAATAGCCTTAACAGTTCCTTCGTATTAGCAATTGTAAATTCTATCTTGGTATTGGGTGCTTTTTTAATATATTCAGCTATTTTTAGTGGCATCAGGAATTCACCTATTGTAAGCGTTGCACCTAGCTTTATTGAATTCGTTTTTGTAGAGCGGTCAATTATTTTCCTTTTTAAATGCATATTGTCATTTTTAACCGAAATCATTGCTTCTTTTAATTCCATACCTGCCTGTGTCAAAGTCAGTCTTCTATTGGAATAGCAAAACAGTTTGTCTCCATAATAGTTCTCTAAATATTTTATGTGTTGGGAAACTCCTGGTTGTGTCATTTTTAATTCTATCGCTGCTTTTGTATAGCTCATATATTTGCAAACACATAAAAATGTTTCAATTCTAAAATCCAGCATAATTATCCACCTTTTTGTTTTATCATAATATATTATTATATATCAATCAATATAAATAATTTTATATTATATATCTTTCTGCGTATGATGATAAAAAACAAAAAAGTGTTCAAATATTAATTTGAGCGCATGCTCCATGCATGCAGAAGGGAATATGGTTGAATAGAAATGGAATTTATTAAAAACAAAAGTAAAGGTATTTTATTATGCTTTGCAATCGCATTACCCATATGGTTTCTTGTAAAATCAATCCATCCGCTTGAAGTAATCGGTGCACCCATCATAGCTATTGTGACCGGTATGATTTTGACTGCTCTCATGAAAGATAAAACTACTGTGCAGGATGGAATTAGTTTTACCTCTAAAAAAATACTGCAATATGCGGTCATATTATTAGGTTTTGGTTTAAATCTTACAACTGTAGGAAAGGTTGGATTAGTTTCTCTCCCTATCATTCTTTCAACAATTTCCACATCACTCATTATGGCATACATCATGTATAAAATTTTAAAGGTACCTATGAAGACCTCCACATTGATTGGTGTTGGCTCCTGTATCTGCGGCGGTTCTGCAATCGCAGCTACAGCACCTATCATCGATGCAAATGATGAAGAAATTGCACAATCTATTTCCGTTATCTTTTTATTTAACGTAATAGCGGCTATTATTTTCCCAACATTAGGCTCTTTTCTAGGTTTATCCAATACTGGCTTCGGATTGTTTGCTGGAACAGCTATTAATGATACTTCCTCTGTCACTGCTGCTGCATCTACGTGGGATACTCTACATGGTACAGATGGAACCGTATTAGCATATGCAACCATTGTCAAACTTACAAGAACATTGGCAATCATCCCTATTACATTAGTACTTTCCTACCTACATATAAATGTTGAACAAAAAACAAATAAAACATCCGTTTTAAAAACATTTCCCACGTTTATTCTATATTTTATATTAGCATCCATTATCACTACCGTTATCACAAGTTCCAGTACTGGAACTACTTTGATCTTTGCTAAAAATACTTTTACATTCCTAAATCAATTAAGTAAATTTTTCATCGTGATGGCAATGAGTGCTATAGGCTTAAATACAAATATTATTAAATTAGTTAAAAATGGTGGAAAGCCTATATTAATGGGATTTTTTTGTTGGATTGCAATTGCAATCGTAAGTATTGTAATGCAGAACCTCCTTCATATTTTATAAAAATATTGCCTCGTCAAATTATTTTATGACGAGGCAATATCAGTTTCAACATTGTTTCTATTATTCAATTGAAATTACAGACACCGGACAATTATCCCTTGCTTCTGAAGCGGAATCTTCCATTTCTGACGGTATTGTATCAACATATACTTCTGCTAATCCATCATCCGCCATACGAAAAACTTCAGGACACGTTGACTCACAGAGGCCACAGGATATACATCCATCTCTATCTATTTCTGCTCTCATTTTTATTCCCTTTCCTTTTTGTTTTGACATAAACAACTTAATTTTTCTTTCTCTAGACTTATTAAAGCAATGCCAAAGTCCTCAATTAATACTTTCACAGAATTTAGTATTACATAAAAAATAGTAATCAATACTCTCTTAAGTAATTAATCTCAAAAATTTAAATTACATTTTTTGTTGCTCCCAAGCGTTCATCTGATACAGATGGAACCGTTCAATTCCCTCTTTTACCGCTTTCTTGCAAACATCATCCACATATGGCTGGTTATCTATAATTACATTATAAATTTTTTCTCCATGTTTTTCAATAAATTCATCATGAAGAATCTTTTTAATCTGCTCTTTATTCATCCCGCTCCGGTATGGTCTGTCTTCCGAAAGCGCCGTATAGATGTCAGCATATGCAACAACATCCATTTCCTCGGTGATACTTATGGCAGTAAGGTTCTTCGGATAACCAGATCCATCATGATTTTCATGATGCCCTGCTGCCCAGATAGCAATTTCCTCCAATCCCTCCATATGATTTAAAATCAAAGATGTAAAGTATGCATGTGTTCGTATCCCAGTTCTCTCTGTTTCTGACAGGCTTCCTTTTTTTTCAATAATTTCTGTTGGTATTGCGATTTTACCCATATCATGCAATAGTCCAGCTACTCTTATTTTTCTGCTTTTTTCAAACGGATATCCAATCAGATTTGCAATTGCAAATGCAACCTGACTTACTCCGAAGGAATGTGATATAGCAAATTCGCTTCTAGAATCAATGATTTTTGACAAGGTGAATGCAAACTGCTCTAGTAAATCAAGTGTCATTGTTATTTCAAAACGCTTTGAAATAGCTAAATCAAGAATAACCTCCATATCCAGATTGTCAATATTTAACCAAAAAGAGTCTTTCATCGCCTGATTAAGAAAAGCATTCACAACCTCTGGATGAAACAATGTTCCACTATTCTGCTGAATACGTTCCGAGACGATAGACTTCTGCAGAAGTATTGGTTGATTTGGATCAATTAAAATATCGGTGCGATCCGCTACATGTAATATGTAGGATTCAATCGGAACTTTACCCATCCCTATATTCCAATTCTGGTCATTTTCATATCTCCAATGATGATAATATACAATCTTGGAGATATTACCAAAAAGATCAAAGGAGTCTAGCATATAACTACCAAGGCTACTATGTGGAAATGGATTTCGAATATCCATCTGAATTAGTTGATCCCTTTCAGCAACGGTCAGTGCTCCAATATCATGCAAAGCAGCAGCTATCACAAGATCACAGAGACTATCACTATCCAGACCATATTCTTTTCCAATATGATATGCTGCTGCCGCGGTTCTGCGATGATGATTCTTTAGAAGATAGTTATATACATCTACCGACTTTGTAAACGATGTAATCAAATCCTTTAGCATAATATTCAATTGTATACCTCACTTAAAAAACTCCCAAACTTTTTGTTAATTAGTGTAATGGTAAGTATTATAAATATATGATACTCCATAAATTTACATTTTTCAACATTTCTCTTCTATTTTGAAGTAATGAAATTTTTATGAAAAGAATTTATAAGCAGAGCTATTTAATTCATTTTCTACCAATCCTTTATTCATTGCTTTTATTTCTGAATAATATTTTTTTATCTGTAAATAATAACACTATTAATTTTGAAGGAAATAGTAAACTTTTATGTAAAGGAGCAAATTATATGAATCGTGATAAACTAATCGCTCAAGTAAAAAACGAATATGCACGAATTGCCGATTCTGAATCTCAACAACATTTTCACCAAACAACAACGGATATGACACCTGAAACTTATTATGAAAACCTGTTAAGTAAAGCCATTAGCGAAATTAGCAACGGAACCTTTGACGATTTCAAATCTGGTGAGGAAGTAGTAACTGCTATTGCAAATGACAAGACCTGGCTTTCCGGTTGGAAGTAATTTGACTTGCACTCCTCGAGTTGAACTCGCATAACTATTTAATAGAAAACCTCCGGTTTTAACCGAAGGTTCTTTTAATATGTTCTTCCAGATTACACACTCAATGGTAAAGATTTAAGTATATTCTGAAATTTCTTCTTTCCTAATGACACGCTTAACTCCTAGCATAGAGACTGATTTTACAATCCAATAAATAATATTCAAAAAAGCAAAGACTATAAAAATTGCAATCATATTTGTGCCAAATGGCATGTAATCACCAGTAGCTATCGACAGCGACTTTTGTATTTCCTTTACAGTTAAAATACTTGGTATCAAAGTTAAAACAAAGAAAGACAATACAATTGGCAAGTATACATCTATTAATAATTTTTTGATTTTTTTTATACGATATCCCAGCATATTTAAAATCAAAATGTCTCGGGTATTATCCTGAAAATTAATAAGCAAAGCAAGGAATATCAAAATAGCACCTACTACGCAACCTATCACCTGATTAATAATACCACTAATCTTGTTAGAAACAGCATTACGGTTCAACTTCTCAATTCTTTGATCCTCTGTGATTATTTCTTCGCAACCTGTAACCTCATCCATGCTTAATAAGCCATTATAGGCTCCGGATGGAATACTAAGAATTTCTGCCAATTCCTCTGCATTCATATAAATATTTGCTGACTTTGCATTTTCGGCAATTCCTGCCACTGTAAAACTATGACTCGTATCTGAAATATCAATAGTTAGCGTATCTCCAATTGCTAACCCATAAATTTCTACAAGTCCCGGATTAACATATATGGAATCTTTACCAGGTACACTTAGTTGATTCCCCTTTCCATCCTGTAACTTATAGATTGCATTCAAATTGTAGATTCCTACAAGCGTCTGCGTTACTTCCCGATCACTGAAAAAAAGTGTTGCCAGACAATCAAGATAAGGCATTGCACCTGTTGAAACAGGTTCCGTCTGGTATCCCGTAAAATGTGAATCATATTCATAATTGTGTCCAATCGTCTGTGAAGCAAAAACATCCTTGCTGCTGATATTGAGCGAATATCCTAGAATCATGCAAATATTATAGGCCATGACCGCTACAAAAATCATAAAGACCGTAACCGGTTTACGCAAAGCTATGCGTAGTGGAAATTTATTTTTAATTGGTAATATGCTTGCTACGCGGTTTGCTGCCTTAAACGCATGAGAAATCCTTTTACTGGTTTGCTTGCCGGCCAATAATACACCTACTTCTTTACCCTTAACTAAATAATAGGTAAAAAAAGTAACAATGCAGAAAATAGTCGTGGCTACAATGACTCCTACAAAAACACTGAAGGCATTCACACTTTTTATCACACCAGTCACCTCATATGTTTTTGTATTCGCCTGAATCAGAATATTAGAAAGAAAATATCCTCCTACTAATCCCAACAAAGATCCGATTACAGAAAGCGTAGCAGTGAATATTACAAAATACAATCTCAAAAAAGAATCTTTGTATCCTAATGATTTTAAACACCCGATTTGTTTTCTATTTTCTCTAAAGAACCGATAGTAAAACATAACAAAAACAAATGCCGTAAGACTTGTTAGTGAGAAAAAAAACATATTAGCTAAAGCAGTGTTGGAACTTAAAGCTACTTTATATAGCTCTTGATTCTCAGTCAATGATGGTAAGGAATTCAACGTCTCCATATTTCCATCAATTGAGAATTTAACAAAGAAAAAGGAAAGGGACGTAAGTATCGTTAATAATAACAAAAGTGTTACAAAAATTTTATTTGAAACAATCTGCTTCGTTAATTGCTTATATGCTAACCCCATAGTCACCCCCATACCATATCACATGGTAATATAGGATTTTCATTGATTACATCACTATATAGAAGTCCGTCCTTAATCGTTAGTACCCGGTTAGCCGTTTTTGCAATTTCTTTATTATGCGTTGTAAATAAAATAGTTAATCCATATGTATTTTTCATCTCATGGAGTAGCCCTACCACCTTTTTGCTGTTTGCCTCATCCAGTGAACCAGTGGCTTCATCGCAAAATAAGAGACTTGGGCATTTTATAACGGCTCTAGCAATAGACACTCTCTGCTGCTGCCCACCGGATAATTGAGCAGGAAATTTATCCAGAATATCATCTATTTCTAACGTATGAATCAGCCTGTCAAAAGAAAGTGGTGTTTTTTTTGGATTAATACCAATTTTTATATTTTCTTCCACAGTTAGGTTATTCAAAAGCAGGTAATTTTGAAATACATAACCAATTTCAGATCTTTTCCATTCTGCCATCTCTGCCTCAGAAAAAGAACAAATTATTTGATCTGCGTATTTCACATTTCCACTCGTTGGACGTAACTGACCAGACAAAACACTTAATAACGTAGATTTCCCCGACCCACTTGGTCCAAGAATCGCCGTAAAGGTATTCTCAAAAACGGATAAAGATATTCCCTTCAAGACTTTATCTTTTTCAAATTGTTTTTCAATATTATCTGTCGACAATATTACTTTCATGATATTCATCTCCTTGTTATTGTACTTGGCGATTACGATTCTGAAGGAGTTCATTAACAATTTTGACATCTTCCCTTAAACGAAAGATACTGATAGCACAGCCTATAAGATAGACTACCACCGCCATAATAACAAGTATCCAGACTGGAATATAAAGATACCAATTAAAAGCAAATCCAAAAGCCAAAACAATTCCTATGGTATAGCTAATGTCTAAAAACGATTCCAGAATCAAATATTTACTCTCAAACTTATTTGTTAGAATCAGTCCTAAATGAATTGCAACATTTGCACCAAACAATTGAAATACACTATCTAAACACAGGAACTTTGCTCCAGAAAAAATACCAATCAATGCAAGAATAACAAGGGATAATCCCGTTGTTGACATGATATTCACGACAATTTTTTTCATGCAAGCACCTCTTTCTGCAATTCTTGCTTAACCATTGAGAGATATTTTCTGGTAACATAGATTCTTTCCCCATTTTTTAGTAATGCTTCCAATCTGCTATTCAATAGAGGTCTGAAACTTTCCAGCATATTAAGATTAAGAATGCAGGATTTACTAACTTGAATAAAACTCGATTTTGATAGTATTTCAAGTAATTGATACAACCGCAGTTCTGTACGGTAAACCTCCTTCTCACAATATACAAATGTTTTCTTATCAACACTTTCAATATAGTAAATATCTGATACATTTACTAATACTTCCTTCTCCTGCAGATTGCATTGTATTTGTTTTTCAGCTAATTGTATCAGTGCAACAATACGCTCTACTTCATGATTCCTATCGTTATGCTTAATTAATACTTCAATTTCTTTTTTGGTTAAGTCCTGCTCAACTTTAATAATCATCGTATCACCTTTCATTAATATATTAAAATTGTTCCTATTTAACAATAACTACACAACCAAGGTGCATTTTTTTAATTCCAACATGCATTCGATAAACAGTCAATGATTTTTTCTGATTCTAGCCTATTCTAACTGTATTTGCTTACATAAATTTCCTGTGATATACTGAAAAAATAAAAGAAAAAAGATTAGATACACTTGTAATTACCATAGGAACAATGAAACTCTAGAAAGGAATGTAAACCAATGTCTATGCAAATTGCAATTTGTGATGATAGTCCTGAAGATATCAGAAAGTTATCCGAAGCTTTATATGCATATAATGACTCCATCCAAATCACAGAATATTCAAATGGGGAATTTCTTGTAGCCGATTGTCTAGAACATGAAAATCTGTTTGATATATTGTTTTTAGACATCTATATGCCCTCATTAAGTGGAATTGAAACCGCTTCGAAAATACGCTCTGCCATGAAGGATGTAATTATAATTTTTGTATCTTCCAGTAATGAGCATTATCCTGAAGCTTTTGAAGTATTTGCCTTTAATTACATAATTAAGCCAGTAAATCCGGAAAAGCTTAATAATTTAATGGATCAGGCACTAATGAATATGAGTAAAGAATGCAGACGCCAGATACAGTTCACCTATAAATCAAAACATTATCGAATTTTTTGCAATGACATTCTGTATTTGGAAAGCAAAGATAAAATTATTCTGTTTCATATGGTGGATAACACAACTATGCAATGTTATGCAAAACTGGATGAAATTTCAAAGCAGCTTCCAGAGGACTCATTTATTCGTACCCATCAAAGCTTCGTGGTAAATATTTATCATATTACAGAAATGTCTGAAAACCATTTTCATGTTGGATTATCGGCTATCAATATATCCAAGAAATATCAAAAATTAGCAAAGGATAAATACTTTGATTATCTTTTCACACATATGAATGGCAGGGGCATATGAAAAATAATAAATATCGTAAATGGATTCTGGTGGGTGGCTTGATTCTGGCACTCCTTTATATCTATCTTCTTGTTGCAAAATCATATTTCTATCACGAGATTACTGGAACGCCCGAGGCTGTAAATGGTACCATTGATTTCTCCGATTATAAGTCCATCAATCACAATATATATTTAGACGGACAGTGGGAATTTTATTGGAAACAATTTATTATCTCAGATCAGCATCAACTACCAGATGCAAGCAAGATGAATCAACTATCTAGAGCAAATGAAATATCCAATGAGAATATTATCATGAAGGTACCGGATAATTGGTCAAAATATAAAATAAGTGGGAATAATCTGCCTGTCAGTGGATATGGAAGCTACCGGTTGATACTGAAGAATTTATCCTATGATAAGCCAGTAACATCCTTAATCTGTGATTTTGGAAGTGCATACCGGATATATATCGATGGGAAGCTTACTGCTAGGAGTGGCTCAGCTACCAAAAATCGTAATCATATTTTTACTACTCCAAAAGCTGAATTATTTCCAGTCGCCCTGAGTGGTGGTACCACACACGAAGTGGTAATTGAAATGGCAACCACTCGATTTTCCGGACTCTATATGACTCCTGTTTTATCTGATTATCATCATGTCATAAATGAAATTAGTATTCGTTCTGCAGCCAGACTACTTCTGTTTGGAATCGCTATTTTTGCTTTTGTCTGTTTAATTACCTTATATCTTTTCTCGGTGCGTCAGAAACGATACTCTGTCTGGATGCCTGTCTTAATTCTGTTTGTCCTGATAAGAATGATGTTGACAACTGAGTTTTATAGTGTATGGCAGACAACTATATTTTTTAACCTTTCTTACGAACAGACAAATGAGTTTATGTATTTTGTGACTTTCGTACTGAAATATCTGCTTATCTTTCTTGTGCAGGAACAGTGTGGCATTCTATTAAGCAGGAGAGAAAAGGTTGGCTGTTTATTTTATTATAGTTTGCTCTATCTACTTTATATCATTATTTCACTAAATATTTATAATCATGGATTATCCGTAATAATACCGGCACTTACCTTTGTTATGGATATTTATCTATTCTTTAAAATTCTAAAAAATCAGGAACAGCTTAATAAATATGGCGTGATAGTATTTCTGGGATATCTCTTTGTTATAATTGGTTTAGTTACAAACAGCTATTATATCAATGGAATTATTTATCCGAATATGTCATTAACAATGATGATATTTTTTGTTTTTTTCTTAATTATTATGGTTTTGGTATATACAATGCGCATGGGTGACCTCTACGATGATTTTACAATATCCTCATCCCGGTTGCAAATGGCCGAGAAACAAATCACTATGCAAAAGGAGTATTATGAAGCGCTCAGCAGGCAAATGAATGAAATCAGGGAAATCAAGCATGATATCAATCATTTTACAGGAGTTATGCTTTCTCTGTCTGAGGAAGGTAATTTAGAAAAACTAAGGATATTTTTAAGTGAGTACTGTGAGAAGTCACGAATGAATCAGCTACCGGTATTCTGTGAACATACGATATGTAATTCCATCATTGGGTACTATTACCTGCGCGCCAAAGAGAATGGTATATTATTAGAATCCCACTGTAATATTGCGAAAGAGACTGTAATGAGTGACAGTGACTTTTGTATTGTGCTAGGAAATGCTTTAGATAATGCGGTATATGCCTGTACACAAATAGATTCGTCACAACCACGGTTCGTATTAATCAACTCGGAGTCACTGAAGGGGCAGCGACTGATCAAGGTAATTAATTCTTATGGGGGAGAGTTGAAAATTAAGGATGGTAAATATATTACCATGAAAGATGGTAATTCCCATGGATTTGGTATTCATAATATGCGAAAGGTTGTTGAATCCTATGGGGGATTCATAAAATTAGAACACAACGATAATTCTTTTACCTTTATGGCAGCAATCCCAGAAGAAATAATTTCGCTATAAAATAGGTCAATTTCGGCAGAGGCATAATTGAAAGAACAGGAATGGTACAATAGAGTCAAGGTAAACATTGATAACTACCTTTGATGATTTACCAAATGGAACAGTCAATTTGCAGAGTAACAAAAAATGCTCTAATTGACAAAGGAATAATCAAGGAGGATGATATTATGGGAACAATCTTAAACTTAGTAAATCACGGACCAGCGTCACATGCCAAATTGGCAACGTTACATGCCAATTTACCAGCGTCGCCAAATAAACCGCTAACGTTTGAACAAATGCCAATGATGCAAAAAGCGCCAACGTCACAAAATGCGCCAGTAGAATCAGCCACAAATATGGAACAAAAAACAGATACGGCAGGAAAACAAAATAATCAAACCGGACAAAGTACAACTACAGCATCGGTTGTGAATGAAGCTTCTAAAAAAGCTACAACAAATAGGGGTGGTGTTCATTTAAAATTATCTGATGATGCGCTACATGCAATTACTCAGAAAAGTATTGCTGATTATAATAAAATTGTGGATACTGCCTCAGCGCAATCAGGTACATTGGGAAAAGAAGTGATAAATCGCTTTAAAGCAAACACAATAGATCAAGCGTAACCGCTTTATTTAAGGGTATAAAAAATCCAAGATTCCACTAAGGATTCCTGGACTAATTAATTCTACAGAAATTTTGTACTTCTTCGTCCCATGGAGCCAATTTTGATAATTCTTCATTTGACATATCTTTATTGGGGCGTTTAGTTAATAATAGATTTAAATATTCATACAAATTTAGTTGATAGGCTTTTGCCATTTCTACAATGGTTAAACATAAGGCATTGGCATTGGCGCCTTCAGGCGAATCAGAAAAAAGCCAATTTTTCCGTCCTACGGTAACAGGACGAATAGAGTTTTCACTTAGATTATTACTTAGGCTGCAACGCCCATCTTCGAAATACGTCATGAGATCATTTTCACGATTTTGAAGGTAAAAAAGAGCTTTCTTTAATTTACTGCTTGTTCCAGGCGTTACTTGTTTACTCCATGACAAAAAGCCCTCAACGATTGGTTTTTGATCTTTGAGACGTCGTTTTTGGATTTGCTTATAAGAAAGTCCTTTTTCTTTATAGGTTCTTTCATACGCAAAGAGTTTATCGCAATATAGTACACCTTGTACACCGGGATGGGTAAAGTCTTTTTCTTGTCCCTTGGGAATGGATTCTAAAAAGTATCTTCTGACATGTGCATAGCAACAACAACGTTTCATGCCAGCTACCTTATTATAGCCTTGATATCCATCGGTCATTAAGTAAAATCCTGGTTCCATTTCCTTAAGAAAATGGGATGCATTATCGCCCGCTCTTGTAGGCGTATAATGAAAAAGTATAATAGGACTTAATCCATCTTCTCCTGTACGTAAAACCCAGAAATAAGATTTTGTTTGTGCTTTACGCCCCTCTTCATGTAATACTTGGATTGGTGTTTCATCCATCATAAAAAATCTACGCTTTTCCAATTCATGATGAAAATAATCATACATTGGTTTCAGGTATTGCATGGTTGCCTCAATAATCCAATTTGCCATGGATGCCCGGGAAATCGGAGCTTGTAGTTGCAAAAAATCTTTTTCCTGACGGTAGAGGGGGATAAATAATCCATATTTTCTATATAATATATATGCTAATAGAGATTCCGATACATAACTTCCTGGTATTAATGCTTTCCTACCATTATCTTTGACAAACTGAGGATTTTCCGTATCCTTACATGTGGGGCAAGAATAAGTAGTTGCAAGATATTCAATTCGTTCTAACTTAGGTGGTGTATAAACAATCTCACTACGAATGATTTCTGTTCCAATGGGTGTCATTTCGACCCCACAAATAGAACATATTTTTTCATCATGCGATAGCGTGTCTACTAGGACTTGCTTCACCGGAATATCTTTGAATTGTTCTTTTAGGGTAGGCTTTTTCTTCCGTACTTTTTTAGGTAATGAAACAATTTCAGGTTCAATAAGTTCCAGTGGTTTCTCATCTTCAACAGATAACTCAAATAAACTTAGTTGTCCTTCCATGTTCGTTTGATAGCGTTCACTAGAAGCACCAAACATTTTTTGACGAAACCATGCTAATTCGGCTCTTAGATTATCATTATCCGCCTGTTGTTTTGCAATGGTTTGGTTTAATGTTTCAATGGTTTTATTTAATTGTAGAATCGTATCCTTTAACTCAAAAAATTGGATGTCTTTACTACCTTTATTCACACGTTTGCTCCTTAGTTTACTAAGAAAAGTATACCATAAAAACGAGAGAATTTCCACTAAAAAGACCGATTTTACGCGGTTTTTATAGCTTTCGGCTGTTCTAATTCGAGTCCATCCATTAGCCAATCAAACTGCTTCCAAGAAATAGGTTTTACCTCAGAACTATCTCTAGGCCAACGAAATCTACCACTTGTAACATCCAATCTTTTATAGAGTAATACAAAACCATCTGGTTCGCGTAAAAGAATCTTGATCCGATCACATCGTTTTCCACAAAAAAGATAGATGGATGTACAATTGGGCTCATCTTTAAATTGTTGATAAATAATACTGCAAAGACCATCGATGGATTTTCGCATATCCGTATAACCAGTTTATCTTCATGTTGGGATAATGCGGCTTATCCTCATAGAATTATTATCTTCATCTTTTCGTCAGAGTATTTAATAATAAGCTATCTGTGAAAAAAGATGAGGATAATGTTTCTACTCATGC
>JAQUUB010000174.1 GCA_028694115.1 Lachnospiraceae bacterium
CAAGTTCCGTTACATTCAAATCCTGATTATCTTCAATGAGCGCAAGCATATGAATTTCAGAAGGATAAAGTAAAATATCATTATAACTTCTTAATTGTCCGTCAATTAAGTTGTTCAATTCATTATACAAATTAAATATTCCTTCACATTTAGTTATGATTTCCTCCATCCAACTGTACCTCCTAATAGATTCCTGTATTTATGTTAATACAGGATAACAATTTTGTCAAGCAACCTACTACTTTCCGCCAGATGACCGTTAGATGACTGACAAGGGGACTCTTAACTTCATTGAACTGGATGGTAAAATGTCATTCTCTTGGACGTTAAAAGAGCAGGCGAGAATTTTTCATTTTTCTCCTGCTCCAGCATTGAACCGATACCCCACTCCACGAATATTTTCTATGTACTGCGGAAAGCTCTCATCCGGCTCAATCTTCTCCCCATACTGCTTCATAAATCTGCTCATACGTGTATACCCTTCTTTTCGGACAAGGGCGGCATTTTGCTGTCGCTCTTTTAAACTTTTCTACAGATTATACTAATATGACTTTTTGAAGATTTCATAAAGATTGGCCAAAAAAGAACGGCTCCGAAAAGCCGCTCAATTATTAACAGGGAATTTGTATCGTAACCTTTGCCCCGCCTGTTTTCAGTGAATTTTCTAAAATAAGCTGCCCACCATGTTGTTCCACAATAGAGTCGGCTATATACAGTCCCATGCCATAGTGCATTTCTACATGACGACTTTGATCGGACATATAGAATTGTTCTTTGGCATGAAGCAAGGCTTCTTGCGAAAACCCTTTTCCTTCATCAACGATGGATATTTGTACAAAGCTGCCAACCGTGGAAATATACACATAGATTGTCCCTTCTTGCGGCGAATAGTACAAAGCATTATTAAGTATATTCATAATTGTTCGTTCCAGAAGGGTTTTATCTACTGTAAGCTGTTGTGGAATAATCTTCATTTTGGTTTCTAGTTGAATTTCACTTAATTTGCAAAGAACAATCATTTGCAGCTCAAGCTGTTTTAAGTAATCTGGAAAATCAACTGTCTCACTATGAAATTGAATACCTATTGTTGCTTTGGATATATCAATCAGTGCCCTAATATAACTCTGCATTTTTTCAGAACTACTAATAATATAGTCAGCGCATTGCTGCTGCTCTGCATCCAAATTCGTCTCACTAATCAAATCTGCATTTCCTTGAATGACGGTTAGCGGCGTTTTCAAATCGTGAGCCAATGCTGCAATTTGTTCCTTTTGTATCTGGTCAGCTTTCCATTGCTGTTCCAATGAAGTTTTCAGACTTTCTTTCATACTTGAAAATGATAAAAGCACTTCTTCAAATTCCCTGATTTTTGAATGTTCCACTTCAAAATCAAGATTTTGCTGTGCTACTTCTGCCGTAGCCGTATAAAGTGGAGAAAGTTGTGACCGAAGGTTTTTTGCAAATCTAGTTGTGAGAAAAGCGCACACAAAAACACAATTCAAACCAATCAGAACATACAATAGGATTTCTGGTGATGGCAAATGCTCATTCATCCATTCATCCGTAAATTGGGAACCGATATAGTATTGAAGAATGACCAATTCATTCTCACGAGTAACAAGCAAATACTGCCTGTTTAGGCGTCTATCTATTACTCCGGTCGTTGCGTACTCCATAGCCCGTTCCAGATTATCGCCTTCAAGGGTAGTTTCGACGACTTGATAGTTCTTATTCAAGATAAGATATTTACACCCTGCGGGCAACTTTATTTCCGTTAAATCTGGTGTTGTTGCGATAATCGGTGCAATTTCCTGAACACTTCGTTCCGAGTAATCAGCATAAGATATAATGTCAAAGGTTGTACTAAGCAAGAGCGTGCCAAAAGGAATAGCTACTGCCAATGACAGCCCCACAAGCAGCATAATCAAAAATTTCCAAAAAGCAGTTTTAAGTGTGATTCTTTTCTTCACTCCCATTTGTATCCAATCCCCCAAACTGTTGTAATCGGCTGTATTTCCAGTTTACTCAGCTTTGCACGAATATTTTTGATATGGGTTGAGATAGTGGAATTATCACTATCCCCGTTCAGACTGAAAACAGCCTCATAAATCTGTTCCCTTGAAAATACTTGTCCCTTGTTCCGAGCAAGATATTCACAAATTAGATATTCGCTTTTCGTCAAGGTTGCTGGCACGCCATCTACTTGAAGTTCTTTTGCAGATAAATCCAGCTTAATTCTATCAAATATGAGGGAAGTATGTCGCTCCCGGCTCTCTCGACGCAGGTGTGCATTAACTCTGGCTCGCAGCTCTGCAATGCGGAAAGGCTTTGCAAGATAATCGTCGGCACCAAGACCAAGGCCAAAGGTAACATCATTCTCCATTGTCTTTGCTGTTAAGAATAAAATGGGACAGTCCACCAAAGAGCGTATCTTTTTACAAAATGTGAAGCCGTCCATACCCGGCATCATAATATCCAAAATAATCAAATCATATCGTCCCAGTTTATCCAACGGAACCAGTTCTGCCGCCGCATAGGTTGAAACAATATATTCATCTTTCTGTAAGCCGTTTTTAATAAGCTCCAAGATAGGAGTTTCATCATCAACAGCAAGAATCATTGCCATAACACCGCCTCCTTTCAGTAAAATCCATAGTATAAGTATACCGCATCTGCACAAGTGTGAAAAAAATTACTGTGCTGTTGCCAGATAGTATTTGTTGTTTACCTTTACTGCCACGGCTTCGGTGGTTGCAATGCCGGAAACTTCATAAACATCTTTATAAAACCAGTTTTCGCGCTTTGCGCTTCCGGTTCCAGACCAATCTACTTTGTTTAGTTCATCCTTTGTGAGCGGTTTTCCTGTGTCTGCATCAAAGGTGATGTTCTGTGCAAGAATAGCCAGATAATTACTCAATTGATGATCCGGCACAATCTCCGAAGTCACCTGATAAACGACATCATCACAAATCAACTGTGTTGCATTATTGGTGTTAATTTCAAACTTCCCGCTAACGGTTTGTTTTTCAGATGTAAAATCAAAAATAGACATATCGTCAGTAAGCGCATCTGTGGAAATGGCCTTATGATAGCCGCCGTTTGCATCCACAATCAAGTATGTGACATCGTTAGGAGCAGCGTACACATTAAGAAACGGAATCAGATATGCCGCATCCGGGGTTCTGTCTGCTAAATCGGCCAAACTCTGAAAAGTCGCTTTTTCAATATCTTCTTGCATAAGGATTTTACCATTTCTGTCTATTGCGACAAGCTGCCTGATATAACCAATCCAATCCCCCAAACTGGCATTGGAAACCGTTTCATCCAAAATAGTATAACTTTCTGATTGATAGAAAAACTGCGTTACATTTTCAGTATTCAAAGAGCAAGGCTCCTTGCCGCTGGAGTATTCATTGATTTTCTCCTGCAAAAGAGAACACCCAGCAAGTAGCCCACACATCGCCGCTATGATAAACACTCCAACAAATCCGAATTTTTTATTCATAATTTTTTCTCCCTTCCCAATGAATAAACCATTTAATAGCTGCCAACAAAGCACAGACAGTTAAGAGCATCGACAGCACCCACTCAACTCCATTTCGTCCTAATGTTTGATTAAGTACATCATGTCCCCAGCTAATAGACCATGCAAAAGGAATATACCGGGCAGCTCCTTTCAGTTCAATGTTACTGTACATGATTATCTGCAAACTCTCAAAAATGCCCCAAAATAGAGAAACTCCAAATCCGAATTTTAAGCTTAAAAACAGATGTAACACATAGATGATAAGATTTCCTAAAGCTATCCCTATCATCGCTTGTACCAGTAAGCAGATATTGATTTCTTCAAACTGGCCAGTTAATCCAAGACCAAGCAGAAAGAGCGCATACAAACATCCTAACGCAGCAGTTCCACTCCCATACAACACGACCAGCTTTGCCAAAAATATTCTTCCCCTCCGAGGAACAGCCAGAAGCGTTTGAAAGTGAGACGCCCGTTCTTCCTGTAATACATTCAAGCTGACAATCAATCCAATAAGTAGCGGAAACATAGTTGCTGTAATTTCTAAAATCAGTTTGAGCTTTTTCATGTCATCCACGCTATCATAGAGCATGAAGTAAAGCACAAAGATGAATGCTCCAGCCACAGGCATTATTATATGAACCTTCCAAAATGAAGTGTGTTTTAACTTTGCAAGTTCCGAACAAATTGCTGAAATTAGCCCCATTTACTGCACCTCCTGTTTTCAAAATCTTTCGCATCCAAATAAGCAATGACGCCAAACAGGAGAACAGACAGAAACAACGCCAGCAAAATTGTACCCGAAAAGAAACTATTACCAGAGAAAGTTCCGTTAACTTTTATTCCCATAAGCGGCTCTGCCAGCTTTGCCGCCCAACAGTACGGGCACAGCCAACCAATCATTCTATTACCCAACATTGTCGGGACGGAAATTCCAAGAATAGAGTTGAGAATAATCGGCAGTACCATTCCTGTCTTGCGGGTTAAATACAGGCACAAAGGGATTAGCCATATTGACGCAAGCGCAATTCCAAGACTGCCTAAAATGTTTTGCCTTATAGAATATACGGCTGTTGCAGGAGAAATCAGATTACCGATTGAAGCAAATACCGCCAGAAACAAAGCTGAAATGACCAACTTCTCGATCAGAACGATTGCTTTTGCAGTTTCAAATTTTTTGAGGTTCAGCGGTAAGGAAAACACAGCATAGTATTTTCCAGCTCTTTCTTCTTTCTGATGGGAAAGGGCGCAGAGAATAGCTATCGTACCCGGAAGAAGGAACGCATACCACCAGTAAAAAGTCATATATTGAAATCCCAAAAAGCCTCCGCAAATCCAAGCAAAAAGGGCTGTGAAAAGTGGTGCAATCCAAAGCAGCTTATTGGAAATTGTGCGCTTAAATTTAAGATGTTCTGATTTAAGATATTTCATTGATTACCCCTCCTTGCGATTGTTCTTTACAACATCCATAAAGAGCCGTTCCAAATCTTCTCCGGAATGAAGTTCACCTTCATATCCCAGAGAGCCACCTGCAATAATGCCTATATGGTCTGCAGTCTGTTGCACCTCAGACAGGATGTGGCTGGACAGAATCACCGTAATGCCCTTAGCCGAAAATGAGCAAATCAGTTCACGAAGTTCTTCAATGCCAACCGGGTCAAGACCATTAGTTGGCTCATCCAAAATCAATAGCTTCGGATTGTTCAGCAACGCAATCGCAATTCCAAGCCGCTGCTTCATGCCAAGCGAAAACTGTCCGGCTCTCTTTTCCCAGTATCAGTCAGACGAACAATTTCCAGCACTTCTTTAATTCGGTTATCATCCAGACTGAGAAGTGTTGTCCTGACTTTCAAATTTTCGTATGCCGTCAGATTTTCATACAGCGGGGGCATCTCAATCAATGCTCCAATCTCGTTGAGTGCATCCCGTTTCCATGGCTGACCGTCAAAAAGGATAGTCCCCGAAGTCGGCTTCAAAATTCCTGTAATCATTTTCAGAGTTGTAGATTTACCAGCTCCGTTAGGTCCCAGCAGGCCGTAGACGGAATTTCTTCTTATGTGCAACGACACATTGTTGACTGCCATCTGTCCTTTGAAATTTTTGCAAAGGTTGGTGGTTTCTAAAATCATATTCATGTTTTAATATCCTTTCTTTTCGTTATGGTAATAAGATAACCTATAAATTTGAAGATTTCATAAAGAACGCTCAAACATTTAATATACCTCAAGCCTAAATGTATTCTTTCAACTTGTCACTTTGCTGGATAATTGAGTGAGCTTGTTGAGCGCATGGAAACGAAATAAGCCAGCGGGTGAGGAGAAGTCCTTGCCCACTGGCTTTTTGCTGCACAAAACAAAAAAACAGCACTACATCATTCCCTACGAGATAGGTATGATTATACAGTGCTGTTTTGAGATAACACGAAGTAAATTTAGAGATTTTGTAGAGATTTCAGTATGGCTTTTATTGTTACTCATTGCCGCAGCTGATGCGGTATCCAATCCCATGTACGGACTTTATAAGCTCCGGGACACCCAGCTTACGCCGGAGCTGCTTAATCTGAAAAAAGATGGTGGACTTGTCCTCCATATAGATGTCATTCCAGACAGTTTCATAAATTTGCTCGTATGTAAGCACACGGTTTCTGTTCTTCAAAAGATAGTGCAACACATCAAACTCTTTTTTGGAAAGAGCAACCTCCTCACCCTCCACCAAAACAGTACGACGAACAGTATCCAGCAACAGCTTATCATGGCTTACAACAGCATATCCACGCTCCGCAATATGGTTTAGCTCCGTGTAGCGACAAAGAAGCGCCTGTGCTTTGGCAAGACATTCGTTCAGTTCATACGGTTTTGCAAGGAAATCATCAGCACCATGATTGAGAGCCGCCACTCGTTCCTGTGTGCTGGCACTCTCCGAAAGGATTAGAATTGGCATAGGCTGCAAATCCCGCATAGCCGCAATGACTTCACGCCCGGACTGCTCCGAGAGAGCCAC
>JAQUUB010000049.1 GCA_028694115.1 Lachnospiraceae bacterium
AAGCCTTACAGCTTTTACAAAAACAATACTGTACAAGCTGACATTTTCGACCATACTCTTTTTTTGGTGGGATAAACTCGCACCTTAAATACTTGTGCCCAAAATCTACTTTCTTATTTCACACTTTTTATATATTTAGATAAGCTTCAAATTTCCAAATTCATGAAAATATTACCATATATTTATCTAAAAAGCCACTCCGCAAAAGGGTAGTTTGGGGGTGTTTTTGAGGGTTTTTTTCAAAAATACAAAAAAAACACACTGCATGAAGTTTTTCAAAGCAGTGTGTCCCATTTTTTATTATTAATTTCTACAATTCTTAGAATTTACCAGCCTTTGCAGCTTCTTCGATAGAAACAGCTACAGCAACTGTCATACCAACCATTGGGTTGTTACCAGCGCCGATCAGACCCATCATTTCAACATGAGCAGGTACTGAGGAAGATCCAGCGAACTGTGCATCAGAATGCATACGTCCCATAGTATCTGTCATACCATAAGAAGCAGGACCAGCAGCCATGTTATCTGGATGAAGTGTACGGCCTGTACCACCACCAGAAGCTACTGAGAAGTATTTTTTACCCTGTTCGATACATTCTTTTTTGTAAGTTCCTGCAACTGGATGCTGGAATCTTGTTGGGTTTGTTGAGTTACCTGTGATCGATACGTCAACGCCTTCTTTGTGCATGATTGCAACGCCTTCTGTTACATCGTTTGCACCATAGCAGTTAACTTTAGCACGAAGTCCTTCAGAGAAAGATTTTCTATAAACTTCTTTAACTTCTCCTGTGTAGTAATCCATTTCTGTTTCAACAAATGTAAATCCGTTGATTCTTGAAATAACCTGAGCAGCATCTTTTCCAAGACCATTCAAGATAACACGAAGAGGATCTTTACGTACTTTGTTTGCTTTTTCTGCGATACCAATCGCACCTTCTGCAGCTGCAAATGACTCGTGTCCAGCTAAGAAAGCAAAACATTTTGTTTCTTCTTCTAATAACATTTTACCAAGGTTACCATGTCCTAAACCAACTTTACGTTGATCCGCAACAGAACCAGGGATACAGAAAGCCTGTAATCCTTCTCCAAGAGCTGCAGCAGCCTCAGATGCTTTTTTACAGCCTTTTTTAATTGCAATGGCAGCACCTACAATATAAGCCCATTTTGCATTTTCAAAACAGATTGGTTGAATGCCTTCTACTTGTTTGTATACATCAAGACCAGCATCTTTTGTAATCTTTTCAGCTTCTTCGATGGAAGAAATTCCATAGCTGTTCAATACTTCATTGATTTGTTTAATACGTCTTTCATATGATTCAAATAAAGCCATTTTAAGTTTCCTCCTCTTCCTATTTCTGTACTTCGTCTGTTCTTGGGTCAATAATCTTTACTGCATCAGCAACACGTCCATATTGTCCACAAGCTTTTTCGTAAGCAGTTGTTGGGTCATCACCTTTTTTGATGAAGTCTGTCATTTTACCAAGAGATACGAATTTGTATCCGATAATCTGATCTTCAGCATCCAAAGCGATTCCTGTTACATAGCCTTCAGCCATTTCAAGGTAACGAGGACCTTTCTTTAAAGTACCATACATAGTACCAACCTGAGAACGAAGTCCTTTTCCTAAATCTTCAAGACCAGCACCGATTGGAAGTCCGTCTTCTGAGAAAGCACTCTGAGTACGTCCATAAACGATCTGTAAGAATAATTCTCTCATAGCTGTATTGATAGCATCACATACTAAGTCCGTATTTAATGCTTCTAAAAGTGTTCTTCCTGGTAAAATTTCTGCAGCCATAGCAGCAGAATGAGTCATTCCTGAGCAACCGATTGTTTCGATTAAAGCTTCCTGAATAAGTCCCTCTTTTACGTTAAGTGTTAACTTACATGCTCCCTGTTGAGGTGCACACCAGCCAATACCGTGTGTTAAACCAGAAATATCTTTAATTTCTTTTGCTTTTACCCATTTTGCTTCTTCTGGGATAGGAGCACAACCGTGATTAACGCCCTGTGCTACTGTACACATTTCTTCCACTTCTTTAGAATAGATCATGTGAAATCTCCTTTCAAAAATTGAAAAATTATATTGATTAATTTGATAAATTATTATCAAAATTATCGCTAGTGCCTATTTTCTCATATTTCGTCTAAAATTGCAAGGGTCTGCTCTCTAATTATTTAAGAAAGCATCATCCTGTCATTTGCGAATTCTCCTCCACTTGCTTCTTCAAACTTCGCAAGCAGATCACTGACATGAAGATTTTTCTTTGCTTCACCCTTTACATCGTAAATCACTCTTCCTTCATGCATCATAATGAGTCGGTTTCCCATACGGATTGCATCCTTCATATTATGGGTTACCATCAATGCTGTCAGTTGATTCTCTTCTACAATTTTCTCCGTTAACTCTAAAACTGTTTTTGCAGTCTTAGGGTCAAGTGCTGCCGTATGCTCATCGAGTAATAAGAGCTTTGGTTTTTGTAACGATGCCATTAAAAGTGTTAATGCCTGTCTTTGTCCACCAGACAACAGACCCACTTTGGAGCTCATTCTGTTTTCCAGTCCAAGTCCTAAGATTTTTAACTTTTCATGATATAAGATTTTTTCTTCCTTGGTAATTCCCCATTTCAAGGTGCGTGTCTGACCTCTGCGGTATGCAAGTGCTAAGTTTTCCTCTATTTCCATTCCAGCCGCAGTACCTAACATGGGATCTTGAAACACGCGTCCCAAGTAGATTGCTCTCGTATGCTCTGCCTTTGTAGAAATATCATCGCCTGCAAGAATAATCTCACCCGCATCAATTGGATAGACTCCGGCAATCATATTCAGCATGGTCGATTTTCCAGCACCATTTCCACCGATAATCGTAACAAAATCACCAGAATCCAGATGCAGATCTACGCCTTGTAAAGCAATCTTCTCATTAATTGTTCCTTTATTAAAAGTTTTATATACATTTTTTAAAGTTAACATACCGGACCTCCCTTACGATAGGCACGTTTATTTTTAAAACGTTCAATGGATACGGGAATACAAAGAGCCAATGCTACAATCGTCGCCGATAATAATTTCATGTCGTTTGCATCCATTCCTAACTGCAAAACAATCGCACGAATCAAAAAATAAACGATAGAGCCAATGATTGCAGAGGCTAATTTGCTTCCAAAGGAACGAAGTCTTCCCAATAAAACATCTCCAATTACAATAGCAGCAAGACCAATAACAATGGCACCTGTACCCATTCCAATATCTGCGTACTTTTGGCTTTGGCAGACAAGTGCGCCAGATAAACCTACCAGTCCATTACTAATCATTAATGCAAGCATTTTTGTTTTCTTTGTATTAACTCCTAACGCACGAATCATCGCCTCATTATTACCAGTCGCCCGAAGTGCACTTCCAATCTCTGTCCCAAAAAACCAATATAAAAGAAAGATCATAAGTATCGCAATCAGAATACCAATGATTAATGTGGACTGGGACTGGGATAAGCCCGTAGCATCCATTAATAGTGTATTAATGGTATCTACTTTTAACAAAGGGATATTACTCTTTCCCATAATTCTCAAATTGATGGACCATAAAGCAATCTGTGATAAGATACCAGCTAAAATTGCTGGAATATCAAATACGGTATGCAAAAAACCCGTAACAGCTCCTGCGAGTACTCCACCAAGTGTGGCGATAAACAGCGCAAGAATCGGATTCATTCCTTTCTCAACTACTAACAATGCACAAATACATCCGCCTAATGCGAAGCTTCCATCCACTGTCAAATCAGCAATATCAAGTATTTTATAGGTGATATAGACACCTAGTACCATAATGCCCCAGAGAATTCCCTGGGAAACTGCTCCCTGCATAGCTAATAACATTCCACCCATAGCTATTGTTACCTCCTTACGTTATAAAGAAAAATTAAATGAAAAAGCAGATAAGAGGGAAGTATTCTTCCCCCTCTGCTTATTTATATACTCATTTGAAGATTATTTTAAAACTGATAAATCAATGGAAAGTGCATCCGCAGTTTCCTGATTTGTTTTTAATGCACATTGTGATGCCTCTAAGTATTCAATTGGCATATCGGCGGGTTTCGCTTCACCCTTTAAGATTTTCACTGCCATCTGTCCAGCTTTGTAGCCCAACTGATAGTAATCAATTCCGTAGGTAGCTAAACCGCCTGCATCCACCATACCTTCTTCGCCACAGATCACTGGTAATTTGCTTTCATTTGCTACCATGGCAACCGTTGCCATTCCTGCAGCAATCGTATTATCAGTTGGTGCATATAATGCATCTACTTTACCAACTGCTGATTCTACAACTTGTTGAAGTTCATTTGAGCTTGATACGGTATACTCTTCATATTCCATTCCAGCTGCTGTGATTGCATCCTTTGCCATCGTTGCCTGAATCTCTGAATTAGATTCTGCTGTACAGTATAGGATACCCACTTTTTTTGCTTCAGGGAGTAATTTTTTTAATAAATCGATTTGTTCCTTTACAGGTGTTAAATCAGAAGAACCTGTGACATTTCCACCCGGTGCTTCATTGGATTCTACAAGTCCGGAATCTGCTGGATCGGTAACTGCTGTTACAACAATCGGAATTTCTGTTGTTTCTGCTGCAACCGCCTGTGCTGCTGGAGTTGCGATTGCTAAAATCAAATCATCTCCATCATTTACTAATTTCGAAGCGATGGTAGCACATGCACTTTGATCGCCCTGTGCATTCTGCTGATCTAATTCATACTTAAGTCCTGATTCCTTTAAAGCTGCTTCAAAACCTTGATTCGAAGCATCTAAAGCTGCATGCTCCACTAACTGGATGACTCCGATTTTATAAGTTTTTTCCCCATCTGTTACGGTTTCTTCTGCCACAGCCTCTGTTGCTGTTTCCTCAACTGCTTCTGTGCTTTCCACTTCTGCTGTATCACCTGCTGCATCTGGTGATGTACTTGTACTTCCACAGCCAGCTAATAACGTTGCTGTCATAGTAAGTACCATAGACATTGCTAATAATTTTTTCATAATTCTCCTCCTTCTTCTTTGTAAAACAAACGTTTTATGTAAAGAATCTCTTTTGCTTAAACACTTTATAACTTTAAAGCGTATAAGTATAAGTCTGTTACATAATACAACCATTTTACTCTGCCGTCAATGTTAGAAAATGACAAAGTCCATAGGCTTTATCCGCCTATGGACTTCTCATGCATCATAACACATTTTATTTTTACCTGTCAAATCAAATACTTTTCACAATCCTCACTACACTCTAGCTACGATTTCTCCCTGTTTTTTGTAGATACTTCCTTCCAAAATCACACCTCTTACGCAGGACGTAGGATAGATACTTACATTTCTGCCAACTACCGTTCCAGGATTCAGAACGGAATTGCATCCAACCTCTACGTGGTCCCCGAGCATCGCACCAAATTTTTTCAATCCCGTTTCAATCTTTTCATCCTTTGACTTTACAACAACTAAGGTTTTATCCGATTTCACATTTGAGGTAATACTGCCTGCCCCCATATGTGCACAAAAACCAAGAATGGAATCTCCAACGTAATTATAATGAGGCACCTGGACTTTATTAAATAGAACTACATTCTTAAGCTCTGTTGAATTTCCAACAACTGCTCCCTCTCCGACTATGGCATTTCCCCTGATAAAAGCACAATGCCTAACCTCTGCCTTTTTTCCAATAATACAGGGTCCGTTGATATATGCACTTGGAAAAACATTCGCCGATTTTGCAATCCAGATATTTTCCCCCTTTTTATCATATTCGGATGGATCAAGTGTTTCCCCAAGTTTTACAATAAACTCTGAAATCTTAGGCAGAACCTCCCATGGATAGGTAACACCTTCAAACAGCTTTACTGCGATCGTTTCATCTAAATTATATAATTCCTTAATGGTAGCCTCTTTCATAAAATTTCTCCTTTATTTCTTATTTGCTGAATAGTAACCTGATGCATATTGAAATAATTGACGTAAATCACCCTGATTTTTTAAATCCTTAACGATTTCTGTTCTTCTTGCAACATACTGATTCAGTTTTTTCATATATTCATCTGATGTAATCTGGCCTTCTGCAACCTGAGTCAGACCCTTTTCCCAGCTTGCAGTTAAATCTGCATTTAAAAGTGGGGGGATGGAGTAGCTTACTACATCAAAAACCATTTCCCCTAATAATGCAGGTGTGATGATCTGTGTCTTTTTATTTAAATTCAAGTATTTAATTGTAACTAATTTCTTTAGTATTTCGGCTCTTGTTGCAGAGGTACCAATTCCACTTCCCTTGATTTGTGCCCTAAGCTCATCATCTTCAATCAGCTGTCCCGCATTTTCCATTGCCAAAATAAGATTTCCTGAATTATAACGCTTCGGTGGAGAGGTTTCCCCCTCTTTTACCTGAAATCCATCAATTGGAATCTCATCTCCCTTTTTTAGTCGTTTAAATACTTCTAAAAACTCAACATCAATTTTGTTCTCTTCCTCTTCTTCTGTCCTGGAACCATTCTCACTATCGCTATTTACAGAAGCCTCCTCTTTCTTTTTGGCAAAAGAAAACCTGGATGCCTTTTGGTACCCTTCCTCAATCATTACCTTAAAATTAGCAAATAAACGCTCCTCCATTTGTGGTTCTTCCTCGGTAATTACCTTGGTTACAAGGCTTACCTTTTGATAAACAGCAGGTTTAAAGAAGATACATAAGAATCTACGAACAATAATCTCATATACTTTTACCGCAGTTGGATTCAGCGAATTTAAGGCACCTAAGCCCTGTCCTGTTGGTATGACCGCATAATGATCGGTAATCTGCTTATCATTAACATATCTCGTCTTTTCAATTCCTTTATAAAGTCCATCATTTAAAATCTCCTGTGCAAATTCGTTTGCCAATGGATAATTTAATAGTCCTCTGATGTTCTTATCGATTTCCTTTGCTACCGCCGTTGATAAGACTCTGGCATCGGTTCTTGGATAGGTAACGAGTTTTTTCTCGTAGAGTTCCTGTATGATTTTCAAGGTTTCATCGGGACTGATTTTAAAGAATTTCGAACAATCATTTTGAAGCTCTGCCAAATTATAGAGCAAAGGAGCATTTTTATTCTCTTTTTTCTTATCTACCACATCAATAATTCCTATGATCGGCTGCTTTGTGCTCAGTTCACTGATTAATTGTTCTGCATCTTTTCGTTCTTTAAACCCATTTTCTTTATAGAGCAGGGGAGAATTTTCATACTTTGAACCTTTTACTGCTTTCCATTCTCCTTCAAAATCTCGACCATGGAGATTAATCGCGCCAAGAACTCTATAAAAAGGCGTTTTCACAAATTCTCGTACTTCGCGTTCTCTACGAACCACCATTCCCAGAACACATGTCATAACACGTCCTACCGAAACAACTGTATATTTTGTTTTCAGGAAATTTGCCAAAGTATCTCCATATCGTAGGGTAAGCGCCCTGGAAAAATTAATTCCCATCAGATAATCTTCTTTTGCACGCAAATATGCAGAATCTGCAAGATGATCATAAAAGGATAAATCCTTCGCTTCTTTAATTCCTCGTCTGATTTCGTCTTCTGTCTGGGAATCAATCCAGACTCTTTTTCGTTCCTTACCAGTAACACCTGCCTGCTGTTCCACTAAACGATAAATATACTCTCCCTCTCTTCCAGAGTCAGTACATACATAAATAGTAGAAACATCCTCTCTTGTTAAGAGAGTACTCACAATCTGATATTGCTTTTTTGCTGATTCAATTACTTCATACTGGAATTGATCTGGTAAGAATGGAAGTGTTGCAAAGCTCCATTTTTTATATTTAATATCATACACTTCTGGATAACTCATGGTAACCAAATGTCCCACACACCAGGTTACAATGGTATTTTCAGATTCCATATACCCGTCCCTGTTCTGGGTTTTTAATTTTAGTGCTTTTGCAAATTCCCTGGCAACGCTGGGTTTTTCTGCAATAAATAAAGTTTTTGCCATATAGTTCTCCAAATATCCACTAATTAAAGCTGCGATAAATCAATTAGATGAATGTATCCTTTTATTTTTGATTCTGCATGCAGTTTTTCATCAAATCCACCAACGGTAAATAAATAAATATAATCAGTATTCATTCTTGCCTGTTCTGCACAGAATAAGAGCCATTCATAATCTTCGTATGTCATAATGCTATGTTCCCAGTTGCAAATACCAACCAGTGTTTTCCCACTATCACTCACGGCAGCAATATCAATCGTTCCTACTTTACCGACCCAGCTTCCCGCCCTTTGATATTTCAATTCTAATTTCCCTGATTGATTCAAAAGATTCAAATATTCCATACATACACTCGTAAAAGAGCTCGCTGTATAATTGCGAAGAGTATCCGCGATATACTGATCGTAAAACTCCTCTTCCGTCATCAACTGTAATTTTGAAAGGTTCGGAAAAAGATACCGAAACCAGAAATAAACAAAATGATTGGAAATACGGTAAATTCCTTTTTTTGTATTTTCTCTGCCAGCCGTATCAATCGAGTAAATCTTTTCTACAATTTCAAGCTCCATAAGATTTTTTAAGTAGACACTTATTTTCGCCCTGCTATAATCTGTTTTAAGATAGAGATCATTTAATTTTTCATCACCGGATGCAATTGCCTCTAGAATGGTATGATATACGGTAGGCTCTCTTAGCTCTTCTGAAACAAATCGTCTCGCCTCATCGTATAAAACTGTACCTTGCTTTAGAATGGTACGGCATATATTTTCTTTCACACTCAGGTTCTGGTTAAAATACCGCCACAGTCCTGGAACACCCCCAAGTATGGAATATACCTCAACACACTGTTCAACCGAATACTTGGAAAATTTTCTTACCAAATCAAGAAAATTCAATTCCTTGACCTTTAGAAACCCTGTTATTTCATAAGCACTTTGTCCGATTTTTGATACCATGGTGTTTTCAATAAATCCAATAGAAGAAGAACATAAAACAACTAAAACAGGCTGATTATTCCACGCGTTATGAATCAGATTTATGATTTCCTTCATAAATTGGGTACTTGTTTTCACAATAAATTGAAATTCATCAATCACAATGATTTTTTTAGGACTCTTTACTGTTGTGATTGCTGAGAAAATAGAAGAAAACTCACATTCTACATCGAACGCTTTAAAGTCACTTTGTACTTCCTTTGACCAAAGGTATAATTGTTCCTTTTCAGAACACGGTCTGGCCAAATAATAAGAATACGATTTATCCCTACAAAAGTCCATTAACAGACTAGTTTTCCCTACGTTTTCTCTTCCGTATAAGACAACTAGCTGACTACCTTCTCGTTCGTAATATGTTTCAAGATTTTTTGTCTCCTGACTTCTTCCAAGTAACATATCTTTACCCTTTTCTTATTAACAGTATTTCAAAGTCTTCTCTTGACATAGGTTTTCCCAATAAGAATCCCTGAATATTATCACAATCTATTTTCTTTAAAAACTCAAACTGTTCTTGCGTTTCCACACCCTCTGCAACTGTTTCAAGCCCAAGTTTCTTGACCATATTTACAACGGACTCTGTTATAATTCCTGTAGAACTATCAGAAATTGCAGTATCTACAAAGGCACGGTCAATTTTTAAAGTGTCGATTGGAAGATCCTTCAAGTAAGAAAGTGAGGAAAAGCCTGTACCAAAATCATCTAAAGAGACACGAATCCCATTGGCTCTCAGGAGATTCATTTTTTCAATCACTTCTTCAAAATTCTCTATAAAAATACTTTCTGTGATTTCAATTTCTATATCAGTAGCCTGTACATTAAATTGATTCAGTAAACTCATAACAAGGGAGGAGAAATTATCTTTCCTTAGTTGAATTGCAGAAATATTAATGGACATAATTCCATCAAAGGAAAACTGTCTCTTCCATGATGCATACGTCATAATTGCTTCTTTTAAAACCCAGTTACCAATCGGAATAATGCCACCACTTTTTTCTGCCAACGGAATAAATTCTGCCGGACTAATAAACGATCCGTCTTTATCCTGCCAGCGGATCAGTGCTTCCGCTCCTCTGAGTTTCCCTGTTTTACAGTCAAATTGTGGTTGGAAATATAATTCAAAGCATTCATTTTCAATTGCAGAACGTAATCGTTTCTCCATCGATACATTCTTCAAAAACTCTTCCAGTATGTCATGATCAAAGTATTTGATTCCACCTCTTACTTCTTCCTTTGCCTTAAACATACAGATTTCTGCATTTTTAATAATAACAAAACTAGATTCGCCTGCATCCGGGTATTCTGCAACACCTGTACTCACAGAAATATAAATCTCATCGCGGTTACTAAGGACAAATGGACGTCTGATTCGATTTTTAATACTTCTGTATAGCTGTTCCATGGTATTACTTCCACATGGGTCATAAATTGCAACAATAAATACATCTGCACCAAAACGTCCGATAATTGTACTCTTATTCTGAAATTCACCTAAATACTGACCAAAATCCTGAATCAATTCATCCCCAAGAATTAGACCAATACTATCATTGATCTTTTTAAAATCGTCTATGTCAACCATTGCAACACTAACAGACGTACCATGTTCTTCTGCCTTTTCAATCATATCTCTTAGTTGTTTCACGAAATAATTACGATTGTTAAGTCCAGTCAAAGAATCATAATACGCCATATAGGTTAATTCATCATTTTGTTGTTTGAATTTGGTGATATTACGAAAACATACATATTTTTCTAGAGCTTCCCCATTCTCTCCGTATGTAATATAAGCAGATCCATCTAGCCAGACCTTATTATTTTTCAGACAGAATTCTCTAGTAATTTCATGTAAATTATTTAAATCGGCCTCCAGCACTTCACGGATTAACGATTGATCTTCATTTCTAACACACTCAAACAAAAGCTCTGTGTCGGTAAACCTTTCAACAGGCATACCGACCAGTTCTTTCCAATCTCCAACGGATTCAAAATATTCCTCCGTATAATTATAATAATAATAAGCATGACCTGAAATGTTTAAAAATTTCTGATTAATTCTATCTCTATTCGTTAATTTATCATTGAGTGTTTTCAATAAATCTACCTGATAATATAACGCATCCATTATCATTACCTCCTATTGAAGTAGATTTTATTTCTTTGTAATATATCCCTGCGCTTTCAATAATTCTGCACATAAAACGGCTCCACCTGCAGCACCACGTACGGTATTATGGGACAATCCTACAAATTTGTAATCATAGATACTATCTTCACGTAAACGTCCGATGCAAACACCCATTCCGTTTTCATAGTCAACATCCATAGTTACCTGAGGACGGTTATCCTCTTCTAAATATTTTATAAACTGTTTTGGAGCATTTGGAAGATCTAATTCCTGTGGTACGCCCTTGAACTGTACTAATTTTTCAATTAATTGTTCTTTGGTAGGTTTCTTATTGAATTTCACAAATACAGCTGCTGTATGACCATTTAAAACAGGTACACGGATACACTGCGTTGTAATTTTAGGAAGCTCTGCTTTTACAATGACTCCATCTTCTATTTTACCATAGATTTTAAGTGGTTCCTGTTCACTCTTTTCTTCTTCCCCACCAATATAAGGAATGATGTTGCCTTCCATTTCTGGCCAGTCTTTAAATGTTTTACCAGCTCCTGAAATTGCCTGATAGGTAGTAGCCACTACTTCTACTGGTTCAAATTCTCTCCATGCAAACAATACGGGAGCGTAACTTTGAATCGAGCAGTTTGGTTTTACAGCAATAAAGCCTTTCTTTGTTCCAAGGCGTTCTTTCTGAGATTTGATTACATCCATATGCTCAGGGTTGATTTCTGGAATCACCATTGGTACATCAGGAGTCCATCTATGTGCACTATTGTTAGAAACAACTGGTGTTTCTGTTTTTGCATAAGCTTCTTCAATTGCACGGATTTCATCTTTTGTCATATCCACTGCACTGAATACAAAATCAACATTAGAAGAAACTTCTTCTACCTCATTTACATTCATAACTACGATATTTTTTACTGCTTCTGGCATTGGTGTTGTCATTTTCCATCTTCCACCTACTGCTTCTTCATATGTCCTTCCAGCACTTCTTGGACTTGCAGCAATTGTTGTTACTTCAAACCAAGGATGATTTTCTAATAAAGAAATAAATCTCTGGCCTACCATACCTGTACCACCAAGGATACCAACTTTTAATTTTTCACTCATTTTTCATTCTCCTCATTATATATATTGAGTTAGCAGACACCTGTCTCCTAACCCTTTAGTTCGGCAAAGCCGACTAATTACATTTTAAATATTCCTTATAAATTGAAATTACCTTTTCCATTGCTTCCTTGCCAGGTGCTCCAATGGTAAGACGCTTCTCCACACAGGTCTTCAGACTGATTGCTTCATAGATATCCTCTTCAAAAACGGGACTGATTTCTTTATATTCTGAAAGGCTCATATCATCAAGTGCAATATTTTTTTCTATGCAGTATAGCACTAATCTTCCAACAATTCCGTGGGCATCCCGGAACGGCACTCCATGATTTACTAAGTAATCAGCTGCATCCGTTGCATTGGTAAATCCATTTCTTGCACTCTTTTCCATTACATCTTTTCGAAAGGTAATCGTCGATAACATTCCATTAAATAATGCAAGACATCCCTTTACGGTATCAAATGCGTCAAATGCAAGTTCTTTGTCCTCCTGCATATCCTTGTTATAGGCAAGTGGTATCCCCTTCATCGTTGTCAGAAGACTCATAAGAGCACCATAGACTCTTCCTGTTTTCCCTCTTACAAGTTCTGCAATATCAGGATTCTTCTTTTGAGGCATAATACTGCTTCCCGTACTATAAGCATCATCAATTTCAATAAAACGATATTCATTGGAATTCCAGATAATTACCTCTTCTGAAAATCTGCTAAGATGCATCATAATGGTAGCTAATGCAGATAAAAATTCAATCAAATAATCCCTGTCTGCAACAGAATCCATACTATTTAAGGTTGGACCTTCAAAATCAAGTAACTGCGCTACATATTCACGATCAAGCGGATAAGTAGTCCCTGCCAGTGCCCCAGAGCCTAAGGGACAGTAATTCATGCGTTCAAAAATATCTGCTAATCTTCCACGATCTCTTTTAAACATTTCAAAATAAGCGCCTAAATGATGAGCTAATGTAATCGGCTGAGCCTTTTGCAAATGGGTAAACCCAGGCATATAAGTTTCCGTATTCTCTTCCATGATTTTGACTAATGTAGTCAACAATTCCTTTAATAATGCATCTACGGTTAATAATTCTTCTCTTGTATAAAGCTTCATATCAAGTGCTACCTGATCATTTCGGCTTCTCCCAGTATGAAGTTTTTTCCCAACATCTCCAATCCGGTCGATTAAATTTGCCTCAACAAAGCTATGGATATCTTCATACTCTTCTGTTATTTTTAACTTACCACTCTCAATATCTTCCTTAATAGTGGAAAGACCCTTAATAATCTCAATTTTTTCTTCGTTTGTAAGAATTCCCTGCTTTTCAAGCATTGTCACATGTGCAATACTTCCAGCAATATCCTGAGAATAAAACTTTTGATCAAAGGATATCGATGCGTTAAAATTATATACTAACTGGTCCGTTTCTTTTGTAAAACGCCCACCCCATAATTGTGCCATATGAATCTCCGTTCCAAATTTATTAAAAGCAAACTTAATATTACCATAGTTTCACCGTGTTTTCAATCTTGGCATACAATATTGTAATAAAAGTTTTAGGAGAAATACATGACAAGCAAAGCAACTCCCGTATTATCACTAGATCAAATTGGTGTCTCTTATCACAGCATGAGTGGTGAAACAATTGCATTAGCAGGCATTACCTTTCAGATCATGCCCGGAGAATTTGTAGCAATTGTAGGACCAAGCGGTTGTGGTAAATCAACGCTTCTTTCCTTGATTTGCGGCCTTATTAAGCCAGAAGAAGGAAGTATCGAATTCAATGGCTGCCGTATTGGCTACATGCTTCAAAGAGATCACTTATTTGAATGGAGAACGATACGTAAAAATATACTCCTTGGTCTTGAAATCAATCATTCCTTAACACCCGAAAAAATAGAATTAGCAGATAAATTGTTGATGCAATATGGACTCTATCAATTCAAGGACAAAAAACCCTCTGAGCTATCAGGTGGAATGCGGCAACGCGCAGCTCTCATTCGTACTCTTGTAATGGAACCAGATTTACTTTTACTCGATGAGCCTTTTTCTGCCCTTGATTATCAAACCCGCCTAAAAGTATCCGATGACATTTATACCATAATTAAGCAAGAACATAAAACGGCATTACTTGTTACCCATGACCTTTCTGAAGCCGTAAGTTTAGGGGAAAGAGTGATTGTTTTAACAAAAAGACCTGGAACAATTCAAGATATTGTTCCAATTAACTTCTCAATTGATGAAAGAACTCCGCTTGCAGCAAGAAATGCTCCCGAATTCAAGGAATATTTTAATAAGTTATGGAAGGAGCTAAATCCATGAAATATCGAATGAATCATAACAAAGGCTATGTTAAAAATCAGCAGGAAGAATATGTGAGAACTCAAAAAATAAAACGAAGGGCCATCATTTCGGTCCGATTTTTTATTTTGCTATTCTTTTTAATCCAATGGGAATTAACGGCAGAATACGGTATCATAGATAGTTTTTTCTTTTCAAGTCCTGGAAGAATTATAAAGACAATCATTAAACTATCTCTAGACTACTCCTTATTCCGAAATATTGCCGTTACCTTGCTTGAGACACTGGTAAGCTTTTTTCTTGTCATTGTTTTAGGTCTATTGTCAGCAATGGCTCTTTGGTTAAAGCCTTGCATATCAGAAGTTTTAGAGCCTTACCTGGTTGTATTGAACAGTCTACCCAAATCAGCACTTGCACCACTTTTCATTGTATGGTTAGGCGCAAATGTGAAAACCATCATTGTGGCTGGTATTTCTGTTGCTATTTTTGGTTCGATCATTAGTCTCTATACTGGTTTTTCAAGTACCGATGAAGATAAAATAAAGCTAATCTATACATTAGGCGGAAGTAAACGAGACGTTTTCTTTAAGGTCGTGTTTCCAAGTAATATTCCAACCATTATTAGTACCATGAAAGTAAATATTGGTTTAGCACTCGTTGGTGTCGTAATCGGAGAATTCCTCGCTGCAAGAGCCGGTCTTGGTTATCTGATTATCTATGGAAGCCAGGTTTTCCAATTAGATTTAGTGCTTATGTCGATCGTAATCCTATGTTCGATTGCCATGCTCCTTTATGGTATTATTAGTGTTTTCGAAAAGAAATACCAAAAAATAAATTACTAGTATATAAAAAGGGCTTGCAATTATGCAACCCCTATCTACATATCTTATGAACTTTATAAGAATCAAATCTCAATTTTTTTCTTTCACAGTTAATATTGTTCCTAGAAAAACTGCAATTCCCGGCAAAATCACTTCTACAGTTTTTGTCATAATGCCGATCACCATCATGATTGCAACAAGCAGTAAGGATACAAACACTGGAGAATTTCCAAGGAAAAATCCCATTAATAATTCGATAAAAACGATGACACAAATAATCGCAACGGAAACTTCGCTAACCTTTGTACCACAGATGATACTGGCGATAACGATAACGGCTAACGCTACTAATGCAACGGTCTGCTTTGGAAAGGTACTTTCCACATAATCATCCGCTCTTGTACGAATTCTTTTTGTATTGTGAATCCCTGCGTCAGATAATACTTCCGTTTTATCCTCTTCATAAACCCGCACTTTTGCTCGTTCTCTTGAAATATTCCTATTACTTTTTTGCCTGATATCTTTTATTTCTGTCTCACTTACTTCCTGATCTTTCTTCATAAATTATACCTGCTCCTCTTTCGTTTATTTACCTATTGCAAGTCTCATCAGCGTCATAATATAGTCATTTGCGGGTGCATTGGCATAATGAATGCCATCCTCTGGAGCGAATCCTGCTGTTAACATAGGTGTATAAATATCAATATACTGGAAAGGAAATTGTGCATATATTTGCTGGTTAAATGCTACGACATCCGCATTCCAGGTATTCTGCATATTCTCTGGTGCTACTCCATTTCTCAAGTTCGTATTGTACAAATTAGAGTCATTTGCTGCTGCAAGCGACATATAATAGACCTGGCAGTTTGCCCATGTCGTACTCTGCATAGTTTGATACATGGCTACATATTCATTAATTCTCTGTGGATCATTATACCCCATATAATTTACAATTTTCCATCTGCTATATTCCGGATGGGAAGCCATGATCTGATTGACCTGTGGAATACCAACGAGTACCATCCAGTCGTATCCCATACCATAACCATATACAAAAAATTCATTTGGCATCTTTGTGGCAAAATAATTCAAGTATTCTGTTCTGCTGTCGCCTAATACAATCACTCCATAATTAGAAGCTTTACTTACTTTACTTACTTTACTTCCTTTACTTCCTGCTGCATTTGCAACAACTGGATTCATAACGGTTAAAACAGTACATAAAACCAGTACTAAACTCAAAAATCTCCGACAAACTTTCTTCATTCTTAACCTCCATACCCTATTCATAAGATTATAATTTTCACACCCATCTGCATGCTTTAGTCATGCAAATTTATGCGGTACAAATAATTAATGAGAAGAAGACGCTTGCGGCTTCTTCCTGTGTGAGATTTAGTAATTCTTAGGAGCAGTATTTTTGCTCCTTAGAATTAGTTCTCACACTGTGAAACTTAGATATACTTAGCATGGTTCTTTCATGCGTTAGTATATCTTTTCACACTACCTTCGCAAATAGTATACAATAATATAGATATGTGGTCAATCAATCTTTGTTTCATCTAATATTTTATAATTTCATCTTTATTTCAGCTCTGAAATCGGACAGATTCGGTATCCCATTTCTTCCCATTTCGTAAGTAATTCATCTAAGATTTCTGCATTTGTTTTTGACGTACTATGTAACAGTACAATCGCACCAGGATGAATCCTGCCAAGTAGTTTTTCAAATGCTTCTTCCCTTGTTGGCTGGTCATTTTCATACCAGTCCACATAGGCTAGGCTCCAAAAAATACTTTTATATCCCATTTCCTTTGCCATCTCTAAATTGTTTTTGCTGAATTTTCCTTGTGGTGGACGGTAATACTTATCCATTTCCTTTCCTGTTATTTCTTTATATTTCTTATCAAGATCGCATACTTCCTTTTCAAAGTCTGCTTGTTCTGTCATGGCTGCCATATCCGGATGATGATACGTGTGATTTCCTACGTTATGTCCCTCTGCTACGATTCGTTTTACTAAGTCAGGACTTGTTTCCATATAATTTCCAACTAAAAAGAAGGTTGCCTTTACATGATGTTTTTTTAATGCATCTAAAATTGCTGGAGTATTTCCATTTTCAAATCCAGCATCAAATGTCAGGTAAATGATCTTTTCTTCTGTATTTCCAATATAATAGGCATTGTATTTCTTTAATTCTTCCGCACTCACATAACCTGTTGGCTTTTCCCCTTCATCCCCAAATCCAAGACCCCAGTTCTGACAGGTGGAAGCTTTCACCATTTTGTTGTTCACAGAAGATTTAATAAATCCAACTCCTGTCCCACACAGATACATAAGAACAATTAACAAAGCAACTGCAATGGTTTTTTTAGTTTTTTGATTCATAAATTTCCTTCATTTCTATTCTTGTTTTCAGTATATTGATAGACAAACATTATTTATGACGGAAAATAAAATTAAGACTTGAAATAAGAAATATTTCTATGTATAATAGCAAAGTACTGATTTTTTTTGCTGAAATAGCTCAGTTGGTAGAGCACTTCACTCGTAATGAAGGGGTCGTCGGTTCAAATCCGATTTTCAGCTTATAGAATTTATAATCTTTTTGGGATTCCGATGTATTTAAAAAATACATCGGAATCCCAAAATTATGTTTTCTAGAATTATATTCCTTTTACTTTGGGTATCTTATCTCCCATTTACTTCTTCTGGATACTTAAGTCCCCAACTCTCTCGAATCTCAGTCATAATATCCATAACATCTTTTGTATAATTTAGGTGTATCATATTCTTATCTCCAGCTACAGCCAGTTCCATATCCATTACTTCATATTGAAGTGCATTTTCTGTATCCCCAGTCTTTATCGTTTCTTTGTGTCCATCTTCTGTATAGGTAATCGTCGCTTCTTGTCCACGGGGATATTCATATATCTCAATATATCCTTTGTCGAATGCAATCGTCCCACGTTTCGGCTGTCTTGCATGAAGTGATAGAATCACGGTTGCCATTTCCTGTTCATCATTTTTCAACAAAATACTAGCCTGTTCATCCACACCTGTCTCTGCAAATTTAACCTGAGATAAAATCTCATTAGGTTTTGATGTCATAAACCATCTTACAAACGAAAGTGCATAAACACCAACATCAAGCAAAGCCCCTCCCGCAAGATTTTTATTAAAGAATCGATTCGTCATATCATATTCTTTATAGCTACCAAAATTCATTTGAAGAAGACGTAATGCCCCAAGTTCTCCGGACTCAATCATTTCCTTCAAACGTTTATATAATGGCATATGATATATTGTCATAGCCTCTGCCAGTACAACATGGTTTTTTTCTGCCAGCTGAATCGCTTCATTCAATTCTTCTGAATTTAAAGTAATTGATTTTTCGCATAAAACATGCTTTCCATGTGTTAGTGCCTTTCTCAAATAGGAAATATGTTTATTATGAGGTGTTGCAATATAAATGATATCCACATTTGGATCTTCAAATACTTCATCCATATTATCATATACTTTGTCAATGCCATATTTATTTGCAAATGCGATGCCATTTTCTTTTGTCCTGTTTGCAACGGAATAAAGCGTTCTTCCTTGTACTTGCATTGCCTGAGCCAATTGATTGGCAATATCTCCACATCCTAATGTTGCCCAATTATATTCTTTCATTTTGGTTTCTCCTATTTTTTGAATTGCTTTTTTAACAATTATCTGTTGTAATCTCTCTTTTAATACTAATGACATTATATGATATTTACTTATAAATATAAAGGGATTGTGTGATATTTAGCAATAACCGTACTACTTATTCAAAGGTCTAAAATGCCTTATCTTTTCAAGCAACAGTTCAGGTTTCCCATCAAACCAGAATTTCATACTTGTCCAGATACTTTTTTACTGGTGTCATACCCTCATCCGTTCTGCACCTGGTAGAAACAACGACCACTTCCATGCTTTAGCATGCACTCATCTTTCTATTACATTGTGGCAATTTCCCTTTAAATTATTCCATATTGAGACACATATAAAGAAGCCAAAAGCGTAGTGTCACTATGCTCTTGGCTTCTTTTATATAATATTTCGTTTTTCATTATTCTTCCAGATAGATTTCTAGCCCTTCGTTATGATGCTTTCCCATCTGGTGTCTTGCTTTTCTGTTTTCAACACTATCAAAAAGAATAGAGAAATCATAATCCTCTGGATATAATTCCTGTGCTGCCACTTTAAGCTTACATCGTTTATGATTTACGAGTTGCTTCTCCTTTTTGATTTGTACAAGCACTTCCCCATGGTGATTGGCTTTCATTACAACAATTCCGATTACAGCTTCTGGCATGACTAGTACGCTGTCACCTCTTTGAAAATCATCTCCATGAATGGCTTCTTTTTTAACGATTTCTTTTCGTTTTATTTTTGGAGATGCTATTCTTTGTATTCCCTGGTCCTTTTCATTTAAATGGAGCTCCTCAATTAATGTTTCTGCATTTTCTCCATAGGCGCTTGTAGCAGCAAATCGAAGCATCTCGTTGGGCAGCCCTAACCGCTTGGCAATATAGAGTGCACAGCTCTCCCCTGATTTTCCTATTTCCAGTTGATATAATGGTTTTAGGCTGTCTCTATCAAAAGCCATCCTGGCATTCTGTATTTCAGGAAAGGAATTTGCATATTCTTTTACTTCTGGGTAATGCGTTGTTACAAGAAATAGAGCACCGCTTTTCCGTAATTGTTCTAAAATTGCAAGAGCGATTCCCATTCCTTCTGCCGGATCTGTTCCTGAACCCAATTCATCAAGTACCACAAGACTATCCTTTGTGACCCTTTGTAAAATTGAAAGTATATTTTTAATATGAGAGGAAAAGGTCGATAGATTATCTGTGATGTTCTGACCATCTCCAATATCACAGAGCACCTGGTTATTCATTGCAATATTTGCTTTTTTCGCTGGAATATGGAGGCCTGCGCATGCCATAATTGATAAGAGTGCTACGGTCTTGATTGCAACCGTTTTACCTCCCGTATTAGGACCAGTAATTACAATTCCTCTTGTAAAATTCCCAATCTCAAAATTGAGTGGAACACACTCTTCGCATTTTAATAGTGGATGCTTTGCTTCAAAAAGAGTAATTTGATGCTCCATATTAATTTGAGGCTCTATTGCCTTCATAGCACAGCTCATTTTCGCTTTTGCAAACATAAAGTCAAGCTGAATGATGACACGCATATTCTCTTTCATTTCTATCTCAAAACCAGACAATTGATTAAGGAGAGTATAGAGAATGCAACGCTCCTCCGCGTCCTCCTCAAATCTTAATTGTTCATATTCCTCATATAATTTTGAAACAGAAGCTGGTTCGATAAAAACGGTTGCACCTGATGAAGATTCATCCAGTACTTTCCCCTCAATTTTTGACTTGTATTGCTTTTTAATCGGAATACAGACTCTTCCATTCCGATTTACGACAAAGGAATCTGCGAGATATTCCTTATTGGCACGCAATGTATTTTCTGCCTTCATTCGAATTTTCTCATCTAGTTCTTGTAGTGATCTTCGAATATCCTTTAAATGATTTGTTGCATAATCATCGATTTGACCGCCACGTATCGAACGCTCGATCTCAGAGTAAAGGTCCTCTGGAAACACAAGATTCTCGCAGTAAAAGCTTATACCAATCTGTTTTTCTTTCCCTTGTACGAGATAAGATTTCAACCGTTTTACCGCTACCAGAAAAAAACCTATTTCTTCGAATTGTTCTGGTAATAAAAGCTCACCTCTTACGGAACATTCCACATATTCTTCGATGTGTTCCATCATTGGAAGTGGCGGTGTTCCGATCTCTTCTAGTAACTGTTTTGCCTGTGTCGTATCTCTTAAATTCTTTGTTAACTCTGTTTCTGATAAGAACGGCTCTAATTGCTCAATCCGTTCTTTTGCCTGCATGGTATTGGCATATTCTTTTAATTGTTCTAATATTTCATAAAATCCTACGATTTCAAATGTTTGATTCATTGTATCATCCTCATTATTTGCTTAGTTTCCAGTAACAAATTAGGGAAATATGGGATCAGGGATTTTTGGTACACAAATAACAGCCTCTAAAGGCTTTCTTTTTTACCTGCTTGATTTAGTTATTTCCCATGATCCTTACAATTAACAAACAAATTCCTCGCTTTTTTTATTACATTCTACTTTAATTTTTAGAATTTTCTTTCTGATTTAGATTAACATCTAATTGTCTGAATGGAATTTTAATTCCATTTTTATCAAATTCTAACTTGATATTCTCCGTAATTCTCCATTTAGTAGGGTGATAAACGTCTGTCTTTACCCAGACTCTGATTCCTATATTCACAGAGCTTTCCCCGAGTGAATCTACATAAACGACGATTTCCGATTTCTTATTCACTTCTTCATCTGATTCTATAATATTTCTAAGAATTTCCTTAGCCTTTAATAAGTCTGTATTATAAGAGATTCCAACAATTAAATCAAGCCTTCGATCCTTCATTTTTGTAGCATTGGTTAAAGAATTATTTGCAAGAGTTCCATTTGGAATCACAATCACACGATTATCAATCGTATGAAGTGTCGTATAGAAAATCCTGATTTCTGTTACAATTCCTTCATTCTTATTGGTATCCTCAATAATATAATCCCCCACTTTAAAGGGTTTCATCATAAGAATCAGAACTCCACCTGCAAAGTTTGCAAGGCTTCCCTGTAGGGCAAGACCAATCGTTAAGCCTAATGATCCAATGACTGCAACAATGGATGTTGCATCAACCCCAAACCTCACCACAATTGTCATAATCAGAATTGCATATAGGACAATTTTCACACAGGAATCCACAAATTGGATGGCTCCAATTTCTACCTTGGCTCTCTCCATGGATTTCCTGATAAATTTTCTAAGGATTTTAATTAACTGCAGTCCTACAAATAGCAGAATCAGGGTAATCAACACTCTGACACCCAAATCTATTGCTTTCTCTGGTAGCTGTTTCATAAAGGTTTCAACCACCGAAGGATTTACGCTCTCAATTTTTTCTATATCTCCCACGAATTCGCATACTCCTATTTCTTTGTTGTTCTTCTAGTAGAAAGTTTATCTGCCGTTCCATGATCCTGGCGTTTTCCCTTTGTACTTTCTTTTTTGGTACTTGATTTTACTGGTTCTTTTTCAATGCTTTTACTTTCTTTTGCAACATTCTCTACTAATTTTTTATCAGGAGATACCGTCCTGCTCTTTTTAATTGCGGCTTTCTCTACCGATGTTTTGGTAGCTGCTTTTCGATGAACAGGAGGTTCTTTCGGAGTATCCTCCTCAAGTGGAATATATTGAAATACAGCCATTCCAAGAGGTGGAACCTTTATACGCAGAGAGTTTTCTCTTCCATCGCATTCATCCTTTTTGGATAATTTGATTCTTGGATTGGTAAATCCAAATCCGTTATATTTTTCTGCATCACTATTAAAAATTTCTTTGTATTTTCCTGCTCCTGGCACTCCTATTTTATAATTATTTCTAGGGATGTTTTCAAAGTTGCAAATGACTAACAAGGTTTCTTCTTTTACATCTGTCTTTCTAAGATATACGACTATATTTTCAATTGCAGATATATTATTAATCCATTCAAAACCTTCGGGCTTATGATCCATGTAGTAAAGAGCTCTGTTATTTTTATATAATTGATTTAAATCCTTCACATACTGATTTAATTGTTTATGATGATCATTCTCTAATAAGTCCCATTGCAGACTTCTTTCTTCATTCCATTCAGTAAACTCACCAAGATCCTGACCCATGAACAATAATTTTTTACCTGGATGTGTCATAAAGAAGCCATATGCAGCACGAAGATTTTCAAATTTTTCTTCGATTGTTCCAGGCATTTTTCCTATTAGAGTTGACTTCCCATGTACCACTTCATCATGGGATAAGACAAGTTGGAATTTTTCACTATATGCATAAATCATACTAAAACATAATTCTCCATAGTGATGGGTACGGAATAGTGGATCATACTGCATATATCCAAGGAAATCATTCATCCATCCCATATTCCATTTATAATCAAAGCCCAATCCACCTTCTTTTAAATCACCCGTTACCATTGGCCATGCAGTGGATTCCTCCGCTATCAGCAATGCATCTGGCGACTGTTTTTTTAAAATGGAGTTTAAATGCTTTAAGAATTCGATGGCTTCTAGATTCTCTTTTCCACCATACATATTCGCAACCCATTCGCCGTCATTTTTTCCATAATCAAGATAAAGCATTGAAGCAACGGCATCCATTCGAATCCCATCACAATGGTATTCTTCTACCCAATATAATGCATTTGCGATTAAATAGTTCCTCACCTCTGGCCTTCCATAATTATAGATCAGAGTACCCCAATGTGGATGATATCCCTGACGTGGATCCTGATGTTCATACAGACAAGTCCCATCAAAATTTGCAAGACCCTGGATATCTCTTGGAAAGTGAGCTGGTACCCAGTCCAATATGACACCAATATCATTTTTGTGAAGATAGTCAACAAAATACATAAAATCTTCTGGCGTACCATAGCGACTGGTTGGTGCATAATATCCAATGACCTGATATCCCCAGGATGCATCGAGAGGGTGCTCCATGATTGGCATTAATTCTACATGCGTATATCCCATATCCTTCACATACTCTGTTATCATTGGCGCAAGTTCCCGGTAATTATAGAAATCCCTTCCATCCTCTGGCTTCTTGAAAGATCCCAAATGTACTTCATAGATTGACATGGGCATCTCTTCTGCCTGAAAAACTTTTCTATTCTTTAGAAATTCCTCGTCTTCCCATGAGTATGAATGAATATCACGGACAACTGATGCTGTGTCAGGACGTAATTCTGCACCAAATCCATAGGGATCTGCCTTTAAAAATGTAGTTCCATTTCTTAATTTAATTTCATACTTATAGATGGTTCCCTCTTCTACTTCAGGAATAAATAATTCAAAAATACCGGAATCCCATAATCTTTGCATTTGATGGATTCTACCATCCCATTGGTTAAAGTCAGAAACAACACTGATACGTGATGCGTTGGGAGCCCATACTGCAAAATGAACACCCTTCACTCCTTGCAGCGTCATCCTATGTGCACCTAGAATATCATATGCGCGATAATGAATCCCTGCATTAAATTTTTTGGTATCTTTTTCTGTAATTACATTTTGAAAGGAATAGGGATCATTACACTCATAAGTTTCCCCATCAACCTTTTCCACGATATAAGTATATTTAAATGGTAGTTTTTCCTTTACAAGAATGGCATAGAACCCTTCTTCATCTACCATTTCCATCTCTCTACTATCTTTTTTCCCTTCAATTTTTACAGATACCTTTTTTACATTAGGAATAAATGTCTGAATGAGTGTTCCTCCCTTTTGCGCATGAGCACCCATAATGTCTTTCGGATATTCCTCTTCTGAATAGGTAACCGCCTCAATTTCTGCCCAATCCATTAAATCATATAATTTTTTATTCATATGCTCTCCCATCTGTATCCTTTATCCTATTTATGATATATCATGAATAAATAACCCACTCCTAAGTTTTGGCTCAAACCATGTGGATTTTGGCGGCATCAGCCGATTATCATCAGCAACTGCAAAGAGCTCTGCAATGGATGTTGGATACATGGAAAATGCAACCTGACAATCCGTATGTACTCGCTTTTCAAGTTCCTCTAATCCTCTGATTCCACCTACAAAGTCGATGCGTTGATCTGTTTTACTATCTCCGATTCCAAGTATTGGTGCAAGTAAATATTTTTGAAGAATCGAAACATCAAGACCTTCTACTGCATCCTGATCCATGATATTTGGTTTCGCCTGTAATTGATACCATTCATCTCCCACATACATTCCAAATTCACCTTTTCTTTTGGGAGATACCTGATTTGCTCCCATCCTGGTTACATCGAAATTTTCTTCTATTTTTAATAGTAGTTCTTCTTTACTAAGTCCATTTAAATCTTTAACTACACGATTATAATCCATAATCATTAACTCTTCATCTGGAAATAATACGGATAAGAAATAATTGTATTCCTCACTTCCTGTATGCTTGCTATTCTGCTCTCTCCTCATTTGACAGACCTTTACTGCTGATGCACATCTATGGTGTCCGTCTGCAATATAAATCTCATTGATTTGCGAGAATTCTTTTCGTATTTTTTCAATATTCAGGCCGCTTTTAATAATAAACACACGATGACGGATTCCGTCATCAGATACAAAATCATATAAAGGGGAGTCCTGTTTCGTTTCTTCAACAATTTCATTCAAGACTTTTCTTGCTCGATATGCCAGAAATATGGGTCCTGTTTGCGCATTGCAAACATCCACATGCTTTATTCTGTCTATTTCTTTATCGGCTCTTGTGTTCTCATGTTTTTTTATCATACAGGTTTCATAATCGTTCGATGATGCACAGGCAACAATCCCCGTCTGCACTCTGCCATTCATGGTAAGTTCATATAAATAATAAGCTTCTTCTTCCTCTTGTATAAAAGATTCTTCCTCTATCATTTCCCGCAAAATATCATGGGCCTTTTGATAGACTTTGGAATCATAGGTATCTACTTCCTCCGGAAATTGTGTTTCTGCACGATCAATTTTCAAAAATGAATATGGCTCCTTAAGCACCTCTGCCTTAGCCTCTTCACGGTTATAAACATCATATGGTAATGCTGCAATTCTTACTGAAATATCTTGTCTGGGGCGTATTGCCCGAAACGGTTTCATATCTGCCATAACGTCACCTCGACCTATTATTTTCTCTTTATCTATTATTGCATGCAACCACGCTTTTTTCAAGTTTTAATCAGCAAGTCCATTCCTGCACCACTCGATTCATTTGTCCACTCACTTTTTACATAAAAGGAAACAATATTTCATGAGGGAGTAATTTTGCCACTATATGAAAAATCTTCATGGATAATCCGTATATGGAACAATTTTTTCCATGCATGGCATCGTATAATGCTTTTTTTGTTACATCCGATGCTTCCACCATAAACCACCTTTTAAAACGCTTTGCTTTATTGTATTTTTCAGCTACTTCAAAGAAACCTGTTCTCACCGGTCCTGGACAAACCGCAGTAACTGTAATTCCATATTGTTTAAGTTCATAATTTAATGCTTTTGAAAGACTTAATACATAAGATTTTGTTGCAGCATAGACAGCAAATCCAGGCTTAGGTGTAAATGCTGCCGAAGATGCAACATTAATAATATGAGACTTTTTTGTCATAAAAGGCAGTATCGCATAGGTAAAGGATGTCAGGGCTTCACAGTTTAAGCGAATCATACCAATGTTATCTTCCTGATTGATTTCTTTAAAGTTGCCAATCATTCCATAACCTGCTGAATTGACCAAGATACCAACTCTGGCATTCACTTCTTTCATGGAACTAATTATAATTTCTTTTGATTCTTCCTTTGTAATATCACAGGGAAAAAAGCGTGCTTTCTTTCCTGCTCGTGTAATCATTTCCTTTATCTTTTTTAATTCATTTTCTCTTCTGGCAATTAACCACACCTCATCAATCGTTGAAAAAGAATCTGCAATTTGAACTGCAAATTCACACCCTATTCCCGACGAAGCACCCGTAATAATCGCTATTCTCATACTTTCCCTCATTTCTGCTCTACTTTTGCATGATTTAAAAACGATAAATTTCAAAATATATTATATCTAATTATTTTCAAATAGTAAACAAATCATCAGATTTCTTGTTATAAGCTCATCCATGTATCATATTGTTTTTAGTTTACATAAAGTTTGTTTGCTTTGACAACAATTTCTTTGCGTGCTATAATTTTTTAGCAAATAGTCAAGGATACTTGATATACACATCGACATGCACAGGAGGATCTATTATGACAAATGAAGATAGAGATATTATAGTAAGAATAAATAAATATGCTGAGGAGGTTTTAAAAGGTATTGACCCTCAAAACACACGTATTTCCTTTCAAATACAGCAGCTATCTCCTATTTTAAAATCAATTGCTGATGAAAAAGGAATGTCTTTAGAAGATATGTTTATTAAATATATGGATTTGCAAACGGAATTTGCAAAAGAAAATTCGGACAAGTTCAAAGAAGACTATGCCGATCTTGGAACTTTTGATCTGAATACTGGAAACTTCGCAAATCCTTAAAAATAATCTATCATATTAATGATTTTAAAATATAATTTCTTATATTATGATATGCATAAAAGAAAGCATAACTACCCAACTGGCGGTTATGCTTTTCTTTCTGAAATTATTTTCAACAAATGTAATTATTCATAAGTCAGAACCGTCCCCGATTACTCTCACGCGAAATACCCCATCGATTACTTTTAGCTTATTTACGATTTCATCCGTTACTTTTGAATCTACGTCAAACATGGTATATGCGACTTCACCCTTTGATTTATTGTTGAGCTCTGAGATGTTAATACCTAAATCTCCAAAGGCAGCTGTAAATTTTGTAATCATATTAGTGATATTCTTATGGAATACCACAATACGGCCTTCTTTATCACAGACACCCATATCACAAGATGGGAAATTGACAGAGTTCTTGATATTACCATTTTCTAAGTAATCTCTTAACTCCTTAACAGCCATAACTGCACAATTATCTTCTGATTCTTCTGTAGATGCTCCTAAATGAGGAATTACAATACATCCTTCTGCTCCAACCGTTGTTGGATTAGGGAAATCAGTAACATATTTGTGGATTTTGCCAACCTTCAATGCGGACACTACTGCATCCTCATCTACAAGTAAGTCTCTGGCAAAATTTAAAATAACCACATTATTCTTCATTAATTTAATTGCTTCTGCATGAATCATTTTCTTTGTTGCATCCATCAGTGGTACATGGATGGTAATAAAATCACAGTTTGCATAAATTTCTTCTACATTATATACATGATGAATATCTCTTGATAAGTTCCATGCAGCATCTACAGATATGTAAGGATCATATCCATAAACCTCCATGCCAAGATGCTTTGCTGCATTTGCAACCTTAACACCAATCGCACCAAGACCAATGATACCTAATTTTTTACCACTAATTTCTGTTCCAGCATAAAGTTTTTTCTGCTTTTCCGCTGTTTTTGCAATATTTTCTTCCTCTGTCTGAGTGGCAACCCATTCGATTCCACCTATGATATCTCTAGATGCCAATAGCATTCCTGCTATTACTAATTCTTTTACCCCATTTGCATTTGCGCCAGGAGTATTAAAAACAACAATTCCCTTTTCTGCACATTTATCAAGTGGAATATTATTCACTCCTGCTCCTGCTCTTGCAATTGCTAAAAGATTTTCAGGAAGCTCCATGTCATGCATACTGGCACTTCTTACAAGTACACCATCTGCATCCTTCATTTCATCACATTTTACATAGTTTTTATCAAATCCATCAAGACCTACTTTCGCAATCGGATTTAAACAATTGTATTTAAACATTATGCATTCTCCTTCTCGAACTTCTTCATAAATTCGACTAATTTTTCTACGCCTTCGATTGGCATTGCATTATAAATACTTGCTCTCATACCGCCGACTGATCTATGACCTTTCAAGCTTTCAAGTCCCTGTGCTTTTGCTTCTTTTACAAATTTAGCATCCAGTTCATCACTTCCAGTTACAAATGGCACATTCATAAGCGAACGATCTTTCTTCTCAACGGTTCCCTTAAACAACTTGCTTTCATCAAGAAAATCATAAAGAACTTTTGCTTTCTTTTCATTTAATTCTTTCATTGCAGAAAGGCCGCCCATTTTTTTAAGCCATTTGAAAACTTTACCACAGATATAAATACCATAAGCTGGTGGCGTATTATAAAGGGATTCTGCATCACTGTGTGTTTTGTATTTTAACATCGTAGGTGTACCTGGTAAGGTATCTTCCGTAATCAAATCTTCACGAATAATTACAATCACTACACCTGCTGGACCTACATTTTTTTGAACTCCGCCATAAATAACTCCATATTTTGAAACATCCACTGGCTCAGATAAGAAGCAAGAAGAAACGTCAGAAACTAATAGTTTACCCTTTGTATTTGGTAATTCTTTAAATTTTGTACCATAAATGGTATTGTTTTCACAAATATATACATAATCAGCATCCTCAGAAATTGGTAGATCAGAACAATCAGGAATATAAGAAAAAGTCTTATCTTCGCTGCTTGCAATTTTATTTGCTTTTCCATAAATGCAAGCTTCCTGATATGCTTTTTTTGCCCACTGACCTGTTACAATATAGTCAGCAACTCCATTTTTCATTAAGTTCATTGGTATCATTGCAAACTGCTGGCTTGCTCCACCTTGAAGAAAAAGCACTTTATAATTATCAGGGATATTCATTAGATCCCTTAAATCTTGCTCTGCTGTCTTTATAATTTGATCATAAGTCTTGGATCGGTGACTCATTTCCATTACTGACATACCTGAACCATCGTAATCAAGCATTTCTGCTGCAGCTTCTTTTAATACTTCTTCAGGTAGCACTGCGGGACCTGCCGAAAAATTGTACACTCTACTCATTTCTTTCATTCTCCTCTTTTATATATTGTATTATAATATGTAATTGCAAAAATATTATTTCACAATTATCATGAATAACTATATCGAAATCTTTACTTATCTTGATAATACATAATTACCGGCGTACCTATTGTGACTTTATCAAAGATCTTTTCCGCTGTTTCCTTTGGTAAATTAATACATCCATGAGAACCGCCATCTTTATAAATGTCTCCGCCAAATTTTTTGCGCCAATTCGCATCATGTAATCCGATATTGCCGTAAACAGGCATCCAGTAATTTACAAACGCAGAATAGTTGGCACCCTTTAATGTTCTGTTTTTTTGTTTCATATAAATATAACAGATTTTCTCAGGAGTTCCACGTCCTCTATTGACTGCTCCAGTCACTACATCTGATTTTAAATAGAGCATTCCATCACAATAATAATATAGCATTTGGTTTGACATATCAACCTCAATATAGGTATCACCAATCTCACCTGTTCCAATATCTAATTCGCTAGGCATAAAAAACGGTGCACGTTCTTGATTAATATGAAATAAAACGGATGATATAATCTGCGACTTCTCCGCTTCCCTGTCTACCAGATATCCATAAGTACCATTATTAACGGATACACTTTTTCCATTGCTTGATTTAAACTCACGATCTTTTCCCAGTGTATCAAAGGTATCTCCAATTTTATCTGCATATTGTTCTACTTTGTTTTCACTGATTGTTAGATCACCTAGTTCATCCAAGATAAATGCACCTTTCTCATCTACCTGTAGGAATTGTGCAATTTCTTTTCTGCCAATTGTCAGCGAATTATCATCTGTAATATATGTAATTTTCGTTGATTGTGCTGCTTCTACCTTATCAAATAGTGCTTTTGTCTCTTCCATCTGCTCACTAATCAAATAGGATTTATAACTATCTTTATCTGATAAGTTAACCACTGACTTACTTTGGTTCATTGCTTCTAAAATAATATTTACAAGCTTTTCAGGATCAATTGCATTTTGAGTTTCATCTATTAGTTCATAACCATCTTCACCCATAACAATCGAAACAGTTGGTGATTTTTGTTTGGAAGCCTGCTGATAAATAGACAATTCTTTAATTTTATTAATTGCCTGCTCCTTTTGATAGGACCCTGTACCATCAATTTGTTTCTGATGATCTGATAAGAAATCAGCTCCCCATAAAAAAGGATTTTGCTCACTCATCATATGATTTAGTGAGTTTTTGTAGTCTTTTTGATATTGAAAATCGTTGCCATACAGAATTTCTACCGTCCCGTCAGGCTCAATAATTTTACACTGATATTCATTTTCCTGTTCCATCAGAAGGGTATTCATAGCCTCTACGGTCTGGCCTGTACCATATTTCCCATTAATCCAGGTACCAAAGGAAAAGGTATCTTTGTAATAGATACCCATTCCAAGATAAGCAAGAATTATCAGTAGCAAGGAAATAAGTATCCTCAGGATATTCTTATTCCGACTTTTGTCTGTCATACCTATTCACTCTTCCAAACACGCCGCTTCATGCGGCATAATAATCAGTAAGAAGAAGGCGCTTGCGACTTCTTCCTGTGTGAAACTTAGATATACTTAGCATGGTACTTTCATGCGCTAGTATATCTTTTCACACTTTCAAACATGCCGATGCGGCATGCTCTCCTTCGTCGTGCCTTTCGGCACAAATAATTAATGAAATCAAGTAAAAAATCTTGATTTTTTATTTCCATTTGCTACAATCT
>JAQUUB010000050.1 GCA_028694115.1 Lachnospiraceae bacterium
AGAAAAAATAGAAGAAGAGAGGATAGAAGAAATTGCCTTTTTTGATGAAAAAGAGGATGAAGGGGGTTGCCCCTGGACAAACAAAGCCTCAATAATAGCCAATTTACGCGGTTCTTGGGGCTTTTCTTTGGGGTATGATACCTTTTGATACCTGAAGTATGATTTTATGTTTATTAATGAGTTTTCAAATTTTGTAAAACTCGAAGTAAGAAATGATTTGCGAGCTTTTTGAATATTTAATGATTGCAATTGGTTTTTTAAATCAATTATTGTCTTTTGGACTTGTTCGAAATTTTCAATTTCTAAAAAATTTGATTTTGTTCAATTGAATCATATGGCACAGTATAATTATCAACATCATTAATAATTGTAAGTGGTATATCAACATCTGGAATAATAATATATTCTCGACAACCGTGAGACATACATGACAGCGGATATAAGGGAACAAATGATTCCGAAAAAATTATGGGATTCGCTAAATGCATTGCTACTCAAAAGAATTATGTGTTTATTGCATAATAAAAGTACCCAAAGAATATTTATAAAAATTGCTTGTGCAAATTGTAACGATGGTATTACAATAAATTAAAATACATAAAATATAAATAATAATTTATATTTGGAGGATAGGTAATGGAAGCGAATACTGTATTGACAGAAAATGCATATAATTATATTTTAGATGAAATATTAAGTGGCCGCATCAAACCGGGCGAGAGAATTCGTGAAGATGAGATTGCTGCAAAAATGGGAACAAGCAGAACACCAGTAAGAGAAGCAGTGAATCAATTGAGCCAGAATGGTTTTATTAAATATGTAAAACGAAAAGGTTTATATTGTGTCCAGTTTGACCATGAGGAATTAGAGTCTTTGCTGGAACTTCGTGAGATGTTGGAAGAATTTTCTTATATTCAGTGTTCTCGGGTGGGTACAAAAGAAGAAATAGAGAAGTTGCATTCTATTGTTCATAAGTTTGTATCACTGACCAGTACAGAAAAAGAAAGTTGTCATGTAAAATGTGATGTACTTTTCCATGAGACGGCAGCAGAGATAACCAAAAATGAAAGACTGATCAAATACATCCGAGAAATTGAAACACTTCTTTTGATCGTAAGAAGGAATCTGAAGGCATCGGAACGAATGGAAGATGTTATAGATATCTCATGGAAACATCATGATCAAATAGTAGATGCAATAGAGAATAAGGACGTAGAGAAGATTAAAAAGCTAAATAGAGAACATATAGAGATGATGAGACGAACACAGCTGGAAACGGAATAGTTTGATTCATCCATACTACAAAAGATAACTTTCAAGTGATTCAAAAATGAATCACTTGAAAGTTTTTTTTGCAAATAATTTCGATGATTTATATGCAAAAAAATTAATGCCAAAATTATCGCAAAAAATTTGGTTACTACGTATATTGTAAAAAAAGTTATAATGTATTAATAATAAATTATAAATTATAATTTATTATTTAGGGTAAATCGATTCAGGAGGAAATGAATGGTATGAAATGTTATGAAGGTGGAGAAATCGGTAAAGTGATAATGCTGGAACTTGAACGAGGTGACGATATTTTTGAAGAAGTAGAAAAGGCACTGGAGATGGCTGGAATAAAGGATGCTTATATTGCAAGTGCAGTAGGAAGTGTTGAACATCTGGAATATCACAGACCGACAGATATGGGGGTAGCAACCGCAGACGAAATGTTATCATTGGAAGGTCCTTTTGAGCTTGGTGGGATCACAGGTACTGTGATTGACGGTGCGGCACATTTTCATTTTACTGCCGGTGGAGTATCCGGAAATCATATAGGTCATTTGGAAAGAGGAACCAAAGTTTTGTATTTGTTGGAGCTGGTCGTTACTGAAATCAAAGGATTCCATCTGGTTCGTAAAATGACAGAAGAAAAAGTAAATAAATTGTTCCCTGTAAAATAGGAGGAAGAAAATGTTTCACGGTATTTTTGATAGAAAAACAGTAAGCTTAAACGGTTTATGGAATTACCGGATCGATCAGAACGATACAGGAAGGAGACAAAGCTGGTATCTGAAAGAGAACTTACAAACCGGTTGGAAAGATATTACGGTACCTGATAATTGGTATATGATCGATGAAATTGGTGATTACTTTGGTGTAATTTGGTATAAACGGGAATTTACGGTTCCTGCAGAAATGAAAGAAGAACGAATTTTTATACGGTTCGAAGGGGTTGATTACATAACGGAGGTGTGGTTGAACGGTAAATATTTTGGATTCCATGAAGGAATGTTTAATCCCTTTGAATTCGAGATTACCGATGTGGTGAATCTTGAAGGAGACAATACACTTGTTGTCAGAGATTATGCACCAAAGGATACCACAGAATATATTGAAGCAGATAATGATGAGACCCCATTATCGGATGCATACAAATTTCATCAGTCCAAAGGTATTACGCAGATCAAGGGCCATATGATCGAGGCAATGCACAGGCCAGGGTGCTATTCGGAGCATCGAATGGATGGAAATTCCGGAGGAATATGGGGAAATGTGAGCCTGGTATCTAGAGCGGAGACCTACATCGAGAATGTGAAAATCTATACAAAGATTAATACAAAGAGAGATGGAAGAGAATACGATAAAAATGCGGTGGCAGCATTTGATGTATTCATCAACTGTGGATGCAATACAAAAAAAGAGATGGATGTTACCGTTTCCATCAGCCCTTATAATTTTGAACAGGATATAGATTGTACAGTCACACGCAAAGTACAGATCAAACCGGGTGAGAATCAGGTCAAAATAACAGCACTTATTCAGGACGTAAGACTATGGTGGACATGGGATCATGGTAAACCAAATATGTATACTGCTTCGGTTTCTGTTTCAGAAGATAAGATTTCTACAAACTTTGGTGTGAAAGAAATTTATCAGGATGAAAAGGGACAGTGGTATTTGAATAATAAACATATTTTCCTTCGTGGAATGCGTTACATTTCCAGTTTGTGGATGAGCGAAGCAAATGAGGATATGTGGAATGCAGATTTTGACAAAATGCTGGATATGGATATTAATTCAATCCGCATTGGAAGTCACATTGAAAAAGAGGGTGTGTATAAAATCTGTGACGAAAAGGGATTGTTATTATGGCAGGTATTTGCGCTTCATTATTGTATCAGTGATGCAGATGACGTAATCAGCAGAGCGTCTGATATGATTCGAGACATGGGATATATGCTCACTAATCATGCATGCATGGGTATGTGGTCTGTCTATAAAGAACCGGAAATATATGGTTTGGAGGATAAACCGAATACCTATTTTAAACTCTGTGATATTTTAAAAGACACATTAGGTCAGGTGGATGCAGACCGTTGGATTCACAAGGGGGATTACAGAGAAGGTGTACAGAACATCATGATTGGATCCTGTCAGGATGGTGATATGGATGTACACGAGGAAATCATTAAACCTAATATTGTTGAGTTTGGTGCAGATTCCGTTCCTTGTGTGGAGAGTCTTGTAAAATATATTCCGCAAGATAAGCTTTGGCCACCGGATTGGGATGTATGGCAGTACTGGGGACTCTTCTATTACAACCAGTTTCGCAGAGCAAAAGTGGAAATGGGAGATTCGCTGGAAGACTTTATTAATAATACACAGAAATATGAAGCACTGGTGGTTAAGGAGCAGATTGAAATGTTAAGACAGAGAAAATACACACCGGTGTGCACGATGTACTTATATTACTGGAGTGATGCGTGTCCGCTGATGGGTTCTGGATTATTTGATTATTACAGAGAGCCATATCAGGTATATGAATCTATGAAATCTGTTTATACAGAAGTTCTAATAAGTCTGGAATGGAATGAGGAACCGCATGTGATTGGCAGAGATAAAAAATATGTCAGAGGAGATCAGTTCATCGGAAAAGTGTGGGCTACAAACGACCATTTCCATACTGTGAATCAGGCAATGATCAGTTGGAGCATTCAGAGAGCAGATGGAACGGAAGTGGAGAGTAAGAAGTTTGTAACGAACTTGAAAGAAGATTGCGCAGAAGTTGTTGATACGATTGAGTGGATTATTCCGGAAGATTATGTTGGTGAATATACAATTCATATGAGTATTGAAGATAGTCAGGGTAAAGTTCTTTCAAAAAATAGTATAGTCATTATGGCTACGGAATAAAAAGGAGAGGTCACTTCGAGATGAGTATTTCTAAATGCTTTATAGAAAAAGTAAATATTTCTACGAGAATGGTCTATAAAAAAGACTGGTGCGGTGACGGAGAAGATAAAGATACACATTCCGCACTGGTAAGTATGGACATTACCATTCGTAATCTGTCTCCGGAACCATGCACTGACTTTATACGTGCCGTAGTGGTTTTACAGGGAGAAGAAAATGCAGAGAAAACCATTTGCAAGCGTGAAGTGGTAGTTGCAAATGGAGAAACAATTTTCAAGTTATCAATGTCGATAGAAGATGTTCGATTATGGTCCACATGGGATTATGGAATTCCTAATTTATACAATCTGACACTGGAATATGCAGAGGATGTCTATACTTCTTCTTTTGGTTTTAAGGAACTGACATATGATAAAAAACACGGAACATGGAAGCTAAACAGAGAAAAGATCTTTATGCGTGGATATAGACTATCAGCAGAAAACAGCATCGATCAGGTAAGCGATGAGAAAGTAAGTCCACAGCTTTTAAAGGATAAAGGAATCAATACCATTTATATTGTGGATGAGGCAGCAGACGATGACTTTTTAGTGGAATGTGACAAACTGGGAATTCTCGTATGGAAGGCATATAGCGTATTAAAAAAGGATATGCCTTTGGATAAGATTTCGGCGCGTGCAGATGAGGTACGTGAACTTGGTAGTAAGGTACTTAATCATGCATGTCATGGAATGTGGTCAATTGAGGCAGCATCGGACGTGTACAATGAAGCGGATGAGAGTAATCAGTATCTGGCATTATGTCAGGTTGCTTATGATTCGTTGAAAACATTGGATCCGGTAAAAGAAGTAATGTTGTTAAATGCATTAGAAAATAGAGCATTATCACTGTTTTCTTCAGATCGAATGCCACAGACGGATGTGCATCAAATAAAAAACATACATAATATTACTGCTATGGGACTTCCAAAAACTGCATCAGATGCTGAAGAGGAAGAATATGTCATAAAGGAAGCTGAGTATCTGAGAATTAGAAAATATGATCCAGTTTCATCCGTATTTGTTAAAGACTTAATTATCTGTGATGCAGATTCCATGATGCCTGTTCTGGTCAGATTTGAACCTTCACTATCTCCATATTGTCTGGGTGCAAAAATAGAGGTTCCAGCTGGGAAAACCTTTACTTCCAGAATATGGTTGATCAATGATTACCATGAAAAGATAGAAGATGCACAAATTAGTTGGCAGGCGATAGATCAGAATACATCAACAGTCATTGCAGGAAATAAATTTCGCTTAAATATTCTGGCGGATTCTGCAGAGATTCCGGATCATGTCGTGCTTCCACTGTCGGAAGAACAAAAGGGACATACCATAGAAATCAAAACATCTGTAAAAACAGATGAAACAGAATTGTCACATAAAAGTTTATTACTAACTGTTAAAAATAATTAAAGGAGGAAGAGAAATGAGAAAGGGTTTTAAAGTAGTAGCAACAATGGGAATAGCAGCGGCACTTTTATTGACCGGATGTGGTCAGAGTGCACCTGCAACAGAAGCAACACCAGATCAGAGTACAACGGAGACACAGGCAGCAGAGACGACAAAGGCTGATGTTAGCGGTGAGAAAACAGTCCTTCGCGTCGCATGGTGGGGAAATACAGAAAGAGATAAACTGTATTATGCTATTAATGATATGTTTATGGCAGAGCATCCAAATGTGCAGATTGAAACAGAAAGCCCTGGCTGGAATGATTATTGGGTAGCACAGTCAACAGCTTATGCAAGCGGAAGTGCAGCAGACGTTGTACAGTTTCAGTCAAACCAGATTGGTGAGTATTGTTCTAAAAATGTATTGGCACCAATTGACGAGTATGTAAGTAATGGCACCATCGATTTGACAAACTGGAATCAGGGATTTGTAGATACCGGTAAATACAAAGATAATTTATACATGGTGACATTAGGTATTACAGCACAGAATATGTATATTAATGAAACATACTTAGAGGAACTGGGTATGGAGCTGTGGCCGGAAGATGAAGACATTACATGGAGTGAGTTCGCTGACTATCTGGGAAAAGTGCAGGAAAAACTTCCGGATGATACCTATGCATGTCTCGATATTTATAATAACAACGATTTGGTTTGGGTTTGGATTAGAGAAAATTCTGAAGATGGTAATGAGTGGGTAAATGAGAATGGAGAATTTGCTCCATCCGAAGAGACCATGAAGTCCTGGTATGAATATTCCGATAACATGAGAACAGATGGTGTTACAGCAAATATTGAATGGACACAGGAATGGGTTTCCAAAGCATGGGAAGAAGGACCTCTTGTAAACAGAAAAGTATTATTCTATTTTGCTAATGCAAATCAGATTAAAACATACCAGAAATCTATGCAGGATACACTTGCTATTAGAAAAGTTCCGGTTGGCGATAATGGAAAACATGGTGATCTTTTGATCACATCCGCATTCGGTATTTCTGAAACATCTACACAGAAAGACCTTGCAGCAGAATATATTAACTTCTTTGTAAACAATGAAGAAGCTCAGACAAAATTCAACATGGAACTTGGAGTTCCTGGATCACTTAACATACAGGATATGCTTTCCGCAAATGGTGCAGATCCAAGTGATGTAAAAGCAACAGAATATCTGAATATGGTTTCAAAAGATGCACCAGCATTCAAACCAAAAGAGCCAGGCGTATGGGCTATTCAGGATGAAATCAGCAGTACTGCTGAAAACGTTGCTATCGGCGCGTTAACACCGGATGATGCAGCAAAACATATTGCAGATGTAGCAAATGAAATTATTGCAGAAAATGCAGAGTAACTAAAAGTAATGAAGAGGAGGGTGGCTGTTTATATGCCACCCTTTCGTATAGGAGCATTCCTGTAATTCAGAAATAACGTCAATTGAATAAAAAGAAACCTCGAAGTATGATAAAGGTATCATCTTGAGCGGATGAAAAACACCAAAATCAAACGGAGGTTTCACTATGAATTTTACACAGAATGAGAAATTAAATCAAGTAACTGCTGACACTTTAATTGTTGGTGTAGATATTGGTTCACAAACACATTTTGCCAGAGCTTTTGATTGGCGAGGCGTGGAGCTGGGAAAAAGAGTTTTTAAGTTTAGTAATACTGGAGTTGGATTTCTAACATTTATGAAATGGCTTTATGAAATGCAACAAAGAACAGCAATGAAAAAAATAATTGTCGGATGTGAACCGACGGGATGCTATTGGCTTACATTTCAAAGTTTTCTTGAAAAACAAGGAATCAAGTTGGTAACAGTAAATCCTTATAGTGTAAAGAAAAGCAAGGAACTTGATGACAACAGTCCAGAAAAAAGCGATTTGAAAGATCCCAAAACGATTGCAGGACTTGTGAAAGACGGACGTTACTCAACTTCCTATATTCCAACAGGTGTGTATGCAGAAATCAGAGAAGCTTCGGTTTGCAGAGACCAGATCATGGAGCAACATGTAAGGCTGTCCAATCAGATACAGGGATGGCTACAGAAGTATTTTCCAGAGTATCTGGAGTGCTACAGTGATTTTGATTCGACAAGTGGATTGATGCTTTTACAGTATGCACCATTACCGCATGACATAGTAAAACTTGGTGCTGGTGGTATCAATGAAATCTGGTGAAATGCTAAGGTGAGAGCTGCAGGATTAAAGAGGGCACAGACCCTGGTTGAAGTGGCTGGAAACAGTGTAGGACTAGGCGGAGGAGAGGCAGCAAAGCTGGAAATTTGGATTCTCGTAAATGACTACATAGCAAAAAAACAACAGATGGAAAGACTTGATGAATATCTGGCACAGAAAGTTATGGAAGTGCCGAATGTGGAGAAACTGCTCGCCATAAAAGGAGTAGGGCTTAGTACTGTGACAGGGTTTATAGCAGAGGTCGGTGATATCGGACGTTTCACTGATCCAAAGCAGATACAAAAACTTGCAGGACTTGAAATAACGAAGACAAGTTCGGGCAAGAAAAAAGGTCAAACAGGAATAAGCAAAAGAGGCAGAAGTAAACTTAGAAGGACGATGTATGAGTCGGCAAGAGCCCTAATGAACTGGAATCCAGCATTTGCAGATGTGTTCCTTTATTACAGGAACCGAACCAGGAATCCGTTAGGAGGAATGCAGGCAAAGATAGCGGTTGCATGTAAAGCAATTCGAGTATTCTACACCATCTTAAAAACAGGCTGTGACTTTGATGAAATGAAATTCAGAGAAGATATCATAAGGCCAGAAGCAGCTTAACGGCTGCAGGCACTCAGTAAACAGAATAACGTCCGCCAAGGGTCAATTGGTGCTGGATTACAGGAGTGCTCTCTAATACAAGACAAAGCAGAGCGAAGTCGCTAAGACATTTTTTATAGGGCATGACCCTGATTAGGAGCAAGAGCGACACCCAAAGCTATGAGTAGGCTGGACGAAGGAATTTAGGACCTGACTTTCGGGTTAGATGATCCTGTTAGACATGAGAGGTTAGCAGCCATAGGGAAACAATGGGTACACATTTCGCCTTCATAAAAAAGATGACGTTTCATTTTGTGTGCTCATCTTCCAAGAAAACAGACACTTTGCAATAGAAAAGATGTGTTTTTCGCTCATAAAGCTGCTTAGTCAAAGTAAAGAAACTTTTAAATCAATTGCTCAAAGTGGCTAAAATAAAGACATTTTTGTGCAAAATAAATAAGAAAGTATAGAGAGAAAAAATGAAAAGTTGGAAAGATAAAATTGCGCCATATGTATTTTTAACACCATGGCTTCTTGGCTTTGTGTTATTGACTTTATTGCCCATGGCCATGTCGTTATATTTTTCTTTTACAAATTATAATTTATTAAGTCCACCAAAGTTTATTGGGCTGGCAAATTATACAAAAATGTTTACCACAGATCTACATTTTTTGAATGCTGTGAAAGTAACCTTTGTATATGTGCTGATTTCAGTACCACTGCAGCTTATTGCATCTCTGGTGCTGGCCATTATATTAAATAAAGGTGTGTCAGGATTATCTTTTTTTAGAGCATGTTTTTATGTCCCTTCCCTCTTGGGAGGAAGTGTGGCAATTTCAATTTTGTGGAGACAGATTTTTGGAATGGAGGGACTTCTGAATCAGGCACTGCAGGCATTGGGAATCAATTCAACTATAAGCTGGGTTGCAAATCCCCATACTGCAGTATGGACACTGATTATTCTTCGTGTATGGCAATTTGGATCACCGATGATCATCTTTTTAGCAGCAATCAAACAGATTCCGTCGGAGATGCTGGAGGCGGCTTCCATTGACGGTGCGGACAGAATGCAGCGCATTTTCAAGATTGTCCTTCCAATGATATCACCAATTATTCTGTTTAATCTGATTATGCAGATTATCAGTGCTTTCAAAGTATTTACGGAGTCCTATATCATCAGTGGCGGAAACGGTGGCGTGTTGGATAGTCTGTTATTCTACACACTTCACATCTTCAATGAAGGATTTGGCAAGATGAGAATGGGCTATGCAAGTGCATTGGCATGGTTTTTAGTTTTCTTAATGTGTGTGGTAACCGGACTGATCTTTGTGATGTCAAAAAAATTTGTACATTATGAATAATAGGAGTAACACGATGAAAAAAGAAAAAAATATAGCATTAATAAAATTTATAGTCTTGTTGGTGTTTTCCCTTATTGTTCTGTATCCTCTCGCTTGGATGATCATGAGTTCTTTTAAACAGGAATCAACTGTGTTCACAGATTTGGGAATTATTCCCAAGCAATTTACACTGGAAAACTATATCGTTGGCTGGCAGTCAAATGGAAGAACTACTTTTACAACCTATTTTAAGAACTCTATCTTCTTTGCAGTATTGTGCGTTATTGGTAATCTGATTTCCTGTACGTTGACGGCATATGCGTTGGCAAGACTCAAATTCAGGGGAAATAAGATTTGTTTTGCCTTGATGATGATGACGATGATGCTGCCACAACATGCAATCATCGTACCTCAATATGTATACTTTTTTAAATTGGGATGGTTGGACTCGTTTTTGCCGATTGTGATTCCAAAGTTTTTGGCAACGGACGCCTTTTTCATTTATTTGATCATGCAATTTATACGAGGCATACCGAGAGATTTAGATGAAGCGGCAATTGTGGACGGATGCAGTACTTATACAGTATTTTCAAAAATTATTTTGCCGTTATGTAAGCCGGCACTTGTTACAACCACGATTTTTACATTTATGTGGTCGTGGAATGATTTTTTCACACAGAATATTTATCTGCGTACAGCAGCCAACTATACCGTAACATTAGGACTAAGAATGTTTGTGGATCCAACAGCGAAGAGTGCATATGGAGCGATGTTCGCTATGTCGACTATATCAATTGTACCAATTCTGATCTTATTTATAATTTTCCAGAAACAGCTCGTAGAAGGCGTTGCTACAAGTGGATTGAAAGGATAAAAATATGATTCAGTTAGCGGTTTCGTCACTTACATATGAAGGATTTAAAGATACATATTATGATACGCTTTTTTCGAATATGGTGGAAGATGGGTATCGAAATGTTGAATTCAATTGCTGGTATGCTGGTTCTCTTTCCCCTGAAAAAATTAGATACATGAAGCAGCAGTGTACAGATAGAGGAATCAAACCTATTGCTCTTCATGTGTCCGGATTCGGAGGTCATTCTTCAGAGATTCTCACTTTCAGCACCGCTCATAAAATGCGTGCAATAGAGGCCGCATTAGTGCTTGGGTGTAACCGGGTGGTGGCATCTGCAGTGGATGATTGTGAAAGTTTAGATGAGATTATAAGGCAGCTTGAGTGCATAGAGAAAATAGCATGTGATTATCAGGTTTATATCTCTTTGGAAAATCATTGTAGGAATAAATTGGCGGTCAGCGAAGACTATAAATATATTTTTGATAGAATTAACAGCCCGTATTTTGGAGTCTGTCTGGATGGTGGACATCTCGAAGCGGCCGGAGAGCGAATTGACACTTTTATTGAGAAGTTATTTTCAAAAATCAATCATCTTCATTTAAAGGAGAATAGTGTTTTTGGAGAGAAAACATTTTGCAAGTTTGGAGAAGGAACAACGGATAATATCGAGATGATCCGGAGCATGGCAAAGAGAGGATATCAGGGATATATGTCTGTAGAATTATCACCGGAAATTGGAGAAAATGGCCAGTCAGTTCTGTTTCAGAGGGATGACAGAGTAAAACCGGTAAAAATGTTTGGTTCATTGGAGAGGGAAAAATGAAAGCATTAATTATTGGAGCAGGGGGAATTGCTCATCATCACATCAAATCATTAATGAAATTGAATGTCGAAATATATGGGGTTTACGATATCAGAGAGGAAAATGCAAAAAAATTAGCAGAAACCTATCTGACCCATGTAGTCACTGATCTAGACACTGCATTACAAGAGGCGGATATTGTATATCTTTTGACACCGCCATCCACAAGACTGGATTATGTGAGAAAAATAGCCGTTTATAATAAACCGCTTTTTATGGAGAAACCAGTGGCGGTATCCATAAGTGATGCACTGGCAATGGAGATGATATTAGAGGAAAACAATATGATTGCTATGGTCGGATTCACGCAGCGGTTTCGAAAAGGTTATCAAAAACTGCAGACGCTTCTGGAAGCAGGAACCCTTGGAGAAATTGTTCAGGCTTTTGTTGTCCGAATGGGTCCGGGGCCGGGATATACTGGAACACTGGAGGACAGCTGGCGCACAGACAGAAAATATGTTTGTGGGATGGCCATTGAGTCACTTTCTCATGATATTGATTTTATGCAGTCTTTGGCAGGTGAAATAACAATAGTAGAGGGGCAGGTAAAAGGAACTGTTTCTTCCCTTCCACAGTTTGACAATAATGCAGATGCTGTGCTCTGCTTTAAAGATGGGGCGATTGGAACGATTACCTGCAGTTGGAGCAGCGCAGTTGCTTATAACGTGAAAGGAATAATTGGTACCAAAGGAACAGCAATTTTAAGCGGTGAAGACATATGGGATAATACGGTTTTCACATGGGAAACCAAAGACGGAAAGGAAGAGAAAGAAAGCCTGGATGATATATTCCAGGCAGGAGAAGGATACCTGGAAGAAAGTCGGTATTTCCTGAGTTGTATCTTAAAAGGACAGAAGCCAGTATGCGATATGACAACCGGACGAAAAGCATTGGAGGTCTCCCATGCTATTTTGGATACTTCACAGAAAAGAGGTTAAAGAATGGATTATGGAATTTGTTTGACGGCGGTGTATCCGCAGGCAATTGAGGACAGTGAACTTTTGATCAGTCTAATCCGAAAAGTGGCCGGAGACAAATTATTTCAATGCGTGGAGTACTATTTCGAAGGCAGCATAGAGGAAGAAATAAAAATACATGAGGTTATAAAGGAATGTGGACTGTCTTCCGTTTACCTGGCAGGATTTGAAATAAAAAGAGGCAAATGGTCGATTACGGCAAGCGATGAACAACAGCGTAGAGATGCAGTAGAACTTTTGAAAAAACAATATGAACATGCATGCCGACTTGGGGCGGACAAAGTAGTGATTCTGAGTGGTCCGGTGGAAGAAAATGTGCCGGAGGAAAAGGTTGTGGAACAAGCCAGAAGATCACTGCAGGAGATCGATATATTTTGTACAGAAATAATACCGGAAATAGCATTGGAATTCTTTCCTACAAAACGAGAACCTTTTCTGGCATTGGGTAATACAGAAATGGTTAAAAAAGTATATGAACACACAGACTGGAAACACATAGGTATCACGTTTGATACAAGTCATGTGGCACAGATTGGTGAAGATGTGGTGACAAGTTTTAGAACACTTATGCCATGGACACATCATTTACATTTGGCTAATTCCATGTCGGCAGACAAAACAAGTCCTTTATATGGGGATAAGCATCCACTGTTTACTCTGGAGAATGGAGATTTTTCAGTAGAGCAGATTAAAACAGTGTATCGGCAGTTGCAGGAGGAAGGCCTTCTTAAAAATGTTGAGATCTGTTCCGTGGAAGTAATCAGCAGAGGGGACGAGGAGAGTTACTATACAGAAATTGTGCAAGAGGCAAGTACCATTTGGGAGAGGAGAAACGGATGAAAGCGATATGTAAAACAAAACGAGAAGCAGGAGTAGAGCTCTGTGAAATTCCAATGCCGAAAATCAACAGAGATGAGGTATTGATTAAAATAAAGTGTGCAGCACTTTGTAATTCCGATGTGGAAGTATATCAATATACACCACTTGTGGCAAAAGCAAACTATGATCTTCCATTTGTGATGGGACATGAGTTCGCGGGAGAAATTGTAGAAGTTGGCGAGGCAGTACAGGGATTTGCTATTGGAGACAAGGTTGCTGCAGAAACACATATTCCATGCGGTTATTGTGAAACCTGTCGAGGCGGACATCAGCATATCTGTGGTAATCATATGGGCGTTTTAGGCAGAACTGTAGATGGCTGTTTTGCAGAATACATAAAACTTCACCAGAAGGCACTGATCAAACTTCCTGAAAATATTTCTTATGAAGAAGGATCCGTTTTTGAACCATTTGCAACTGCGGTGCATGCAGTTGCAAAAGCACAGCCAATGGGAAAAACAATGCTAATCTGTGGTACAGGAACTATCGGACAAATGGCGGTACTTGCTGCAAAGCTTATGGGGGCTGTGAAAATATTTGCTAATGATATTAGTGATGAAAAGCTTGTGAGAGCAAAAGAATTTGGTGCAGATGTTTTGATAAATGGTATGAAAGAGAATCTCACAGAAGTGGTTTTGAGAGAAACAAATGGATACGGTGTAGACACGATTCTGGATTTTACCGGAAATGAAAAGGTAATCAATCAATGTGTGGAAGTAGCGAAGATTGCAGGAACTATCGTACATATTGGAATGGTTGGAAAACCGCTTACCTATCAGAACTTTATGTATGGTGTGGTATACAAGGAACTGAATATTTCCGGAATCTATGGACGTGAAATGCATACCACCTGGCAGCAGGTGAATAATCTTTTGGAAACCGGGAAAATCGATTTGCACAAATTTGTAACAAAGAAAATGAAACTGGAAGAGTTTGATCAGGCGGTTGAGGAATTCATAAATTATTCCGGAAGAATTGTTTTTGAGAATGACTAGTCGAAAATACTTATACGAAACTTATATGTTCCCCAATGGGACGTATAAGTTTCATTGGTTAAAACGAAATTGACAGCCACCGTTTATCTTGTTATAATTGTACATTCAAAAGAAATTATACACGAAGAAAATTGTGCAGAAATGCTATATATTGGGGAACATATATGTTAAAAACAATAAAAAGAAGATTGATTGCATACTTTTCTATAGCATTTTTAACGGTATCGTTGGCTATTTGCTGTTATTATTTTTATATGAATTATCGTATTCAGGAAGAGGAATTAATCCAGAATGTAACCAATAATATTGACTATTTTCAAAGTAATATCAATAAAATGCTAATGCGTTGTGAGCAGTTTTCAGACAAGATTTATTATGATAACAATATAGCAAAAGTGTTGATAAGAAAGTATGTGCCGGAAAAATCATATTACAATATTGACCGGGATCTGGTAGATGCAATCGGTGACATATCATTGTATCTGGATAATGATATCATTGCAAAGTATATCCGTGGGATGATCATCAAAGGCAACAATGGGGAGGTCATTAAATATGGTGAAGATGCAGATTACGTCAATGTAAGTGAACTTGAAAGCATGGAATGGTTTCGGGAAAATAAAACCAATAATTATGTGGAATGGTTACCCATGATTGAAAACACTTCTAAAGTCAGCAAAATCAAATATCAGATTCCCATTGCCAGACAGATTATCACTTCCTATACATATAAATCTATTGGCTGGCAGTTTATCTCTATTTCACCTTCTATCATAAGAGATACGGTAGAGGATTATGAACTGCAAAATGATGATATTTTACTCATCTATGATAGTGATTACAATTGCATGTATAGCAATAAAACAGAATTATTCGGAACAAATCTGGAAGACACGATTTCCGCCTGGGGAGAGAACAGAAGAGTTAATTATAATGATCAGACATGGTTTATGGTGAAAAATCATTCCGAGTATTCCGGAATTACAATCGTGCAGCTGATTGATTATAAGGTATTTCGGAAACAGATTGATTTGCTGATAAAGTCTACATCTGTAGTGATACTCATTGTTTTAATTGTTATTTTTTCTATGACAATTGTTCTTTCCAATAGTCTTACAAAGCCTATTTCCAGGATTACCGGAAAAATGAAACTCATCTCAAAGGGAGATTTTACCGTTGATAAATCATTAGAAGGAGACGATGAGATTGGAACTTTGGGACAAGGAATTAATAAACTTGCACAGAGTGTAGATCTCCTCATGAAGCAGATCCGCGAGGAGGAGGCTAAGAAAAAAGAATTGGAGTATAAAACACTTCAAAGTCAGATTAATCCACATTTTGTCTATAATGTTTTGAATTCTGTTCGTATTATGGCGAAACTTCAAGGTGCAGACAGTGTGTGTACAATGGTAGAAAATTTTGGTGAACTGCTGAAAGAAGTCAGCAAAGGAGTGGATGATAAGATTCCTCTGGAAAAAGAATTCGAACTAACAGAACGATATGTATATCTTCAGAAGATACGAAAGAAAGGATTAATCAGAACAGAGTATGAAATAGAAAAAGGATGTGAAAAATGTCTGATTATTAAATTCCTTTTACAGCCGCTTGTGGAGAATGCTATTTTGCATGGATTCGAAGGAAAAAAAGGAATGGAATTTATTCATATCAGTGCACATCGATCGGGTGATGATCTGCTGATCCTGATTCACGATAACGGACGGGGAATGACAGAAGAAGATATTGCCGGGCTTTTTGAATCAAATAGTGATGAAAAAGTGCAGTATAATAAAGTTGGTGTGAAAAATATTCAGGAAAGAATACAGCTTCTCTATGGTCCACAGTATGGCCTGACTTATGAAAGTAAAGTTGACGAATATACAATCGTAAAGGTGATTTTACCATTTGAAGTGGAAAGAGGTGAAGACAATGTTCAAATTAGTACTGATTGATGATGAAGCATTGGTTAAAATTGGCCTTCGATCCATGTTGGATTGGAATGAGGAAGGGTTTGATATCGTTGGTGAAGCATCAAGTGGTGGAGAAGGTTATGATCTAATTATGAAAACAAGACCAGATTTAGTCATCACAGATATTGTTATGCCGGAGGTGGACGGGATTGAGATGATGCAAAAGGTGCATGAGAATCATTTTCATCCAATATTTGTGGTCTTAAGCAGTTATGATCAGTTTGAACTTGTCAAAAAGGCGATGCAGCTTGGCGCAAAGGATTATCTGTTAAAACTGAAATTAAATCAGGAAACCCTTCATGATATGGTAGATATGATACGGCACGAATTGGTTACAAAGGGTGTGCCCAAAACGAACAGGAATGAAAGAACAACTTGGGAAAAAGAAGAATTACGCAAAGTGTTTTTTGAAAAGGCAGTACTTGGAGATGCCGCATTGCTGGAAACAGAGGGGCTTGAGATTAAGCTGGATGATGAACATATCCGTGTTGCCTGCATTGTATCTAATACATCCCATGTGATTGAAGCAAAAGAGGAAGCAGAGAGGAAAATCTATTTGGCGACCATCTGCAAACTGATTGAAGATATCAGCAGAGAATTCTATGAATCTTATTGTATTGAGTGGGAGAAAGGAAGATTTTTAATCTTTTTCTCTGATATGAAGATGGAAGATAGTGAAAACAATTTGAAATTGATGTCGGAGGCAATCATAGACATGTTACGGCAGTATAGTAATATTCAGTCTTCTATTGGTATCAGTAGTTCAGTAAGTGGATATGGCAAAATAAAAGATGCTTACGTGCAGGCAAAAATGATTCAGGATTTTCTTCCGGTGGAGGGGTATGGAAAGATCTTTTTATTTGACAGCATATCCGGAAGGGATAAGTTATCAAGAAATGGTATTTCTAATGAATTGTTTGATATAGGAAGATTATCTGTAATCTGTGAGTCTTTGGATCAAAAAGAATTGGAAAAGTCATCGAAGAGAATTATAGCAGATGTGGAAAATAATTGTATCGAACTCGACAATACTACCTTTCAATTCACCAGATTTATGTGTCTTGCTGAAGAATACCTTAAGCAGAATTGGGGAGGAAGCTATACTGGCAGTAACTTGAACCATTATATGAAGAAAATCTACCATTTGGATACATTAGCAGAGATTACGGAAATCTTTAGTTTTTACATAAGAGATGTACAAAAGTTTTTCGAACAAAGAAGTAACAATGAATCCGAGAGACTGGTTCGAGAAGCAAAGAAATTCATTCATGAGCATGTATCTGAAAACATTGGATTAAAAGAAATTTCAGATGCACTTTTTATCAGCGCTGGATATCTCAGTGCAACTTTTTCAAAATGCGAGCCAATGGGAATTGCCAATTATATTAATAAAGTAAAAATTGAAGAAGCACAAAGGCTATTGTCACAAAAGAGGTTAAAAGTATATGAAGTATCCTTCCAACTGGGTTATGAAAATGCAGGTTACTTTGCAAAAGTATTTAAAAAATATGCAGGATGTACACCAAAGGAGTTTATGGAACGAAAATAATGCATGTTTTCTAAAAATATTATCATAAATCACTTCCGTATGTACAAAAGAAACATATCAGAAAAGTTTTTGATAAAAATAGTGTACAAAATAACAAGAGAGTCGCTTTTAATGGCTCTCTTGCTTTGTTATGATTGATACATAAAGTTGAGAAGGAAGGAGAAAAAATGTGACAAAATATATGGGGTATGAGCTTGGTAGAGTGATGATTCTAAATCTCAAAAGGGGAGATTTACTACTCGAGACAATAGAAAGAGAGATGAAGAAAAGCGGCATTAAAGATGCTCTTTTGACAAGCGCGATAGGCTCCATGCAAAAAGTTGTACTGCACAGAGTTGTTGGTACGGGAAGAGAACCGGAAGATGAGTTCGTGACATTGGAAAAGCCAATGGAGCTTGCATCACTTCAGGGAATGGTGTTGGATGGAAAAGCACATTTCCATATGGTAGTTTCAGACGTAGAACAATCCTATACAGGACATCTGGAACCAGGAACTACAGTGCTCTATTTGGGAGAGTTATCGCTGGTTGAACTAAAAGGCGTATCCTTATGTCGGGAAAAAAATGAAGACAATATTGGGATGATTGTAGAAAAGGGAGGTTATTAAATGAAAAACAGTTTTATGAAAAAAGTGTTATCAGTAGCATTTACAACAGTAATGACAGCATCGATGTTGATTGGCTGTGGCGCATCTAGCAGCGAAACTGCACCAACTGCAGACACAACAGTCGGGGAAACGGCAGAAAGTATAGCTCCTGCAGACACAGCAGCTTCGGGAGATAAAATCACCATTAAATTGACAACAACCTGGACACAGGGTTCTGTAGTTCAGGATAACATTGAAGGATTAATCGCAAGCTTTGAAGAAGCACATCCAAATGTAAAGATTGAACATGATGCTCTTTCCACAGGAGATCTTCGTACCAAATTAACCGTACAGGCAGCATCGGGAGATATGCCGGATGTATCCTGGTGTCCACAGAGCTATGCAAGAGAGTTCATTAAAGATGGTCTGATTATCGATTGGGCAAAAGTAGTAGAAGAAGATCCAGACTGGTATGAATGGTTTGCAGATCCTGTATTTGATGCATTAACAGAACCGGATGGCAAAATCCTTCTGGCTCCGTTGGAGGCAAGCATCGATGGTCTTTACTACAATAAAACAATGTTCGATGAAAGAGGCTGGACAGCACCAAAGACATGGGATGACTTTATGACATTGATTCCACAGATCAAAGCAGAAGGCATTACACCAATTGTTACCGGTGGTAAAGACAGTAGATTTGCATGGATGGCATCCGCTTTGGTAGTTAGAAGTATTGGTCTTGATAATTTTAAGAGCCTTTGCTATGGCGATGATCTGACAAATTGGAATCAGGAATCAACAGGCTTCCCTACAGCAGTTGCTAAATTTAAAGAAATGGTTGATGCAGGTGCATTCCCGAACGGTGTAATGGGTATGAGTGCAACGGAAGCGGATCAAATGTTTGCAAACGGCGAAGCAGCTATGTATTACGAAGGTGCATGGAAAGTTGGCAATTTTGAAAGTGCTGGCGGACCGGAATTCCTTGAAAAACTTGATAGAATTGACTGGCCGTCAATGACAGACTGCCCAGATGGCAATCCAAACACAAGAGTTGGTGGATGTTTTATCGGATTAATGGTTAAAGCAGGAAATGATCCTGAAAAAGAAGCATTGTGTATTGAACTGGCAAAAGCAATTTGTTCTCCTGACTTCGGTGTTCCTGTAATGGAAGAAGGCGGACAGGTATATCCAGGTGTTGCAGAATATGATAAATCAAAATGTTCCGATATTATGAACAAGGTGATTGAAGCATTCCACTCCGCTGAAAGCTATATTCCGTCTATGGATGGTATTGCTTCTCCAGCAGTAGACCTTGCTATTAAACAGACTGCATTCCCGGGTATCATCACAGGTGAATACGATGCGCAGCAGGCTGTAGATGAAGTTCAGAAAGCAGCAGAAGATTATGCGGCATCATTAGCAACACAGTAATTTCTGAAACTACTGGTTGATAGTACAATAAAATGCCGGCTGCGAAAACGTGGCCGGCACTAAAAAAGGATGGTAAAAGTGCTTGAATTTAAAAAGAAAAATCACGAAAAAGAAAGCGCAACAGTTATAAAAAATCCAAGAGTTATATTTCTGATTTATCTGGCATTGACTGTTGCTGCAATTTTAGTTGTTCTGCCTCTTCTCTGGCTGTTTTTCACATCCTTTAAATCGCGTATGGATCTGGCTCAGAATACATGGGGGTTGCCTAAAGTCTGGGAGATTTCAAACTACATCATCGCATGGACCGGGTCTAAAATTCCACTTTATATGTGGAACAGCATCAGAGCAACGTTTTTATCCATTGTGTTAACAGTTGTTTTGGCAACACCAGTGAGCTATGTGTTATCACGATTTAAATTTAAAGGGAAGAATCTATTATATTTGTTTTTTATTGCCGGAATGATGATTCCAATCCATTCCACCGTTATTCCGATTTATACAATGGTTGGAAATTTGAAACTGAATAATAGTCTTGAAATATTAAGTTTAGTATACGGAGCATTCAGAATTCCGGTTTCTATTTTTATTCTGGAAGGATTTATGACCTCCATACCAAAAGAATTAGAGGAATGTGCAGTTATTGACGGATGTTCCACAGCTAATATTTTCTTCAAAGTTATTGTACCACTTTCCAAAGACGGCATCGTTACAATTTCTATTCTTACTGTGCTTTCTTCCTGGAATGAGCTACTGATCTCCATGTTGCTGATTAGTGATCCGGCCAAAAAAACATTACCAAATGGTTTGATGGGATTTATCACAGAGTATAACTCTGAGTATACACAGCTGGCAGCAGGAATCATGATTGCCATTATACCAACAGTTTTATTCTATGCATTCGCACAGGAAAAAATTGAAAAAGGTATGATTGCGGGCGCGGTGAAAGGATAAGACGGAGGGAAGAAAATGAAAATTACAAAGAAAAGTCGAATCACACTTATACTATTCGTCTTACCGGCCTTGCTAGTTTATCTGATGTGGGTAGTATACCCAATTATCGATGCAGTATGGATGAGTACTTTGAAATCAGAATCACTTCATTCGAGCCGTTTCGTTGGACTGGATAACTATATCAGCGTATTTACATCAAAACTGTTCTGGAAGTCCATGAGAATCTCATTAGTATTCATTTTATTTACAACATTGTTTCAGGTGGTACTGGGATTCTTATATGGTTATCTGGTTTACCTTCAACCGAAAGGATATCGCATTTACAAAGTATTGTTATTTATACCAAATGTACTCCCTTCTGTTGCTACCGGTTTTATATGGAACTATATTTACAGCCCAAGTATGGGTCTGTTAAAACCATTTATGGAGGCGGTAGGCTTAGGACAATTTTACATATCGCCGATTGCGGATCCAAAGCTGGCATTGTATGCACTAATATTTGCGCAGGTATGGAGTGGACTTGGTATACAAGTAATCCTTTTTAACTCCGGGTTCATGAATATTCCGATGGAAGTTATCGAAAGTGCAAGACTAGATGGTGCAACCGGCTGGAAGATGATCAAAACGATGGTTATTCCAATGTCTTGGGATATTACAAAGATGGTTATTATCCTACAGACCATTGGTGCACTTCGTTCTTTCGATTTGATATATGTTATGACGGCCGGCGGACCGAACCATTCAACAGAAGTTCTGCCCATGCACTTGTTCGTGAATGCGTTCCAGAACTTTAACCTTGGTTATGGTAATGTAATAGCAGTTGTTTTATTTGTTTTGGCAATGATTATTACAGTGTTTATGAGAAAAGTAATGGAACGAGAAAGCTTGTATTAGGTAATTCCGGTATCAAAAGTTACATCGTAAAATAGAATATAGAAAATAAATTATAAAATATAAAAAACAAAGAATAAAAGTCTATGGAGGAAATGAGAAATGATGAAAGATACAGAATTAATTCAGGAGATTAGAAAGTACAGATGTGCAGATCTTTCCGATGGTATGGATGCCATTGGTCTTGTAGATAAAGGTACAATGAATGAAACCATGAGACCAATCAGACCAGGTATCGAATTTAAAGGCTTTGCGTACACTGTAAAACTTCTTCCGAAAACAGAAGCAGTAAAGGTATGTAAGACAGTAGATGAGTGGAGAGAAGAATTAGGAAAAGGCTGTAATAATATCTATAATTTCGTTGGTGAAATCACACCGGAAGTTGCAAAAGATACGGTTATTGTAGTAGATATGGATGGCGTTAGAGGCGGTCTGTGGGGATCTGAAATCGCAATGACAATGATGGAGAAGGGAATCGAAGGAACTGTTTTAGATGGTGGTTGTAGAGACTCTTATGAAGCCAATCTTGAAGATGCTCCGGTATTCTGTACCAAGAGAACCTTTACACATGCTTATGGTAGAGTAGAACGTGGAAGCTTGAATATTCCTGTAAATTGCGCAGGCGTAACAGTAAAACCAGGCGATATTATCTGTGCTGATGATGATGGTGTTTTGGTGATTCCGAGAGAGCGTGCTGAGGAAGTTATCATGTTCGCAAAAATGCAGCTTGAAGATGATATTGCGACACGTGCAGATCATTACGATAATTTAGGATTCGAACATGATGAAACACTTGCAAGATTAAAATAAAGTGTTTCTCCTTCGGAAAATCAAAGGAGTATTACAATGAAAGCAATATGTAAAACAAAGGCTCAGGTTGGTGCACAGCTCTGTGACATTCCAATACCGATCATCGGAATGGAAGAAGTTTTAATTAAAGTAAAATGTACAGCACTTTGCAATTCAGACGTAGAGGCATATCACTATACACCACTTGTGGCGAAAGCCAACTATCAGTTTCCCTTTGTTATGGGACATGAGTTTGCAGGAGAAATCGTAGAAGTAGGCGAGGCAGTGCAAGGATTTCGTGTAGGTGACAGAGTGGCAGCAGAGACACATATTCCATGTGGCTATTGTGAAACCTGTCGAGGCGGACATCAGCATATCTGCGGGAACCATATGGGAGTTCTGGGCAGAACAGTAGATGGCTGTTTTGCAGAATACATCAAACTACATCAGAAAGCGCTGATCAGACTTCCGGACAGTATTACCTATGAACAGGGATCTGTATTTGAACCGTTTGCAACTGCAGTACATGCGGTGGCAAAAGCGCAGCCAATGGGTAAAACAATGCTCATCTGTGGTACGGGAACTATAGGACAGATGGCAGTTCTGGCAGCAAAATTAATGGGTGCGGTGAAAATTTTTGCCAATGACATTAGTACAGAAAAACTTGAGCGAGCTAAGGAATTTGGTGCGGATATTCTGATTAACGGAATGACTGATGATCTGGTAGAAGTGGTCAAAAATAAAACAGACGGATATGGAGTAGATGCGATTATTGATTTTACCGGAAATGAGAAGGTTATTAATCAATGCATCGAAGCCGCTAAAATTACTGGTACAATTGTCCATGTTGGTATGGTTGGAAAGCCACTGACGTATCAAAACTTTATGTATGGTGTTGTATACAAAGAACTAAATATCACTGGTATCTATGGACGTGAAATGTACCAGACATGGCAACAGGTAAGTAATCTTTTGGAAACAGGGAAAATCAATTTAGACAAATTTGTTGCGAAAAAGATGAAGCTGGAGGAATTTGATAAGGCAGTAGAGGAGTTTGCAAATTATTCCGGAAGAATCGTATTTGAAAATTAGAAGTACAATGGCCAGCCATTATGACTGGCCATTGTTATAAAGAGGGACGCTATGAACAATTTAAAAAAAATGACAATTGACGGTAATACAGCAGCAGCTATGGCCTCACAGTTTTTTACGGAAGTTGCGGCAATTTACCCGATTACACCATCTTCGCCGATGGCGGAGGAAATTGATAAATGGTCGGCAGCAGGAAAGAAAAATATATTTGGCAGTACTGTAATAGTAATGGAAATGCAGTCAGAAGGCGGGGCGGCTGGAACTTTACACGGAGTCTTACAAGGAGGTGCACTGGGAACAACATATACATCTTCTCAGGGGCTTCTTTTAATGATTCCAAATTTATATAAAATTGCAGGTGAACTGCTTCCGGGAGTACTTCATGTCAGCGCCAGATCTTTGGCATCAAATGCATTGAGTATCTTTGGTGATCATCAGGATGTTATGTCCATCAGGCAGACCGGTATGGCACTTTTGGCATCTGGAAGTGTACAGGAATGTATGGATCTTGGCTGTATTGCTCATTTGGCAGCAATTCATTCCAGAGTCCCATTTGTACATTTCTTTGATGGATTTAGAACTTCTCATGAAATACAGAAAATCGAGGTTTTAGAAGAAGAACATATTCGTTCCATGGTGGACTGGGAGTCTGTAGCTGCTTTTCGTGAAAGAGCATTGAATCCGGATCATCCGGTACTCCGCGGAACTACAGATAATCCTGATATTTTCTTCCAGCTTCGTGAATCGGTTAATAAATTCTATGTAAACCTTCCGGAAACGGTTCAGATGTATATGGATAAAGTAAATGCTATTACAGGAAGGGATTATAAACTCTTTAATTACTATGGAGATCCACAGGCAACAGATGTAATCGTCTCTATGGGGTCATCCTGTGAAGTGATTCGTGAAACTATTGAATGCTTAAATGCAGGTGGAGTAAAACTTGGCCTTGTTCAGGTTCGCCTGTATAGACCATTTGATGCAAAAGCATTATGTTATGCCATTCCGGATAGTACAAAACGTCTTACGGTATTGGATCGAACCAAAGAGCCGGGGGCACAGGGAGAACCTCTATATCTGGATGTTTGTAATGCACTGCGTTGTCAGAAAAGAGATGATATCGAGGTGGTAGGCGGCAGATATGGTATTGCATCAAAGGATTTCAGACCGGCTGATGTACTGGCAGTCTGCAATAACATGAAAGAAGGTATGCGCAATGGATTCACGGTTGGTATCAAAGATGATGTGACACATTTGTCATTAGAGATGCCGAAAAAGGTGCCGGATACATCGCCAAAAGGCACAGTCAGCTGTAAATTCTGGGGGCTTGGCTCTGATGGAACGGTTAGTGCCAATAAGTCGGCCGTCAAGATTATTGGTAATCATACGGATCTGTATGCGCAAGGATATTTTTCTTATGATTCTAAAAAGTCGGGTGGGCTTACGGTTTCCCATTTACGTTTTGGAGAAGAGATTATTCGATCTTCTTATTTGTGTAGCAATGTGGATTATGTGGCATGCCATAATCAGACATACGTAAGACAGTATCAGGTTTTAGATGGAATTAAGGAAAAGGGAATTTTCCTCTTAAACTGTGTTTGGTCAGATGAAGAACTTGCAGAAAAGCTTACACAGGAAATGAAAGAACTTATTTTGAATAAAAAGATAGAATTTTATACGATTAATGCTTTTGATGTGGCAGAGAAGATAGGGCTCGGCAGAAGAATCAATATGATTATGCAGACTGCATTTTTTGCATTGGCAAAACTGATTCCGGAAGAAGATTATGTTCATTATTTGAAAGCGGAAGTGCAGAAAAACTACGGAAATCGTGGTGAAAAAGTTGTCAATATGAATAATGCTGCTATTGATCAGGCAAAAGAAGCGCTTCACAAAGTGGATTTGAATAAGATTATTGCAAAAGAAAGTGTTGCGGATATAGTAGATGAAGCATTGCAGAAAGAAAAGAGCGACTTTGTATTAAATGTTATGGAACCAATAAATCGTCAGCTTGGAGATAATCTTCCTGTCAGCGCTTTTAATGGAGCTGAGGATGGAACCTTCCCGACATATACCACACGTTTTGAAAAACGTGGTATTTCTCTGAGTGTACCTAAATGGTCCGCAGAGCAGTGTCTCCAGTGTAATCTCTGTTCCGTTTCCTGTCCTCATTCTGTACTGCGTCCTCTTCTTTTGACGAAGGAGCAAAGAGAAAATGCACCGAAGCAGATTAAGGAAGGAGTAGTCGAAGCAAAGGGATATCAGGATAGAAGTTTCTATATGGGCTTATCACCGCTTGATTGTACCGGATGCGGAAACTGTATTGATGTATGTCCTGCCAAGGAAAAAGCATTGCAGATGATTCCACTTGAGGAAAGTACAGAGGCTGAAAACTGGGATTATGTTAGTAAGATTGTACCGGAAAATCTCCCAAAAAATATTGGTGCAACTATAAAGGGCAGTCAGTTCCTGAAACCGTATTTTGAGTTTTCAGGAGCATGTGCAGGATGCGGGGAAACACCTTATGCTAAATTGGTAACACAGCTTTTTGGTAATCGTATGATGATCTCCAATTCTGCCGGATGTACAACAGTTTGGGGTGGAAGCGCACCAAGCGTTCCGTTTACAAGGGATGAAAAAGGACACGGACCAAGCTGGGGATTCTCTTTATTTGAGGATAACGCAGAATATGGACTGGGTATGTTCTTAGGATATTCGGTAGTTCGTCATGAATTGAAGGAAAAGCTTGATATAATCAGACAGAATATAGAGGGAAGTAATGATATTGAACTTCTACAGTTAGCAAAAGCAATTGATGAATGGAATGCTGAATTTGATAATGGTGAAAACACCAGAGAACAAAGCGAAAAACTATGTAAATTGCTGAAAGAGAATGAAGTCTTAAATGGAGTAAAAGAAGTGTTGGAAAGAGGAGATTATCTGATCAAACGTTCCAATTGGATTTTTGGCGGCGATGGATGGGCCTATGATATAGGTTATGGCGGCCTCGACCATGTAATGTCAACTGGAAATGACATTAATGTTATGGTTTTCGATACGGAAGTATATTCTAATACCGGTGGCCAGGCATCTAAATCAACACCTCGTGCAGCTATTGCCAAGTTTGCAGCAGCAGGAAAAAAAAATCGCAAAAAAGATCTTGGCCGCATGATTATGAGCTATGGAAATGTGTATGTTGCACAAATTGCACTTGGAGCAAATCCGGCGCAGGCATTAAAGGCTATTCGAGAAGCAGAAGCATACAATGGACCATCTTTGATTATCGGATATGCACCTTGTGTAAACCATGGAATCAAAGCCGGTATGGGCAAGACCCAGAGCCATGAAAGGAAAGCAGTAGAGTCCGGCTACTGGAATCTATATCGCTATAATCCAATGCTTACAGAAGAAGGTAAAAATCCGTTCCAGTTAGATTGTGGCGAACCAAAGCTTCCATTCCGTGATTTCTTAATGAGTGAAGTTCGATACATGTCACTGATGCAGAAAGATTCGGTTTTGGCAGAAGAACTGTTTGCAGCTGCAGAGCAGGATGCACATGCCAGATATGAACAGTATAGGAAGATGAGCTTATGAGTGGAGGACAAGACTGTAAAATAGGAAAAGAAGGAATTCTGATTAGTGAAACAGATGATGTAGTAACGCTGAGTGATGAAGTCCATCAGGGAGAATGTATTTTCTGGAACCGGAAGGGAAAAAGAGAAGAAGTCATTGCACAAGAAGACATTCCAATATTTCATAAAATAGCCTGTCATGAGATTTTAAAAGGGCAGAAAGTAATAAAATACGGTCAGATTATTGGTGTCAGCACTAGAAATATTTCTACAGGGGAATGGGTACATACCCATAACCTGCTGAGTCCTGAGATTGGATTTCAGCATATGGATGCTGGAGAAACAGATTTGGAAATTCCGGATCTTCAGGGAATTACAAGAGAAATACAAGGCTACAGAAGACCGGATGGGAAATTTGGAATACGGAATCATGTTCTGATCCTGCCATGTTCTTTGTGTGCCAGTGAAACGGCCAGATTCATTGCTGAAAATGTAAAAGGAAGCACCTATCTGCCAAACCAGGGCGGGTGTTCCCTGAGCAGTCGGGATTATGAGATCACTATGGATACGCTATCCGGTGTGGCGGCAAATCCAAATGTGTATGGCACCATTATTATTGGAAATGGCTGTGAAGTCATACAGGCAGCTGATTTGAAAAAAGCGATTGTGGAGAAAACCTGTAAACCGGTATTTCAGTATATTATTCGGGAAGAAGGCGGCAGTTTAAAGACTGTGAATAAGGCGGTTGCCAAAGTAGAAGAATTAGTAAAAGAAGCATCCCTGCTGAAAAGAGAGCAGGCACATATTCGTGAGCTGGTTGTCGGGACAGAGTGTGGAGGCTCAGATCCCACATCAGGACTTGTCTCCAATCCTATTGTAGGAAAAGTCAGTGATATAGTCGTTGCACTAGGAGGCAGTTCTATTCTTTCGGAAACACCAGAGATGATTGGCGCAGAAAATATTCTGGCAAAGCGTGCAAAGAATAAACAGTTGGAAGAAGATATTTTAGGGATGATTGGGGAGTTTGAGCAGTCATTCATATCCGTTGGGATGAATCCCAGAAGTGGTAATCCAACTCCCGGAAATATTGCCGGAGGGATTACGACCCTGGAAGAAAAATCACTCGGCTGTATTCACAAATCCGGAACTGCAGAGGTTACAGAAGTAATCCATTATGCTAAACCAATTCATGAAAAAGGGTTAATCGTTATGGATACCCCGGGACAGGACATTGCATCGATTGCAGGTATGGCAGCAGCAGGTGCACAGGTTGTTCTGTTTACAACAGGGCATGGTACACCAACCGGTTTTGGTGTCGTTCCGGTTATTAAAATTACAGGAAATGAACAGACAGCACAGAAGATGAAAGATCATATTGATTTTGACTGCAGTGATATTTTAACAGGACACAGTACGATTGCACAAAGTGGTAAGAATCTTTTTGAACTAACACAAAAGGTTTGTTGTGGACAACGTACCAAAGCAGAAGAATTAGGATTTAATGATATGTCTATTGCAAGATATTGCAATTTTGCATAATCTAGTGAGCAGCAGGATTTTCCATTGTGGGAAAGTCCTGCTTTGCCACACCATTCAAGGAGGAAATTAAAATGCCATTAATGACAGGAGAAGAATATATTGAAAGTTTGCGGACACTGAAAACCAGAGTCTATATGTTTGGAGAGAAAATTGATAATTTTGTTGATCATCCGATTATCAGACCATCGATCAATTCGGTAGCAATGACTTATACATTGGCACAGGATCTGGAACACGCAGATTTAATGACAGAAGTGTCGTCTATTAGCGGTAATATCATTAACAGATTCACCCATATTCACCAAAGTGCAGAAGATCTGGTAAAAAAAGTAAAAATGCAGAGACTTATGGGACAGAAGACAGCAGCATGCTTCCAGCGTTGTGTAGGGATGGATGCATTCAATGCAGTTTTTTCAACAACCTATGAAACTGATAAAAAATATGGTACTGACTACCATGAAAAATTCAAAAATTATATACAGTTTGTGCAGGACAATGATCTGATGTTGGACGGAGCGATGACAGACCCGAAGGGTGACAGGGAAAAATCTCCTTCTGAACAGTCTGATCCGGATATGTTTGTACGTATTGTAGAAAGAAATGAAAAGGGGATTGTAATAAATGGAGCAAAGGCTCATCAAACAGGTGCGGTGAATTCCCATGAAGTGCTGATCATGCCTACTATTTCCTTAAAAAAAAGTGACAAAGATTATGCGGTATGTTGCGCAATGCCTTCTGACGCGGAAGGAATCGTGATGATTTATGGGCGTCAATCCTGTGATACAAGAAAAATGGAAGGATCCGGATGCATGGATTGTGGAAATTGCCATTTTGGAGGCCAGGAGGCATTAATTGTATTTGATCATGTATTTGTTCCTTGGGACAGAGTTTTTTTATGTGGTGAATATGATTTCGCAGGAATGATGGTAGAGCGATTTGCAGGGTATCACAGACAAAGCTACGGCGGTTGTAAAGTAGGTGTAGGAGATGTATTGATTGGTGCATCAGCTCTTGCTGCAGAGGCAAATGGTGTGGAGCGTGCTTCTCATGTGAAAGATAAATTGATTGAGATGGTTCATTTAAATGAGACCTTGTATTCCTGCGGTATTGCCTGCTCTTCAACGGGCACAGAGACAGAGTCCGGAAACTACTTGATCGATATGCTTCTGGCAAATGTATGTAAACAGAATGTAACCAGATTTCCTTATGAAATTTCCAGACTTGCAGAAGACATCGCCGGAGGTCTTATGGTAACAATGCCTTCGGAAAAAGATTTTGAATCCTCAGAAGTAGGTGAATACTGTAAAAAGTATTTTAAAGGCAGTGAAAAATTTGACACCATGGAGAGAATGAGAATTTTGCGCCTGATTGAAAACATGACATTGGGAACAGCAGCAGTAGGTTACAGAACAGAGTCCATGCATGGTGCAGGAAGTCCTCAGGCTCAGAGAATTATGATCTCAAGACAAGGAAATTTAGAAGCAAAAAAAGAGATGGCAAAAAATATCATTGAAATAAACGAAAAAGCTGAGTAGGACTTTGAAATAGGGGAGCATTCCTGTTAAGTAACAAATAACAGGTTGGAAAAAAATGTGTGTCACTCATAGAATAACTCGGAGCCGAGAATATAAATCAAATCTGGCGTGATGCAAAACTGCGGGCTGTTGGAATGAAAAGGGCAACGACCCTGTGTGAGACAGCAAAGCGTAGCATCGGCTTAAAGAAAGGTTCTTCGGCTGCTGAGTATGAAATGAAACTACTGCTTCAGGATTACGATTACAAAATGGCACAGCTTGAATCCGTTATGGAGGAAATAGAAAGTTTGTGTAAAAAGATACCCGAAAGCGAGCAGATGCTTGCCATCAAAGGTATAGGAGTTATCACTGTTGCCGGATTTCTGGTTGAGATTGGTGATGCGAGGCGTTTCGAATCACCGAAGCAGATACAAAAGCTGGCAGGACTTTCATTAAGGGAATATAGTTCAGGAAAGCAAAAAGGACAGACGACCATAAGCAAACGAGGTCGAAGTAAGCTACGAGCTGTACTGTTCAATGCTGCAATTCCACTGATATCTAAGAACCCGGGGTTTAATGCCCTGCATGAGTATTATACGACCAGAGCAAATAATCCACTGAAAAAGAAGCAATCAGTGATCGCGATCAGCTGATACGAATCTTCTACGCTATCTTAACAAAAGGGACAACCTATGATGCACAAAAGATGATGTCTGATATACACAGACAGCCAGCGATAGCATAAGAGAAAAACTGTAGAATTCAGGAAGACGTCCACCCTAAGGTGCTAAATGAAACAGAAAAAGAAACAAAACATAGAGAGCCGAAGTTAGATTTTATACCATCAAAGCACAGACTCAGCTAAGGAGCATCATGACGCCCCTTTATGGATAAGCAGAACGAAGGAATTCAGGATCCTGAAGTATAGGTAATCCCGTATGACATGGGAGGTTAGGCTACCGTAAGGATTTAGGGATAAGGAAAGGCCGAACATAGCAAATAAGACGACGTCTTATTATGTGAACCCCAAATATCCATGATTATAGGCCATGGGGAATGACATAGACTAAGAAGCTATTCTATAAAAAAAGAAAAAGTAAGAAAAAGCGAGTTAACAAGAGAAAAAACAAGATGATTATGGGAGGTATCTTATGGGTAAAGCATCTATCCATTTATGGGAAACATATGAAATTGTATTACATGCAAAAAAGGAATATGAAAACTATTATAAAGATGTCTTTGTGTGGGCAGAACTGAAAGGCCCGGATTTTGATAAAAGATGCTTTGGTTTTTGGGATGGAAATAATACATACAGAATAAGAGTGACAGCAACAAAACCGGGATTG
>JAQUUB010000175.1 GCA_028694115.1 Lachnospiraceae bacterium
TTTTTCTTCTTCCAGACGATACATCTCTATTGCCACTAAGAGATTCTCAATTTGATCAACCCATTTTGGCTTTACATCCAAAGCAGCTTCATATTTCTGAATCAAGGCATTGCTGTCTTTCCCCTCTCCTGTAAATTCCTCAATCATCTTCGAAGTCAATTCAGCATCACCTCCAAGATTTACTGGTGTATAATCACATACATTTGCAGCAACATTAAGGTGTTTGCATCCATCAGCATACTTCTCCACATTGCTATGATCGTGTCCATGAATATTAAGGCACCAGGAAAGACCATATACCGGTTCATGTGAAAGTAATATCTTATCTGCTATAAATAATGGCCCTGAATAAATTTCATCAAAAAGTCCTATGTAATCCGACCTTCGATCGTGATTGCCCAAAAGCAGAATCTTATGTTTGCTTTTAAGCCTATCTATATAAACCGGATTCCCTACGTCCCCAAGACAGATAAATGTATCACTAGGTTTCACTATATTATTTATCTGTTCAACCTGTTGCTCAGGAAGAATCCACTTTGGATCCATCAATTTGCAATCAGCATCATCAAAATGAGTATCAGACAGAAGATATACCGATCCTCCTTTGGACCATGGTTTGAATATATCATATAATGTTGGTATCATAATCTACCTCTTCCTTTTTTTGTTCCTTTTTATAGTAACTATCCTTAATAGCAATATAAATGCCACAAATCGAGATTTTCTCATCTTGTGGCACTTACATCATTTCACCATGATTTTCCCATTCAAAGTTGCAAACACTTCCTGCTTCTTTTCTGCAGTACACTCAGCATAGATATCCATTGTAGTCGTGATGTCCGAATGTCCCATAACAGACTGAATTACCTTCAGATTGGACTCATTCTCGCAAAGTCTGGTACAAAAAGTATGTCTTAAATGATGAGCAGAAAAATGTGGGAGCAAAAGCGCTTCTCTATCTTCTTTCTTTGCTGCTTCCTCTTCTCCCTTGTTATAATCCTCATAGATTCTCTTGATTGCACGATTCACAGATTCCGGCGTATAAACATTTCCTTCTCCTGTAGAAAATACAAAGTTACGAAATCCATCAATCTCATTGGTTCCAAATCCTAGCACCTTCTGAATCTGATATTCTTCAAGAAATGCATCATACACTTCGTCAATCATCGGAATTGTTCTCTCTCCAGCTTCCGTCTTTGGTGTTGAAATATGAACCACAGAACCATGATCTGGCTCCGGTCTATAAGTCAATGTTTTGCAAACTTTGATGATTCTCTTTTCAAAATCGAGATCGTTCCAGCAAAGACCTAGACATTCACCAATACGCATCCCCGTTCCCAAGAGGACCGTGATTACCGGCTCCCATCCATGAAACTCATAATTTTCACAAAGATGATTCATAAAAACTTTCTGCTGAGGAGCTGTAAGAGCATGACGCTTTCTCCTAAATGCAGCAGAGTTTTTCTTAATCTCTGCCATGACTCCATCGGATGGGTTCTTCCTGATGATATCATCACGTACAGCAAGTTCGAACATAGGATGCAACTGTGTATGAACATTATCTAACGTGTTTGGCTGCAGTCCCTGCTCAAACATCAACCAGTTATAGAACTCCTTTACATCTGAGTACTTAATTTTCACCAATCTCTTTTTGCCAAAAGTATTGCGAATAAAATGATCATAGCAATACTTATAATTGTTCCTGGTAGATGGTTTTAAATTATACTTCTGCGAAATATACTTATCATACATCTCATTGACTGTAATTTTTTCCGCACGGGAGGCATCTAATCCATCCTCCATATCCCTGCGAACCACTTTTTCAATATCTCGGAGTGCCACTAAAGTCTTTGCATATCTATAATGGCGCTTTCCTCTTTTATCCTGATAGGAAAAACAATATCTTCCATCAGTTCTTTGGGACTCTCCGGTCCGAAGAGCGTACCCTTTTGAATCTTTTCTTGATGCCATTTTCTTCCTCCTGATTCTACAGAGGAATAGCTTTTCTTTACGCGTTCACCATAAATATATACGGATCTGATTGCTTTTACAAGCACAATTTTTGGCGTTTTTATGCCATTCCTACGTGATTGTTTATGATGCTTTATAGAGCTACTCTTCCTCTAAAAAATGTTCCAAATATTCATTAATTTTTTCAATATTATACAAAGTAGACTTTCTATGCTCACTAACAGTGCTACGATCAAGGTTAAGAATTTCTGCAATCCTAGTATCTGTTTCTTCCTCAACAACTGAAAGTAACAACACTTCTTTTTGTCTTGCTGATAATTTGTTAATTGCTTGAAGCAATCTTTCATCTTTAAATTGTGCTTTTAGATTCATACCAGCCACCTCAAAATGTTCATAATCGGAATCGTAGGTATCCATTGTTTTCAGGTACTTTCTGTCCTCTTCAAAAAGATCATCCATAGATATTTCCATAAGATCACGCTTGTCTGTATGACCCAGCTTATAATCGTATGCAGCATTATGAATTACTTTTTTACAAAAGGAAGAAAATTGTCTGCGAACTGCCAATTCATAGTCATTTGTCCGTTCCGTCAAAGGGTTCACCCCCTTTCGTACCGGACCTATACAATTTGGTCCTTAATCGTCCCCTATTTACATAGAACTGTAGATACTTTTCATTGATGGGGGCTTTCACAAAAAATAATTGAATTTTTTTTAATAAACAAAAAGAAAGCAGCCTATTACTTGTTCTTTGTAATAAGTTGCTTTCTATGATGTGATGCTGGCAGTGTTTGTCTATGTGCTTTTTTAACGTTACCTTTATGGTGAAAGAGTTTTCAGAGTTAAATTCTCTGCTTATTGCACTTCTCCTAGTGTAATTAAGGATACTCGAGATATGTTTCTCATGATTGCTCCAATGCAGCAATCAAAGCACTAGAAAAAAGCCTTCTGTAATTGCTGTTTTTTTTACAATTACAAAGACTCCAATATAATGCTTAAAACGTTACCTATATAACGCTATAACCGTTTTTGAGTTTCCCACGAATGTAATTACAATTATCTCAGGGAGGTGATAACATGGAATATGATGCTCGCTTCATGGGACGTATGATTAAATATGCCAGAGAAGCCAAAAATCTAACTCAAGATGATGCTGCGATAAAGCTTAATATTTCAGAATCATTTTACAAACAAATAGAACAAGGTACCGGAAATCCAAGTCTTCCGAATTTCTACTCAATCCTTAATTTTTATAATTTATCTGCTGATTCGCTTCTATTTCCTGGTGTTAGTGATCAAAACTCAACTGCAAACCAAATTATAAGAATTTTAGGAAGATGCAATGATTCTGAATTACGCTTCATTTTTGCAATGATTACTGCACTTATCAGTAATAATGATAATTCTTTAAAAGATGTTGCAACTCCAACACTTGAAGAACTCTATGCTAAATGTCTTGCTGAATTTACATATAAGAATTCTGAAAGTACAAAGTAATACATGAATACGCGCAAAAAGAGTGACCGATGTAATATTTCTTACACAAGTCACTCTTTTTTTATCCTCTTATTGCATTAAATAAATCTCTAATAGCGTAAAATATATCCGTTGAATATAAACCCATTGATATAGTACCTCCTTCTTCAATCTGAAGGTACTATACCAATAAAATATGCCGTAAACGAAAAGCTGCATCCAAATGTCATTTTTCGACATCGTAATGTCATTTCAAACAAAAAAATCGTTGAAATACAATTAAGCACTTCAACGATCTATATCAATATTTATATTCAATTAGCTCAACCACAAATAAAAATTTACTAAGATTATTTCTCAGGAATCCTCTTTTATAAAATACTTAATGGGATTTTGTTCTCCTTTATTAAATAGGTTTGCTACCGATTTGTTCTTGTATTTGTTCTGTATATCTGGCTGTGCTATATTTCCAATAAATTCAAATCTGTTTACATCCTGTGGAAGCACTTCCGCCCTTATATATTGAAGTGTTGAGTGTCCTGGCAACCAACATTTTACAGAATATACTTCCAACACCATTCCTTCATAAATAGAAAAGACATATTCTACCTTATCTGCTCTTTCTTTGTTTACTCTCCAACAGCATCTAGTAAGGTCATAGAGTTCGAATGGTGTCATAGTATTTCTGTAATATTTATTTACACGAATCATCATAATATTATCAGTTAAATCTTCCATTTTGAGTTCTTCACAAGCATACCTAGCATTTAATGTATTTACGTTAATCCTACCATACGTTGCAACATGATGACCTCTTTGCGCATTTGTTAGATTTTCAATTCCAATTAAATCTATAGCAGCTGCTTCAACTTTAAATGCTGTTGTTTCATCAACCCCATGAACTAATATTTCAATGATAGGTTCTTTTCCTCTGTCTAAAATCTCTTTTATTTTTTTAATCTTATCATTTTCGCCATCTTGAATCATATGATTAAAGACTCTGTTTCCTTTTCCTTTACCAACATAAAATGGCTCACGTGTATCCGGATCAGAATAAACATACACATAATACAATAAATTATCAATCGTTTTTGAGGAAAATTCATTTATATTTTTCATTAAGTTCAACCTTCTCCGTAAATTATATTTAAACTATAAAATCTATTTGTTGCCTATAAACAATCTCAATTTCTTTGCATGGAAACATATCATTTTCACGATAATATGCTATGTATATTGTTTACTCCAAATAAAGAATTAGTCTCCCATCTACTCCATTTTGTTATTGGTAGATGCATTTTATTAAATAATTTGTTTTTCTTCGGCATATTTAGAACATTAATATCCGCTATTTCTCATCTGCAAGAACACCTATTTCAAATGAACTCTTATATTTCAGAATACTCTTTCTTGCAATCTTCATAGCTTCCACTGACTCTTCTGCATTTTTGATTTCAAGTGCAAGTTTCTTCTTTTCATCCTTGCTTGCAACGTCAGCCTTTAATCTAAGTTCTACAAGGCCTTTTTCAATTTCTGTAATCTTCTCAACATACTGTTCGTAAACTGTATCTGAATATTCCAAATCATGTTCATCATTCAAAAAGATTTCTCTTACAGAAACCATAAGTTTTGCTGATTGTTGAATGGTTGCTTTCTTTCCCATAATGCCAGCCATCCCTACAGCACCACCAATACCAGCGCCAACTCCGATTCCGAGTATAGCTCCTCCTCCAACTATGGCAGCTGTACCACCTGCCATTCCTAAACCACCAATAGCAATTGCTCCTCCACCTAAATACGCAAGGCAAGCACTTGTTAATGCTGCACCGCTAAGTCCTACAAATTGTGCACCAACTAAAGCAGTGGCAATTGCGGGAGCAAATGCACCTGCTGAAAAAACAACAGCTATAGTAATCGCCGCTGTAATTGACACTGATTTAATCACTGTCTTTAAAACTTCATTAAGTTCATGCGTTACTTTATCATAACATTTTCGAAGCCGTTTTACATATCCAGCCTGGCAATAATTATTTGGGAAAAAATTATCTAAATAATTATCACCTTCCGTTTTTTTATAGCCAATTATAGGTGCTTTTAAAGTATCATATCTTTTACTTGGTACATCATTACCCTTTTTATCCTTTTCGATACTAAGTGGATAATACGGTTCAAAAAGCATGCTTTCTAACAAAACCAACCTTAACCAAGGTTTTAATGGCTCATTTACACTTACTTTCTCAAGTAATGTTTCCTTCGAATACCAATGCAACTCTGAATTTTTGTCTTGGACAAAATCAGCAAATCCACTTTCCATAAATGATTGCCATTCACTCAGCCACTCTTGTTTAAGAGAAATTATTTTATTTTTTTCTACTGGTGCTGTCGTAACATCAATATCATTGAGAGTTTTAAAATATTCAAGGTTATATAAAAGCTCCGTTTGTTCTATAGTCAAACCGAATTTATCTAAATCCATCCCTTCACCTAACCTTTCATATATTCTATCATCTGTCTTCAGATACGTATTTTGTTCAATACCTTGATACATTTGTTTGATTTTTACAACATTACGAACTTTTAAAAAATTAACTGTTTCTGCACCCACAGCTACGGCGAATCTTCCCACACCGACATAGTTAACAGATATCCAATATTTTTGTGAAACAACTGCCTCGGTAATATCTATTGTAGTAAAAACACCGGTTGAAATTGTGAGCATTCTAGTTAAAGTTGGATTTTTGTATGGTTTCACTTTATTCCAATCAATGGAACATATCTCTTTAATGGAACTAATTTGACGCTCTTTGATTTCAATAGCAAATCTGCGAATGAAATAGAATGCTCTTACAATACACTCATTAGCAATAACAGGAATAGCTTGTTTTCCAAGTTCTATTGCAACTCCAAGTTCTCCTCTTAAATCGAATTTTACAACGGTATCTTTAAGAATCTTACCGTTCTCATCATGTTTAGCAAGCAATGTTCCATTAAATAATTTAGATAAAAAAACTGATAAAGAATTA
>JAQUUB010000176.1 GCA_028694115.1 Lachnospiraceae bacterium
GATTTGATGATGGCTTGTATTTTGACTGCTACGCAGTTAGTGTTGAACAGTTACGTTCTGCATGCAAAACACTGTTTAATATTATGCATCAAGAGCAGCACTACGATTATATGATGAAATAAAAAAAGACCTTCTGGAGAAAGCACGATACCGAAAGTACCGCCTCTCTTCAGAAGGTCAATCATAGAATTATTCATTTTGGTTAATGAGCATTGCCCCCAAATTACACTTTCTCAAAAAATGTATCTGGTCTCCCAGAGTTAAACACTTCATTACAGGTCATAACTGTAACCAAATTTTCTGTATCAGATAAATTGATAATATTATGCGTCCAGCCCGGAATCATATGAACGGCTTCAATCTTATCGCCGGTTACTTCAAACTCAACCGTCTCTCCAGTATTGATGTTTCTCTCCTGGATTAGACCATGACCAGCAACAACAATAAAGAGTTCCCATTTAGAATTATGCCAATGTTGTCCCTTTGTGATGCCTGGTTTACTGATGTTAATACTTACCTGTCCACAATCCTCTGTGTGAACCAACTCCGTAAAGCTTCCGCGGTCATCCACATTCATCTTCAATGCGTATGCAAACTTCTCTTTAGGAAGATACGTCAAGTATAAAGAATAAAGCTTCTTTGCAAAAGAGCCATCTGGCATTTTGGGCATCATTAGAGTGGTTGGTTGTGCCTTAAAGGACTCCAACAAATCCACGATTTCTCCAAGGGTAACCTTGTGTGTGACTGGTACGCAGCAGTACTTACCATTCTCGGTAATAACAGTCTCCACCCCATCAAATTCACAGTGCAGTTCCTTGCCTTCCAGAAGATCGAACATTCCCTCAACCAGATCATCGATGTAAAGGACTTCCAACTCGGTACTTCTGTCATTTACCGTAAACTCTTCATCATTTGCCACAGCCCAGCAGAAGGTGCTGATAGCACTGTTGTATTTTGGTCTACTATGCCCCATCAGATTAGCAAATCGATATATAGCAACCTTCGCTCCTGTTTCCTTGCTATATTCAAAGAACAGCTCTTCTCCTGCCTTTTTACTTCTACCATATTCACTATTACCAAATCTACCAGCGAGGGTCGCCTGAACACTGCTACTCAACATAATCGTAGCTTTATTATTATATTTCTTCAGCCCATCCAGCAGATCGCTGGCAAATCCAAAGTTTCCCTTCATGAAATCTTCCGGATTCTCAGGACGATTCACACCGGCAAGGTTAAATACAAAATCTGCCTTCTGACAGTATTCATCCAACTGCTCCTTTGTACTGTCCATATCGTACTCATAAATCTCTTCAATCTTGATATCTCTAGTTCTGTTTTTTCCATCTCTAATATTCTTTAGATTGTTGCAAAGAGCAGTTCCAACCATACCCTTTGCACCTGTCACCAATATATTCATCTTATTCCCTCGCTTATCACGTGTTCTATTCCACGCTTTCTGCGTGGGGTGCTATTATACTTCTGATCTGCCTATCTACTTGGCATCCATTATCAGTAGGTCATGATAACCGCCATACAAACCTATTAACCACATTTACATAACCCTGAATAATACGAACAACCTTCATGGAAACAGTCTCGTCTACATAGTCAGGGCAAGGCTTTCCGAGGATGCCCTTCTGCTTCATGTCGATTGCCATTTCTGTGGCATTCAAGAGTTCCTTCGTTGTGATACCAGCCAGAATAAAATCGCCGGCTTCCAATGCTTCCGGTCTCTCCGTGCTTGTTCTGATGCACACAGCTGCTATCGGATGACCAATGGAGAGATAGAAACTACTCTCTTCCGGAAGTGTGCCAGAATCGGATACAATCGCCAATGCGTTCATCTGCAAGCAATTATAGTCATTAAAGCCAAGTGGCTCGTTTACCCTTACTCTCGAATCAAGCTTAAATCCACTCTTCTCCAGTCTGTTCTTGCTGCGTGGATGGCAAGAATAGAGGATCGGCATGTCATACTTTTCAGCCAGTGCATTGATTGCAGTAAAAAGAGACAAGAAGTTCTTCTCTGTATCGATGTTCTCTTCACGGTGTGCAGATAATAAGATGTATTTATTCTCTTCCAAATCCAAACTTTTTAGAACGTCAGAAGCTTCAATCTTCTCCAGATTACCTCTTAGTACTTCTGCCATAGGAGAACCAGTCACGTAGGTTCTTTCCTTCGGAAGTCCTGTATCTGCCAGATACTTTCTTGCGTATTCTGAATAAGCAAGGTTGACATCTGAAATCACATCAACGATTCTTCTGTTCGTCTCCTCCGGAAGACACTCGTCCTTACAACGGTTGCCCGCTTCCATATGGAACAGCGGGATGTGAAGACGCTTTGCAGAAATAGCAGAAAGGCAAGAATTAGTATCACCAAGTACCAAATACGCATCCGGCTGGAGTTCAGAAAGAATCTCATAGCTTCTTGCCATTATATTTCCGCAGGTCACACCAAGGTTATCTCCTACAACAGGGACGATCATATCCGGGCCGAATTCACCCTGAGCATTTTTCAACTCAAAGTCTTCCCAGAATACTGTAGAAAGGTTCTTGTCCCAGTTCTGGTTATAATAAACCACACAAACGTCAAAATATTCTCTGCAGCGTTTGATTACTGCCGCCAAACGTATAATTTCCGGTCTAGTTCCTAAACCGATACATAGCTTAGTCCTTCCGTTCTCTTTCCATTTAAAATCCATTTTGTTTTCCTCCTGTGAGTCTATTCTTTCCTGTGTACCTACACAGGAGTATTGTTCTTTTCTTCCCGTTCTTCTCAGCTCCACTTCTCCCAATCACATCAGCAAATCAGTCATAAAAGCAGTAAGAATATGTGTGGTTGAAAAGGATGTTAGGTGGTGATTGGCCACCGTCTGGGTTCTATTACTTCTCCGGCTTCTATCTTTGTAAGTCGTTCTATTCTGTTTTCACCTTTAACGATAGCGCCTACGCAGATATGTACTCCTTCTTCTATAATGCACCCATGGTCCACAATCGCACCTAAGTTTATGATGCAGCCTCGCTCTATAACTGTATCTGTGTTGATGATTGCGTGTGGGAGAATTACAGTGCCGGGGGCAACTGTAGCGGTTGGTGAGATATATGCGGTTGGATGTATTAGGGTTGCGAGCTGTCCACCTGCTGCCACTATTCGTTCAATCCACTCCAGCCGGAATGCGTTATTTCCGAAAGCAGGGATGAACTCCACACCTTCATCCTTTTCTACTTCTTCTGGAGAGGTATTGGCGTGAGTAGGATTGGTAGTTGAAGCAATGAAGTATGTAAAGGACAAAAGGGGATGTTCTGGGATAGAATCATCGAGGAAATTGATTTCATACCCTAACTGTTCAGCCACAGTTTTTCCGTAGCCACCGGAACCTAAAATAACTAAACGCATGACCACACTCTCCTTTCTCTTCTCGTTTGTATGACAATCACCATCTGTTCTCTACTTTCACCTCAAAGTCATAGACTTCAAGAACTTTTAAATAATCAGTCTTACCTGCCTGTGCTTCATCCCACGCATACGAGTTAAAATACCATATCGTTCCTGGTTTGACTTTCTTACTGATTCTATCTAAATAAACTCTGTCAACTTCCGAAAACGAAAAGCCAAATGAATATATTACTTCCACATCATCCAGACGCTCAAAGAAAGACTTGTTTTCCGCAAGTGCTCTCATTGTATCTTTCCTCAAGTCTCGTTTAAGCTCTCCTAGAGCATCTTCTGCGCCCATAGTCTGCAACGATTCAGGATAATCTTCATCATCACCGTGACCAAAGTAAATAGCATCTGGCTCATTTCCTATTTGACCATGTATGTGGCAAACTTCTTTTATTCCATAAGCTTCTTCTAAAGTATATGTATAATTGAAGTTTAGGAAATAATTATCACCTTCAATAATATCTGCCACATTACTAAGTGGAATGTAATTAAGCGTAGATAATTCTTCATTTACCCATTCAGCAAATAGCTTTTTGACAGTCACAAATGTTTCCTTGATATCCCGTGATAAATCCTCATTGAGATACACATCTTTATAGCTCTCATCCTCTAATGTAACTTTCGGAAGATTTTCCTCGATGAAATCAAAGACATCAGCACCTAGATAAGATTCCAGATTAGACCACTCATCTCCGCCACAGGAGTTAAGAATAGAAATAACATATCCAGCTACTTCCTCCTCATCGTACACTTCTTCTCCTTTTGGCATCTGAGTGCTGCCTGGAATCATGTAATATTCTTCAATATGAGGGAATCTAGATAATAGGTATGTTCTAAAATTTGAATACTTTGTTGGAAGATCATGAAGATAACAATCAAATCCATTGCCTATAACAAATAGTTTTTTCATTCCTCATGCAACTCCTTCTTTCGTACTTATTCCCGAATCACCTTATTTTACCACACAACGCACCATTTCTAAAGAATGAAATTGGTTACTGTATAACTTGTCCGGCATCGAACCATGTCAACGGCTTCAAAGCTTTAGAACCTCTAACCACCGAATTGATAAGTAGATGACTTCCTTCACAAATTACGCATTGGTGATCAACCTTTGCTCCTATATTTAATATGGTTGCTTTTCCAAGCTCAGCATATCTATCTATCACTTCAAATTGCGTTCATCTGGTACCGTGCAAACTGGGTGCAAATACTTCTTACTTAATAAATGACAAATCTAAGATTTTAGAGTAAAAAATACAACCATTTTGTGTAAGGTGTTCTGTATCAGAACTAATAAATTTATGTGTATCCGTAAAAACTGGAATTGACCCATCATCATTTTGAATTGGTCTAATCATTTCGATATAGTGAGTGCCCCAATACTCTTTCTGTTTTCTATTCTGCTCTTCAAATGTAATCCCACTATCCAAGTTTGTTTCGCCAAGCCATATTGCCGATTTAAAGTAATTATCACTAAATCTGTGTTGATAAATTTGACCATTACACTCACCAAAATTTTTTATACCCACAACATAAAAATTATTTTGTTTTGTGAAGTGTTTAAGTAATTCAGGAATATTTTCAGTCGAATCACCTATACTAGCATAAAAAATGTAATCTGCATCTAATACTCTTTGTTTACAGGATTCATCAAATTGTGAACCTAATACATAAGAAATCTCATAATCGCTAGCATTATTGGATTCATTTAGAATATTGCACCAATCACGTCCCATGCTATCGCCAACAACTAGTATATGAATTTTATCTGTTGAAAATTCTCGATTCCACTTATATGGTATATCAACGTATTCTGCGTGCATTCCCCTATGAATATTATCAACAGAAATATCTAATTCTGGAATATTTCGAACAACACCTGCTCTTAAATATATTATGCCGCCTAAAACAATACTCAAAATGCACATACCAACAGATATAGCAAATACTTTTTTTTCACCATGTCTATTTAGGTATGCTGTGAGTTTTATTTCAAACAAATAATAAAACAAACACGATATAGCAGCTGTTAATATTATATCAACCCCAAAAATCCAGCCATCCAATTGAGCATTAAAACAATATCTTGTAAAAGCCATTATAGGTTGATGTACAACGTACACAGAGAGGCTTGCTTTGCCAACGCCAGATATTGCACTCAGTACGGCGTTTTTTGTTTCTTTCGAATGTGCAATAATCAATAACGCGAGAGCGACTAATACAGTTACAATCAGCACTTTTATTGTGCCTGATATAGAAATATCAACAATAAGTAGCAAAGAAATCAACAATGTTATAACAAACAAATAAATAGTGGCTAATTTCTCTGAAATTCTAATCTCCTTACTGTCGAAGAAAGCAATATAACAGCCAATCAGTATTTCGTAAGCTCGAAATTGGAAAAAGTAAAATTTATCACCTGCACTAAAAAATGGTAGCAAATAAAGGATTAGTGAAATAAAAGTCATAATCATCACTGAATACTTTAATACTTTTCTGCTTACTTTATTTGAAATAGAAAAAGCCAAAGGCAGTAAAAGGAATGACTGAAATAGTACTCCAATATACCACAAATGCATTAATGGTTTGTAATTATTACTAAGGTTCCAATAATTCTTAGTTGTTATAGCTGATAAAATATTGTTTCCAAAAACAGCAGAGGATACAACTGATTCCCCAAGGTTCTCGAGATCATCGGGCAGCATTGTAAAATAACCAATTAATAGGCAAATTAAACTCGTCACTAAAATGAGTGGCCAAAATCTGTTGAGCTTTTTTATTAGAAAATCGTAACTGTTCAGTACCCTAATATCTAACAAGTACTATATTTGTGCAAAACAGAGAAAATAATTTTTCTGTTTTAGCACCAGTTTTAGGTTTTTAGAAAGGTTATCCACCACTTCCATCTGA
>JAQUUB010000011.1 GCA_028694115.1 Lachnospiraceae bacterium
ATTGCAAAGGTAAACGATGAAATGAGGGAAAATAGCATAGTAGCAAAGAATTTGAAGTCGGAATCAGAGAATTTTTCCAGTGTATAAGTTGTTTTGAAAGTTTTTTGTTAGGGCATATATTTTGGCAGTTGCATAATTAAGCTTTTTGACTTCTCGCGGATATATGCCCTCCTATTTTAAATACCTAAATAAAATATAATTGAATAGAGAGCCGGATATGGTTTTAGAAAATATATCGATAAAGGAAAAAATTTGAAAAAATGTGTTGCTAATAACTTAAAAATAATATAAACTATCCCATGTTGAGAAAAATAAAATAAAGATTCGGCAAACTTACTGAAAAGTAAGGACGCAAAGCTTAGGACCTTCCTTGATTATAAGAAACAAGATGGTAGCCAGTTGCACTCCTATCCTCCTTTGCAATAACGGAGGATTTTTTTGTCGATTTTGGAGGAAAAATGAAAAGTATTAGAACCAAATTAATTATCTATTTTGCACTTTTATTGATTATCGCATCAGCATCATTAGGAGCGCTTTCGAGTATGTATTCTCAAAGAGCACTTGTGAAAGCTGCGGAAGATGCTCTGTCTACTATTGCAGAGGGGGGCGTAAAAACTTCACAGGGAAGAATGGAAACACAAACAAGAACACTTGAAATCATGGCATCAAGTGGAGATATTAATGGAATGAACTGGAACGTACAAAAACGTCTATTACAGATGCAGCTAAAAGAATCGGGATTTATAGGTCTCGCAGTTGTTGATAAAAATGGATTTGCCCAATATACAGATGATTCTACAGCAGAACTTGCGGATAGGGTATATGTAAAAAATGCTTTAGAAGGAAAATCTAATATTTCTGATGTTCTGATAAGTTCTGTTACTGGGGAACCAGTTATTATGGTTGCCGTTCCAATTCAAAAAAATGGAGCTATCGTTGGGGCACTGATTGGAAGAAAAGATGCCAATTTATTAAGTGATATTGTATCAGACATTAAATATGGAGAGTCGGGATACAGCTATATGATTAATAATAAGGGTGTGGTAATCGCACATCCAGATCATGAAAAAGTAATTAACCAATTTTCTCCTATCGTTGAAGCAGAATCAAATAAGGAATTATCTTCATTATCTGATTTATTTTCAAAAATAATTGTGAGTGAAAAAGGGGTTTCGACCTATGACTATGATGGAAAAACCCAATACGTTAGCTATCAGGCAATAGAGGGTACCGATTGGTTCATGGTAATTACTGCAAATAAGAATGAAGTACTTGGTTCCATTTATGAATTACGGATGATTATAATTGGTGTTACGATAGTAATTTTAATTGTTAGTTTATTTTTAGTTTTTTTCGTTGGAAATTCAATTGCAAGGCCTATTATACACACTGTAAAGTATGCTGAAAAAATTGCTAATCTGGATATTACTGAAAATGTAGCAACAAAATTCATAAATAGAAAAGATGAAATTGGGACTTTGTCTATTTCTTTACAGTCCATGAAGGATAGCCTTTTTAGTATCATTCATGATATCAATGATTGTGCCGAACAGTTATCCTCATCTTCAGAAGAAATGACGGCAACAACAGAACAGTCATCAGAAACCGTTAATGAAATTAGTAATACCGTTATGGAAATTGCACGAGGTGCTTCTGAACAGGCAGAATTAACACAAACAGGTGCAGAGAAAGCAGATGCTCTTGGAAATGTTATTGAGAGAGATCAGGAGTATCTAAAGAAAATGAACCAGGTAACTACAGAAGTGGAAGGTATTGTAAAAAAGGGAATGGAGGATATTGCTTATCTTTCAGAAAAAACAAAGGATAATAGCGTAGCTGGTACAGAGATTGAACAGGTTATTATGAAAACAGACAGCAGTGCAAAGAAAATTGGTGATGCAAGCAATGTAATTGCGTCAATAGCAGATCAGACAAATTTGCTTGCCCTAAATGCTGCAATTGAAGCTGCAAGAGCAGGTGATGCAGGAAAAGGATTTTCTGTTGTAGCAGAAGAAATAAGAAAACTAGCAGAGCAATCGGCTGATTCAACGAAAGAAATTGATAGTGCAATTACTGATTTGTTAAAGAATTCAGAGGATGCAGTTTTAACAATTAAAAAAATGCTTGAAGTGATTGAAAAACAAGCGGAAAGCGTTGAAATTAATAGAGAAAATTATGAGTCAATTAAAAATGCAATTCATAGTGTTGCTGAGGTAGTAGAAAATCTTAATGAATCAGGAACTAATATGGAAAGTATGAAGGTAAATATATTAGAATCCATGCAAAATCTTTCGGCAATTGCAGAAGAAAATTCAGCATCTACAGAAGAGGTAACAGCTTCTATGGAAGAGCAGACAGCTTCCATGGCAGAAATCGCGAACGCAAGCGAGGAATTAGCAAAGCTGGCAGAAAACTTACAGGATACCGTTCACAAATTTAGAATTTAAAAGGGTAAAGTGATGAAAGCATTTTGGGAATTTGGACAAATTAAAGTTAAATGGAACAAATTTATTATTGAAACAGTAGGTAAGCTTACTGGAATAAAAGTGAAAGAAAAAGAAAACCAAACAATTCGATTTTACTCTTTATTGGGCATACTTTTTTTGATAACAATTATGATCTATTTATCTGGTGGAATCAGCCCAATTACACATCTTTTGTACATACCGATTATACTTTCATCTTTTATACTTTCATTTAAAAAAGCAACTCTTATTGCTTTTTTTGCAGGAGTTTTTATTGGACCTTATATGCCGGCGGATCTTACAAATCATATTATGCAAAGTCAGGAATCATGGATATTGAGACTTATTATGTTTATGATAATATCATTTTTTCTTTCCAACATTTCCTACTATATTAGGACTAAAAATGATATGGATCGCAATAAAATGTTTACGGATGAATTTTCAGGTTATCCAAACATCAGCAGCTTGAAAAATAAAATGAAGGAGTCAATGAAAGAAAATAGAGAGCAAGAAATAAGTATGGCATTGATTCAATTCTCTAATCTTGATTCCATTTACCGATTAACAAATTATGAAAAAGGGAAAGAACTTTTAACTTATCTTATAGAAAGCCTTACAGAATATTTTCCGGAATGCTCTATATATGGAGTATCCTCTGATAAAGTTTTACTTTTTGCTGAAAATAAGAATGAGGAGTATGTGTATACAAAGGTAAAAGAGTATATTATGAACCAAAACAAGCCTATGATGATATATGACATTCCGTTCATAGTAAATTATAAGGCATCTGTCCTTGGTGGGAAAACGACGGATTATATGGATGATTTGTTGATTAAGCTTAATAAAACACTAGAAATTATTTGCCATTCTCAAAATAATATTATGAAATATGACTCCCAAATATCCGAATCCATGGATAATTATTACATTACTTTAGTTGACATCTGCAATGCAGTTAACCAAGAAGAATTTTATTTGGTATATCAACCAAAAACAGATCCAAGCACAGGAATCATGGATGGAGTTGAGGTATTGCTTAGGTGGGGAAATGCAAAGTATCAAAAAACCCCAATTTCAAAAATCGTACAAATAACAGAAGACATGGGTTTAATTAATTATTTATCCAGTTGGATTATTGAAAAGGTTGCTTTGCAACAGCAGCTATGGGAAAAACAAGGAATCCACATTAAAACAGCAATTAATTTATCAGCAAGTGATATTAACAATCCAAACATAGTCAAGCACATAAAAAAATGTATTAATCATTATAATATTGATCCAAAGTATCTAGAATTCGAATTGACTGAAAGATGCATTCTAAAAAATGAAGAAGAGGTATTTCAAGTTTTAAAAGAATTTCAGGAGATGGGAATTCGTATCTCGTTAGATGACTATGGTACTGGTCACAACTCTTTAAACTATTTATTGGAAAATAAATTTATTTTTGATTATATTAAAATTGATAAAGTCTTTATTGATGAAATCAATAAATATAGTATGGAGGCATTAATTAGAGGCATCATTACAGCAGGACATGGTTTAAAGAGCAGAATCATCGCAGAGGGTGTTGAAAAAAAAGAACAGGTCACATTACTTAAGAATTTAGGATGCGACATGATACAGGGATATTATTATAGTAAGCCATTACCCGTAGAGCAAATTGAAGCATATTATCTACAGCAACGAGCATGATAAATAGGAATTAGAAAATATAAAAGAGGCCTTTGCAAAATAGTTTCCTTTATGTGACGGCATACGATATTATATAAAATGGAGTTGTTAAAAAAGTCGGGCATGTGATAAATCCACATGTTAGACGAAAGGGGTGTAGTTTCGTCTGTGATAAAACTGTTCATAAAAATCCTGATCTGTCTCAAATCCTTTATAATAATATTGTAGTAATATATACTTTATCAATTCCTTCTGTTCTTCTTCAGAAGACGCTGCAAGAATTTTCTCAGAAAAATCATTTAAATAGTAATGCCAGTCAAGAATATAAGCATCATATCTGATGGGATCCTTGGTATCAATCCATTTGTGGACTTTAATTTTTAATCTGTTTTTCTTTTCACATTCATGAATTTGTAAAAAATATTGGAAAGAATGATTCTCATAAAATCTGCCCAAAGGAAAAAGCCGGCAGATTCCCGGTCGATATGTATGAATTTCACATCGCCCCTCCTTTGACAAAAACGAACAGGATTCCTCTTCTCCCACCATTCTCAAAGTAGGAAGAATAACCCCATCCTTCATGGAAAGATCAAGATGATCAGTTAACAATTGCTGAAAGGACTTTCCTGTTGCAATAGATAATCGATAGACATCGTATGGGTCTAATACAATAGAATTTCCCATGCCCTTACAACAGGAAGAACACCCCCTACAATCTGCACAATCAGCTTTTACCATATCATTTAGCTGATATAATTTTCCGTCTGATATTTCGTCTAGACTAACATTTCGCTTCATACCTTTACCATCCTAACGTTTTTTCTATTATTTTTATTCACTATGTTCTATAATAAAGCATGACGGAAAGAATGTAAAATACAGTAACAACATAGAGATTTCATGTAGCTTGTTTTGGTGTACTTTGCAGGTAAAGCAATTATTACATTTGTCATATGACGGATGCAAGTTGCGGGATATAATTTTGTTAGTTATAATAAAAAGGATAATGCAAACGATAAAAATAGATTTATTAAGGTAAAAAACATGGAGATAAAAAAAACTCATATTTTGGTATACATAGTTATGATCAATCTCTTACTTATCCTATTAGGCTTACAGTTTTTATTTTCCGACAGGGATTTTTCGGCATTGAAGGTTGAGCAGAGCAGAAAAATAGGTGCTTGCTATACTGATTTAGACAATTCTTTTTTTGATGTTTTAAATAATGAGATTAGTTCGGTAATAGAAGAGAATGGTGATCTACTGATTACACGGGATTCTATGCTAGATCAAGAAAAACAGAATATGCAGATTCATGAATTAATTCAGAGTGGTGTCGATGCATTAATCATAGCACCAGTTGACTGGAAGGCCATAAAACCTGCCTTGGAGGAATCGAAAGAAGCAGGGGTAATTGTATTGATTGTAGATTCACAGGTTTATGACAAAGATTTGGTGGATTGTATGATAACCTCGGATAATTATGATGTGGGTGTACAAATGGCAAATTATTTGAAGAGTCAATGCGAAAATGCAAGAATTATGGTGATTGAAAAGGAAGGATCGAAAGCTTCAGATGATAGAGTAAAAGGATTTAAGGATGAATTAGCGAGAGAAAAATCATATCAAATTATTGCAGAGAGAATAAGTGATGGAACCATTGAAAGTTCTATGAATACAGTTGAAACAGTTATAAATGGAAGAATAAATTTTGACTGTGTATTTGCAGTAAATGATCCATGTGCTATTGGAGCAATTACAGCATGTGAAAAATATAAAATCGCACAATACGTGGATTTTTTGAGTACAGATGGAAGTCCGGATGGAAAAAAATTAATACAAAGTTCTGCAATGATGGCAACAGCGGCTCAATTTCCAACAGAAATGGGAATGCGTGCTGTAGAATCACTTTATAAAATTCTTAATGGAGAAGATTGTGAGAAAAGTATACTAGTACCTGTAAAATTGATAACTAGATACACAATAACCAGCTATGATTTAGAAAAATGGCAATAAATAACAGCGAAACGTTACTTTTAAGAAGAAGGAAAAGAAAAGTCATATGTCAGATAGTGTAGCTCTTACTTATATCCGTACTGTTATGAAAAACTTAAATCTACTACTTATCTTATGGATATCAGGGATTGTATGTCTTACAACCTATAAGATTGTAGAGGCTTTTGAAGCAGAAGAGTTTATGAAGCAGGTAGGAACCATACCGATAGAGCCCTGGAAGGTTCCCTTAATATCAGTTATTGCTTTTTTATTATTGGTGGCTGTTATGTCAATGAAACGGTGGGAATTGCAAAAGGATCTTCATTTTATTATTTATAGTATTCTGGAAGTGATTCTTTGCTTGATTATTATGCGTGCATTGGATTTTAATTATAATAGTATCGTTTTGCTTATCATAGCAGATTTATTGACCTACTGGAAGAATACGAAATTTCGGATATCCGTAATAGTCTTGCTATTTTTACTATATATCATTACAGATATTGCAATTTACCAGAATGTGGTGCAGATTATACCGATAGATGCGTATTTAACTTATTACAGTACGGATGCTAGAATGATTATTACAGGAACGAAAAGCGTTTTAAATTCCTGTAATATCTTACTTTTTATGTTTTATATGGTACTGCTGATCCGAGTACAGAGAATGGAAAATGAAAGAATTTTGGAGCTCAATAAAAAATTGGATGAAGCTAATGTGCAATTAAAGCTTTATGCTCTAAAGACGGAAAAAATGACAGAGACAAGGGAAAGAAACAGACTAGCAAGAGAAATCCATGATACGCTTGGACATGCACTGACGGGAATTATTGCAGGGATTGATGCTTGTAAGAAGTTAATTGATTTCTCGACGGATGAAACGAAAGAACAACTGGAAGCGGTTGCGGAAGTAGCAAGAAGTGGTATGAAGGATGTTCGAAGGTCGGTGAAGGCGTTACGTCCCGATGCACTAGAGAAGTTTAGTCTGGAGGAAGCCATCAATCAGGTAATCAAGGAAATGAGCAATGTTTCTGGAGCGGAAATCAATCTTGAAAATATAGCAGGTAAACTGGAATTTCAGGAGGATGAAGAAGAAACCATATATAGGATTGTACAGGAAAGTCTGACAAATGCAATTAGACATGGGAATGCAGATAAAATACAGATTAAAATAGAGAGAATGAATAATCTTGTAATCGTAAATATCAAAGACAATGGTATTGGATGTGAAAATATTGAAAAAGGGTTTGGATTGAGGCATATGTCTGAAAGACTGGAACTTTTAAATGGTGAGTTGAGGTATGACGGAGTAAATGGTTTTACTGTCATGGCAAAAATACCAATACGCTGGGGGCGAGCAGAATGATTAAAGTATTAATTGCAGATGATCAGAAAATTTTAAGACAGAGTCTGAAAATAATTCTAGCAACAGAAAAAGACATTGAGGTAACGGATGCGGTATCAAATGGAAGAGAAGTCATACGTTCCGTAAGAGAAAATATGCCGGATGTTATTTTAATGGACATACGTATGCCTGAAATGGATGGTGTTCAATGCACAAAAATCATAAAGGAAAATTATCCAAAGATTAAGATTATTATACTGACAACATTCGATGATGATGAATATGTTTTCAGTGCTTTAAGGGATGGAGCGAGTGGATATTTATTAAAAGGTATTTCCATGGAAGAGCTGACGGATTCCATCTATAAGGTCAACAGTGGCAGTTCCATGATAAATTCAGATATTATTCCAAAGGTGATTCGGTTGTTTTCTCAAATGGCGAAAAGCAATATGGCGATTCAGGTAAGACCTCATAGTTCAGATGAAATCAGCAATACAGAATGGAAAGTAATCAAGCTTGTTGGAAGTGGTATGTCCAATAAGGAAATCGCTTCTGACTTATCTCTTTCCGAAGGTACAATCCGGAATTATTTAAGTACAATTCTGAATAAGCTGAATTTACGTGACAGAACACAGCTGGCAATCTGGGCAGTTCAAACGGGAGTCGTGACGGGGTAAAAGGGATGAAATGGAAAAGGTGGATGATTCTTTGTGTATTAATGCTTTTCACAATATCATTATTGGTATTCAGTTGGAAAAAGCAAAGGACGATTGTATTAACGTTTGGGATGTTCTCTGATAGTAATTGGGACACAGACAGCGAGAATACAACGGAAATTGTGGAAGCAGCCATCCGAAAATTTGAAGCGAAGCATTCCAAAGTGAAAATTAAATATGAAAGTGGTATTCAGAAAGAAGATTATACGGAATGGCTGGAAGGAAAATTTCTTACAGGGGATGAGCCCGATGTTTTTATGGTGTCTGCGGATACCTTTTATGCACTGGCATCAAAAGGAGCGCTGCTTGAGCTTTCTGATTTTATGAAAAAAGACGAGGGATTTCTGACTTCCGATTTTTATGATGTGGGAATTAAAGCGGGCAAGTATCAATCAAAGCAATATGCACTTCCCTATGAGGCGGTACCGTTATTAATGTGTGTGAATACGACATTATTAAATAGCATGAACATCGTGTTACCAACAAATGACTGGACCTGGGGAGATTTTCATGCCATATGTCGAAAAGCTACAAAGGATACGGATGGGGATGAAAGGCTGGATCAATTTGGTGTTTGCCGCTATACATGGAAGGAAGCCGCATACTCAAATGGTGCTTCTCTTTTTAATGAGGATGGAACAGAAAATTATATCAGTCATCAGGATGTAGTAAATGCAGTTAATTATATATATAAGATTTATGCATTAACAGATGGATATACGGTTACTGAGCAGGAATTTGAAGCTGGAAATGTTGTATTTACCCCAATGCTTTTAACAAATTATCGGATGTATAAAAATAACTCTTTCAGGAATCAAAAGTATGCTGATTTTTCATGGACGTGTATCACAATGCCAGCAGGGCCACAGGGAGATAATACTTCAGAAGTAGATACCTTGTTAGGAGCAATCGGGAAAAGAAGCAGGCATCAGAAACTGGCATGGGAGTTTTTGAAGATGCTGACCGGTGACGAAGAAATCCAGAAAATGGTTGCAAGAGAGTCAAAGGGAGTTTCTGTATTAAAAAAGGTAACAGAGAGTAAAGAAGTATATAATGAAAAAAATAATATTGATACAAGATTACTGGTGTTTTCAATGGAAAAAGGTGTGACAATTTCTAAATTCGCTAATTACGAAGAAGCCATTAACAAGATGGATAATGGTGTGCTAGAGGCAATGTCTAGTGACAAAGATATACAAGCATCACTATTAACATTGCAGAAAAATATAGATAGTTACCTGAAGAACGACTAGCTATTAGGAGCTGGTAACAATATTGGTATAGGAGCTGAGAAGAGTTTCGGAAACGAGACTCTTTTTGTGTATCAGCAAATATGACAAATGTCAAATAGTAGATTTTAAATGTGACACATGCAAAATTAAAGTCGTGACATATTACAGATGCTTTTGTTTGTGGAGTTCGTTATGATGAGAGCATGTTGAAACGAAAGATTTGAGGTAAGGATATGAAAGAAGAAAAACAAAACATATTGGAAATGAAAAATATCGACAAAAGGTTTCCGGGTGTTCATGCTTTAGACAATTGTAGTTTTTCCCTTAGAGAGGGTGAAATCCATGCTCTGATCGGTGAAAATGGTGCAGGTAAATCCACACTGGTTAAAATCATGACAGGTATCTACAGTGATTTTGAAGGAACCTATATGTTTAACGGGCAGCAAGTTCATTTTAACAGTATTAAGGAAGCACAACAGGCTGGAATATCGATTGTCCATCAGGAGCTGAATATGATGAATGACTTGACTGTTGCTCAAAATATATTTATTGGTCGTGAGTCTAAAGGTTTTTTTTGTTCAGACAAAAAGATTAATGAAATGACAGAGAATCTAATTCGAGAATTTGATATAAATGTTAGTGCTACAGATATTTTAAGCAACCTTTCTGTAGGAAAAGCACAAATGGTGGAAATTGCCAGAGCTATGTCTTTTGAGTCTACCAAGATTCTTATCTTGGATGAACCAACCGCAGCATTGTCAGAAGCGGAAGCAGAGGACCTGTTCAAAAAAATGAAGAAACTAAAAGAAAAGGGAGTATCCATTATTTTTATTTCCCATAGACTTGGAGAAATCATGCGTGTGGCTGACAGGGTAACAGTTATGCGTGATGGAGCGTATATTGATACATTACAGGTGAAGGAATGTACGGTTGACAATATTATCCGCTTGATGGTAGGTCGGGACATTATTGAAGAACCAAAGCAACACAGTAATGTAAAGGAAAATGCACCTATTGTAATGGAAGTAAAAAATCTATGTTCTTCCAAAGTAAAAAATATCTCCTTTCATCTTAGAAAGGGTGAAATACTAGGATTTGCTGGGCTTGTTGGAGCAGGAAGAACGGAAACTATGCGTCTTTTGTGTGGTGCAGATAATAGAAGTAACGGAGAAATAATGATTAACGGGAAGCTCACTGTAATGAAGCATCCCAAGGATGCTATTACGAATGGTATCTGTTATTTATCTGAGGATAGAAAAAGGTATGGTCTTGTATTGGGATTGTCTGTTACAGAGAATACGGTACTTGCTTCCTATCAAAAGCTTAGCAGATTTGGTTTTGTGAAAGAAAAGGACTGTGAAGAAAAGATGGAGGGCTATGTAAAAAAGCTGAGAATCAAAACACCATCAGGAAGACAGATTGTTAAAAATCTGTCAGGCGGAAATCAACAGAAAGTCGTAATTGCAAAGTGGTTGCTTCGAGATATGGACATTCTGATATTTGATGAGCCAACAAGAGGAATCGATGTAGGTGCAAGAGCGGAAATTTATCATCTAATGGATGAACTGGTTGCACAGGGAAAATCAATTATTATGGTATCTTCTGATTTAACGGAGGTACTCAGAATGAGTGACCGTGTAGCAGTTATGTGCGAAGGAATGATAACAGGAGAACTATCTATTGAAGAAGCAAATCAGAATAATATAATGACACTAGCTACAAAACATGAAATCGAGGGATAAAGAAATGGAAAAAACAAAAATCAATTTGAAATTAATGATGTCAGGAACAGGATTACAGAAACTGATTGCAGTAGGTGCACTGGTAGTCTTATACATATTTTTCAGCATATTTGGTAATCACTTTTTAACTACAGATACCTTTGTAAGTATTTTGGATTCTTCTTACTATATTGGATTTTTGGCGATTGGAACTACTTTTGTCATAATTACAGGTGGAATCGATTTATCATCCGGTACAGTAATGGTTGGATCAGCATTAATCGGAGGTGTGGCCTATAATGTGTGGGGATTTTCCATTGTAGGTTCTCTAGCAATCGTCTTGATTGCAGCAGTGCTGTTTGGACTTTTTAATGGATTGCTTGTAGGAAAATTAGGATTGCCTCCTTTTATAGCAACATTAGGAACACAATTTATTTCACTGGGTTACTGTTCTGTAATTGCGAAGGTACAGACACAGACGTATCCAAGTCTTACGTCAGAAGATGGATGGTTTAAACAGGTAGTATATAAAAAAAATGGATTACCAATGGGTATCATATGGCTGGTTTTATTCTTTCTAATAGCATGGGTTCTATTAAATAAGACGGTACTGGGAAGATACACCTATGCAATCGGAAGTAATGAAGAAGCAGTGGAGCTATCTGGAATTAAAGCAAATAACTGGAAGATATTAGTATACACTGTAAATGGATTCTTTTGTGGTCTGGCAGGCATCATTTATGCATCAACTTTTAGTACAATAACGCCTCAAACAGGAAATGGACAGGAAATGTATGCAATTGCAGCTTGTGTAATTGGAGGAACTTCTCTTTCCGGTGGAATAGGTTCCCTTTCTGGTACAATACTTGGTGTATTTGTAATAAGTGTTTTGAAGACGGGACTATTGTCAATGGGCCTTCCAGTACAGTGGCAGCAGGTTTTAATAGGGGTAGTTGTTATTCTTGCGGTACTCATTGATGTTATTCGGATGAAAAAAGCTAAAGCGGCATAATAAAAACGAACTTAGTTCCTGAATTCATTCTAGATATTACAAGTTGTTGTGAATATCAGGAATTAATATAAACAATTTTAAGGAGGATTTTCTATGAAAAAGAAAATGTTAGAAGTAATTCTATGTGTAGCTATGACAGCAACCATGTTAATTGGTTGTGGAAGTAATACAGCTACAACAACAGAAACAACTGCAAAAGAAGAAGTGAGTACTGAGGTTGAGGAGAAGTCATCAACAGAAGAGGCTTCTGAAACAACGCAAGAAAAAGGAAATAAAAATATTATTGTTATTTCCAAGAGTTATCAGAACCAATTCTATCAGGCAGCATTTAAGGGTGCCGATGATGCAGCAGCAGATTTAGGTGTAACAGTAACAACAAATGGTCCTGATGCAGAGAGCAATGTATCACAGCAGGTAGAACAGGTAGCCGCAGCTATTAATCAGAAACCAGATGCAATTGTACTGGCAGCCTGTGATCCAGCAGCATTAGAAGAAGTACTTACAAAAGCAAAAGAAGAGGGAATCCCAGTAATTGGTTTTGACTCTGGTGTTCCAGGAGATACAACGGGTGCTGTATTAGCTACTGCAGCGACAGATAATGAAAAAGCAGGTGCTAATGTAGCAGATAGTATGGTAGCAGATGCAGATTTTCAGAAAGCAATCTTGGCTGGAACAGAAGATGCTCCAACAGTAATCGGTATTCTTGCGCAGGATGCAACGAGTGGTTCCATTACACAGCGTGTGAATGGTTTTGTAAATGAAATGGTTGCAAAATTAGAGTCACTAGACGGTTTAAAAGGATGTGTAGACGTTTCAGGACAGGAAAAATGGACAATTGCTTCGACAAATGCTGCTAAAGTAAAAATAGTTGTTACGGTTCCACCTTCAACTAGTCAGGCAGATATTCAGTCAGCAGCAAATACTATTTTTGCAACAGACAATTTAGTTGGCGTATTTGCAGCAAACCAGGATGCAGTTAATGGTGTTATCAGTGCCACAAATGATGCAACAGACCTTGATAAGCAGTCAGGAAAATACAAAGATATTTTTGTAGCAGGGTTTGATGCTGGAAAATCCCAGAAAGATGCAGTAACAAATGGTCAATTTTTAGGATCTGTAACACAGGATCCATACCAAATGGGATATCAAGCAATTAAATTAGCGGTAGATGCAGCAGATGGTAAGACAGTAGCTGATGTTGATACTGGATCAAAATGGTATAACAAGGATAATATCACGGATGAAGATATTTCGATTTTATTATACGATTAATAACTGATTAAAAATAGAAATGGCTTTCGTCGTATCATAGATGAAAGCCATTTGTTTCATTTCATTTATGAGAATCAGAACACCGATTTTTATGAAAAAAGTTAGAAAGGAATAGGAAAGGATGAAAATCATCGGAGTAGATCATTTTACAATCAATGTCTTTTCAATGGAAAAAAGTATTCAGTTTTATGAAGAAATCATGCAACTTGAAAAGGAAGAACAAGTGGACATGGGTGACCACATAATCCAGTATTTTAAGATAGACGTTAGCAACACACTAGAATTAATTAAATATAATTACAAAACGGATAGGATTGCAGGAAAAGCTGATAATCAGGGAATATATCGTCATTTAGCCATTTGTGTAGATAATATAGAAGATGCTTTTCTTCAAATAGAGAAGAGCCCAGATGTTAAAATGCTGATGAGCCCAGCTGACTGTCCGAAATTAAAATTTAAAAATTTTTTGTTTCGTGATCCGAATGGAGTGGAAATAGAAATAGTGGAGCGATATTAATTTATTTAAAGTGGAAAAAATGATGTAAATAATGCGAGGAGGTAGGATATGAAAAAATATGATGTAATTGCATTAGGTGAGTTATTAATTGATTTTACTATGAATGGGGTGTCAGAGCAGCATAATAGTTTGTTTGAAGCAAATCCGGGAGGAGCTCCCTGTAATGTTTTAGCTATGTTAACAAAAATGAATAAGAGTACTGCCTTTATCGGTAAAGTAGGAAATGATATGTTTGGAAAACAATTAGAGGATACGCTAGTTAAAATCGGAATTAATACGGAAAATCTGGTGAAATCGAAAGAAGTGCGTACGACGTTGGCTTTTGTTCATACGGCGTCGGATGGAGACCGATCTTTCTCATTTTATCGAAATCCAGGTGCAGATATGATGCTGAGAAAAGAGGACATAAAAAAAGAATTATTTGAAGATGCAAGAATATTTCATTTTGGGACGCTGTCTATGACAGATGAGTTAGTGAAGGATGCGACGAAAAGGGCAATTACATATGCAAAGGATAGGAATATGCTGATATCGTTTGATCCGAATCTAAGACCACCGCTATGGAAAAACATAGAAGAAGCAAAAGTGGCTATGGATTATGGTATGCGTATGTGTAGTGTTTTAAAAATTTCAGATGATGAAATTGAGTTTTTTACTGGTGAACAGGATTTTGAAAAGGGAATTAAATTTTTACAGGATTCTTATCATATCCCATTGATTTGCCTGACATTAGGGAAGCAAGGAAGTATCGCTTATACGTATAATAGCAGGGTAAAAAAAGCAGGATTTTCGCAAGGAGTTGTGATTGATACAACAGGAGCCGGCGATACATTTATGGGTTGTATATTAAATTATATTTTAGATAAGGAAACAATTGATTTAGAGGAGGAACAGTTATTAGAAATGCTGACATTTGCGAATGCAGCAGCTTCGATGATAACAACTAAAAGAGGGGCGCTGCGAGTTATGCCAGAGAAAGAAGAAGTTGAAAGCTTCTTGAACAGGTACAATTCTTTTACAGGGAAAATCAGTTGATTTTCCCTGTAACCTAACTATTAAAATAAGTTTTATAAGGAATAATTGGATATTTGAATAGAAACGATAGTGTCCATGTTTTATTGATATACATCCAGCGAATAATTTAGAATATAATCTGTAGCAATGGCAGCAGCTCCGTAAAGGATAGAATCAGTTTCGAGACTTTCTAGGCGAATTGTGGTGTGTTCATATAATTCGGAAATAACACGATTTTTTACAATACGATTCACGGTTTCTAAAAGAAAAGAACCAGCCCGTGTCATTTGATCACCCAGAATAATAATATCCGGATTACAGGTGTAGATAAAATTAATAACACCATAGCCGATATATTCGCAAGCTTCTTTTATGATGTCATGTGCTAGTTTATCTCCTTTTTCAAATTCATTAAAAATATCATAGTAGGTTAATTCTTTGTATTGGTTTAAACCGCTTTCGGGGTGGCAAACTAGTAATTTTTTTGCTTTTTTTATAATGGCAGTAGTAGAACAGTATTGTTCTAGACAACCACGATTACCACATCTACATAACTCGCCATTCAAATCCATACTGATATGTCCAATTTCAATAGAAGTACCAAGAGAACCTTCAAAGAGATGATCATCAATGATAAGCCCTCCGCTAATTTCTTCCCCTAAGAGTATATAACCTAAACTGTGAGTACTTTTGGAAGAATTAGAAGACCACCAGTGAGCTAATGTTGCGGCATTTACATCGTGAATAGTAAATACAGGAAGATTAAATTTCGCTTCTAAAGTTTTTTTGGGAGAAAAGGATGTCCAATCGTGAAATTCTGTAGATAAAGCAATTTTGTTAAGTTTCTTCAAATAAGGACCAGGGATGGCAACACCAATGGCCATAATGTTATCATATGCAGTCATATATTCACCAATAATGGCGATAGTATGCTGAAATGATACATCAAGAGTCTTTTGCTCAGTGATACGAAAAGTATTTTTTGTGTAAAGATGTCCACTAATATCAAAAACACCAACACTAATGGAGCTACGAGAGAATTTTAAAGCAATCACCTTTCCAGAGTCTCCATTTAGTTGTAGACCGATACTTTTTCTGCCTCGTTCATTGCACTCTAGGTTACCAGTTTCTCTTAAAATATTAGAATGGATTAAGGAAGCAACAATTTTGGTTATACTTGCCTGTGTTAATCCTGTAGCCTTAGCTAATTCTACACGGGAACAAATTTTCCGTTCACGAATAATTTTAAGAATAAGTGCAGAATTCATTCGTAGGATGTCATTGTTTTTTGCACCCTGCACTTCGTATTTCATCTTCATCGGTCACCTCTTGATTGTATTTACTCGTAAGTTGAATGTTTTTTTGTTAGCTATTTGATTATGAGTTACTTGTGTATTTCTATTTTAATGTGTTGATTCTAATAAATCAAGAATTACTTTTATAAATCAATAATTAATTAACAAGACTAATGAATAAATAATAAATAGTTAAAATTAATTTAATGCAATTGTATACAATGACATAATATCTATTAATATATATACAATATACATAAAACAAATAAAAGAATACAAACAAATTAATGGATAATACTGTTAATAAATAACAAAAAAATAAATATAGAAAATGATTTATTGACATAATTTACAAAAATCAATATAATTAACACATATAAGTAATTAATTCAAACAGAAAGTATTTAAAAGAGAGATGAGAATTGTTAAGGAGGACATTATGATTCAAGAGAAGAGTAGAAAAAATATGATTACCACAGAAAGGTTGAAATCATTGGGCGTGCTTTGGGCACTGCTAGCTTTATGCTTGATTGCATCCGCGATTTCACCTAATTTTAGATCCGTAAGTAATTTGATTAATGTAGTAAGAAATATATCTATTAATGGAATTATTGCAATCGGTATGTCGTTTGTTATATTGACTGGTGGTATTGATTTATCGGTTGGGGCAACTGTGAATGTGGTTGCATCAGTTGTTGCAATTTGCTTTATTAATGGAGTGTCGCCAGTAATGGCTTGTGTTATCGGTATATTATGTGGAGCCGGTATTGGGTGTATAAATGGTATTGGCATAACAAAAGGAAACGTAGCACCATTTATTATGACATTGGGAACAGTAACAGCATTTTCTGGTCTGGCTATGTACATAACAGGTGGCGCACCACAAAGTTGGAGAAAAAGTAATGTAGAATTTGAATTTTTAGGAAGAGGATCTATTGGTGGTATCCCGACTCCGATTTTTGTATTTGTTGCAATGATTATTATTGCATTTATCATTTTGAAGTACACTGTATTTGGTAGAAATGTATATGCAATTGGTGATAGCCGAGAGGCAGCTAGACTGAGCGGAATTAATGTTCATAAGGTGGAAATTATAGTTTATACCATTAGTGGTATTATGGCAGGCATTTCATCATTAGTTTTAATGTCTAGATTGGGTGTAGGAGAGCCTACCTCAGGGGATGGATGTGAACTTGATGCAATTGCAATGGTTGTTATTGGTGGTATTAGCTCAAGTGGAGGTTCGGGAAGTGTACTAGGGACTGTAGTTGGTGCGGCACTCTTATCTGTGTTGGCCAATCTGTTAAATCTTGTGGGGATTTCACCATTTGTACAGAAGATTGTAAAAGGATGTATCATTATCGCGGCTGTATTACTTGAAAGATTTACAAAGAAACAAAAAGCTTAATTCACCCATGGGTGTTTAAGAATAAACTATTAAATGTAAAGAAAAGGGAGGAAGTAAAGAAATGAAGAAAAAGGTAATCAGCTTAATATTAGGAGTTGCAATGGTAGCAACAATATTGGTTGGATGTGGAAGCACAGCAGAGACAGTAGCACCAGAAACTGAAGAAAAAGTTGAAGAAACAGCTGAAGTAGTAGAAACAGCTGAAGCAGGAGAAACAGCAGCATCAGATGAAAGCACAGATGCAGCAACAGCAGACAAAAAATGGAAAATTGGTTTTGCACAGTGCTCTTTGAATGCACCACACCGTATAAAAATGACAGAGGTAAACTTGGCATATGCAAAAGAAAACTATCCAGAGTTCGATATAATCATGACGGATGGAGAAGATACAGATTCAAAACAAATTTCAGATGTAGAGGATTTAATTGCAAACGGAATTGATTTACTTATGATTTCACCAAACACATCAGAAGCTTTAACAGAAGTTTGTCAGAAGGCTATGGATGCGGGTATCCCAGTAGTCACACTTGATAGAAACGTAGAATGTGATGTTACTTGTTGGATTGGTGCTGAAAATATTCCTATGGGTGTTCAGACGGCAGACTTATTAGCTGAAATGATGGATAAGAAAGGTAATATTATCGAAGTGCAGGGTACAGCAGGTGCTTCTGCTACAATTGATCGCCATCAAGGATTCGAAGATCAGTTGGCAAACTACCCTGATATGAAAGTAATCGATACACAGTACTGCAACTACACACGTGCAGATGCTATGGATTTCATGGATGATATGCTTCAGAAATATCCAAATGCTGGTGATATTTCAGCGGTATTTTGTCATAATGATGAAATGGCAGCAGGTGTTGTAGAAGCCATTGCAGCAGCGGGACGTTCAGAAGAAGGTATCTTGGTAACAGGTATGGACGGAAACGAAGAAGCATTTGAGTACATTGATAACGGAAAAATGGCGTTTACAGTTATATACCCAACATGTGCACCAGAAGGCGTTCAGGCAGCTTACAAAATCTTAAATGGTGAAAAAGTAGAGCAGCATTGGATTTTAGATACAACCGTAGTAAGTAAAGATAATATAGAAGAGCACTTAGGAACAGGATTATAAAAATTAGTAATCACAGTATGAAAAAGTAGCAGAAGGTGAGGAGAAAATTATGCTTAGAATGGAATATATAACAAAAGCATTTCCAGGAGTGTTGGCACTTGATAATATTTCGCTTTCCGTTGAAAAAGGTGCAATACATGCATTGGTTGGTGAAAACGGAGCTGGAAAGTCAACACTGATGAAAATATTATCTGGCGCTTATACATTGTCTTGTGGACAGGTTTTTATTGAAAATGAAGAGATAAAGGGTATTACGCCCGCGCTGATGATTGAAAAGGGAGTAGCTGTTATTTATCAGGAGCTAATGCTTTTAACTCACCAAACTGTTGCTGAAAATATTTATTTGGGGAATTTTCCAAAGAAAAACGGACTAGTTGACTACAAAAGAATGGAAGAGAATGCACAAAAGATTTTAAACGAACTAAAACTTGATCTTAGTCCAAAGGCAATTATTCAGGATCTAAGCGTAGCAAAACGCCAAATGGTAGAAATTGCAAAAGCAATGTCTAGAAATGCCAAGATTATTGTCTTAGACGAACCAACTGCAGTGTTAGGAGAAAGTGAACTACGGGGATTGTTTGAAATTGTAAAGAGATTGTCAAAACAGGGAATTACTTTTATTTATATTTCTCATAGACTTAAAGAAATTTTTGAATTATGTACAAGTCTTACAATTCTAAAGGATGGTAAGGTCGTTGAGAGTGGAAAAGTAGAAGATTATGATACAGATAAGTTAATTAAACTTATGGTAGGACGAGATATGTCTCATATCTATCCGCCAAAAAAAAATCACCCCCAGGAAGTGATTCTGACGGTTGATGGATTAACAAGAGGAAAAGAGCTGCAAAATGTAAGTTTCAACCTTCGAAAAGGAGAAATACTTGGGATTGCGGGACTTGCTGGCGCTGGGCGAACAGAAATATTAAGAGCAATCATAGGTGCGGATAAGTATGAAAAAGGTGTAATTAAGATCGATGGTGTGGAAAAGAAATTTAATTCACCAAAGGAGGCAATCAAAGCAGAGTTGGGTATTGTTCCGGAAGAGAGAAAAACACAAGGACTTATGCTAAAACAGGATATTACGTACAACGTGGGAATCGCAGCACTTGATAATTTCAAAAGAGGCGGATTACTTAGGCCAAAACTTGAAGTGGAGGCAGCAAAAAAGTATATTAATATGTTTCATATTCGTCCGAGTATTACAAATATCCTTACAATGAATATGAGCGGTGGGAATCAACAAAAAGTTGTTTTGTCTAAATGGATAAATGCTAATTGTCGTATTTTATTGGTGGATGAACCAACAAGAGGGATTGATATAGGTGCGAAAGAAGAAATATATCAGATTTTAAACGGACTGGTAGAAAGGGGCATGTCAATTATTATGGTATCATCTGAATTACCAGAATTACTTGGTACTTGTGACAGAATCATGATAATGTGTGAAGGGAGAATGACAGGTATGTTAGATGCCAATGATGCCACAGAAGAACTTTTGATGACATACGCTACAAAATATATTTAAAAATAAGCTACGAGGTAGAACGAATTGAAGCTAGAAAAAATATAATGGATTTACATATAGTAACAGAGCATTCAAGTAAATACTTGGGTGCTCTGCGTTTTTCAGGTGAATAAATTAAGTTTATGAAATATAAATTATTTTCATATTTGGTAACTTTTTTTTGAGGGTTTGATGAAAAAACAATTCCGCATTTTGTCTTACGATTTCTTTATAGCTATATTTTCCCCGCCCTCTACCAGTCATTAATTTACGGTCGAAAATCTGTACAGCATTTGGAAAGGCATCCTGATTAATTGCATTATGAACAAAGCTGTATGTCATTAAGATAATCTCTATGAATCCGGTTGACTTTACTTTACTACTAAGTTGATCTGCAAGGCAATCGATGAGCTGGCTGTATATCTTTTCCCATCCTTGGATTAAAATTACTGGTGCAATTAGCAAGCCCACAGGATAATCTGCATCAGCCATATAATTAAGTGCTTGTATTCGTTCTGAAAGCAATGAAGTACCAAACTCCACTTTACGGATTATTTCGTCGGGATTTACACTCATTCGAAATATTGTTTTCCCTTTATGGTCCAAGTTTAATAGTGGCTGTACCATATCAAATTTTGTTGGAAAAGTTAGCTTTCCTTTTCCTTCACGAGCAAAGTTTTCAATAGTAAAGGAAAGATTGTTGGTAATTGTGTTTTCCAATACTAAATCACTGTTGCTTCCTATTTCAAAAGTTTGTGGTACGGGTGTAGAATTGTCAAATTTCAATAATATTTGCATCATTTGGTCACGATTGACAAATAACCTGAGATAAGAACATTTATTGTAGTTGCATACAAGATAACAATATAGGCACATAGCCCGGCACCCGGATGAAGTGTAAGGAATTAACCAATCAGATACTTTTTGATTTTTTACATACTTATGAGTTTTTCGTATGCCTAAAATTAGATGCTGTTTAAGCATTGGAAAACTTTTATTATCCATTGAACTTAATTCTGAAATACGATTATGTGACTCTATTTCAATCCAAGGTAGAGAGTGGTATTTATTTTTTAGTTCTTTTCCTAATTCATAATCAAGTACTGCAGGTTCATAATAAACCTTATCAAATTTTACTTCCACATGATACCCATCTGCATGCTTCGAGCATGCAAAATCATGCTTTCGCATGATTATAAATCAATAGTTGAATACGTTTTTTATTCAACCTTAACACTTCTGTTATATAAATTATCCAAAGTTGAAAATATTATTTACGTTCAAAAGTATCTAATAAAAAAATAGGGAAAAAGTAGTGAAATAAATTTTAAAAATATATATATTATTAGTAGGCATATGATATATTGTAGGAGATGCAATTACATTAAGAAAGTGGGGATAAGACATGGTTGTAATATATTTTTCAGGTACAGGGAATTCTGAATATATAGCAGTAAAGTTTGCTAAAAAAATGAATGTAACATGTCATAGTATAGAAGAAAAAATGGACTTTGATGACTTGTTTTCAACGGTTCAGACCATTGCAGTCTGCTATCCGATTTATGGTTCCTGTGTTCCACGCATTATGAGGGAGTTTGCATGGAAATATAAAAAGGCATTTGAAAGTAAGAAATTAATCATTTTTTGTACGCAAATGATGTTTTCAGGTGATGGTGCAAAAGCGTTTGCCAGATTAATCCCAGGTTGTGATAAGCATGTAATTTATGCAGAGCATTTTAATATGCCCAATAATATATGTAACTTTTTTCTATTTCCAATACGAGAAAGAGAGCGTATTAAAAAAACAAAAGCGGCTGATAAGAAACTAGAACTGGTATGTCATAATATAAAAAACGGAATCATTAAGAGACGAGGATGGGGAACATTTTCGTCTGTTTTGGGAAAGTCCCAGAGTGTTGCTTTTGCAAAAAGAGAAGGAGAATACCGAAGTTCGTTTATTGCAGACGGTGATTGCATAAGATGTGGTCTATGCGTTCAATCGTGCCCGATGAATAATCTAGCCCTTACTGAGGAAGGGGTCGCTCATAATAATAACTGTACTCTCTGCTATCGTTGCGTTAATATTTGTCCAAAGCAGGCGGCAACCATAATGCTACATGCGAAACCGAAGAGACAATATAGGAATCAAATTTAACTTGACTTTTGCAAGATACCAATATAAAATACCCATATCGACCGATGGTCGGTATGGGTATTTTAATTGGTTGCCGACGATAGTCAGAGAAACGTCAGGTTATAAGGAGAAGCATAAATGAGACTATTATTTCATCTCGTACAAAACGATTTTAAAAGAAACAGAGTAATCACAACTGCATTGACCGTATTTTTAATTCTTTCGGCTGCTTTTACAGCAGGTGGGCTGAGGGTTTCGGGCATTATGATTTCTTCACTAAATGCTCTGAACAAGATAGCAGTACCACCAGAATATGTTCAGATGCACAAGGGAGAATATTCAGAAGAAGAATTTGAAAATTTTGTTGAGAAGCAAGGTGATATAAAAGATGCGCTAGTAGTCAGAATGCTTGATATTAGTAATCTACATATTGTGTATAAGGAAGAAACACTAGAAAACTGCCTTATGGACAATGGATTTGTTACACAGAATGAAAATTTTGATTATCTTCTTGATCAAAATAATGAAATTGCAGTCGTTCAAGATGGAGAAATTGGAGTTCCAGTATACTACGCAGAGAATTATGGTATGCAAGTAGGAGATACCATTGTTTTGAGAGACGGAAGCTATCAGAAAGAATTTATGGTATCCACGATGATTCGTGACTCTACTATGAATTCAGCTCTTTCTTATTCAAAACGGTTTTTGATAAGTCAGAACGACCAGAGCGAATTGGCTCTTCATATGGGGGAATGGGAGTATTGTTTTGAATTTCTTCTAAATGAAAATGGGTCCATAACTTCTTTGGAAAATTCATATAAGGCGGCTGGCATGCCAGCCAACGGAGTGGCTGTTACCGATCGACTTTTTAGTATGATTAATGCTTTTTCGTATGGATTGACTGCGATTGTTATGATAGCCATTAGTATTTTGCTAGTCATCCTATCAATATTGTGCTTGTCGTATATTATAAGGGCAACTCTGGCAGATGAAAATTATTCAATAGGAGAAATGAAAGCCATTGGAATTCCAGGAAAAGAAATTGAAAAAATATATCAAATCAAATATACAATGCTTGCTTTGATTGCAGCGTTTATCGGCTATCTGATTTCCATTCCTTTTGGTGATTCTTTTTCTAAAACGGTAATCAGGTATTGCGGATATGGAAGCAGCCAGTGGATAAAATGGGTAATTCCACTGGTAGGAGTCGTCTTGTTTTGTTTTTTAGTAATCTTCCTGTGCCATAGGATTATTCGACGAAATTTGAAGAGTACCGTTATGGAGCTCATGCGTGGGGAAGAAAAAATAAAGAAAGAAGGTCATTATTCACTTGCCTTAAATGGTTTTAAGTACCAAAACCTTACAATGTCGTTAGGAGAACTAAAGTGTAAGTGGAAGGAATACATTGTGCTTTTTTTAATCTTCGTTTTTTCTTCCTTTTTAATACTACTTCCAATGAATATGAATCATACGATTGACAATCCTGCTTTTTTGACTTATATGGGTATTGGAAAAAGCGATATCCGTATCGATATTCAGTACAGTGAGAATTTAGTTGAGAAGAATGAGAGTAACATGGCTTACCTGGAAAAGGATCCAGAAATTGAAAAATACGCAGTTTACCAGAATGGTTATGTAAGGTCAAAGGATGTGGACGGAGAATGGAAAAATATTCGTGTACAGAATGGAGATAATGCTATTTTCCCATTAGAATATTTGGAGGGAAATGCACCTTTCAATAATCAGGATATGGCTCTTTCTTACATGAATGCTGTAAATCTGGGAAAAAAAGTAGGTGATTCCGTAACAGTAACCTATAAGGGAAAGAATCTTACCTTTTATGTTTGTGGTATTTATCAGGATATCACGTATGGAGGGGAAACAGCAAAAGCAGCCATAGATTTTGATGGTACGGATATTGAAGGTTATATGATTTATCTGGATGTATGTGATGGCATCGATATTGATAAAAAAGTAGAGGAGATGAGAATTGCCTTACCAGACAGTAAAATAACCCCGGTAAACGAATTTGTTTTTCAAACAATAGGCGGTATATCCAGGAATATGAGCAGGGTAGAAGGGGCAACAATAACAATCTCTTTACTGTTATCTATTTTAATTACCGTGATGATTTTGCAGCTTATCACAGCAAAGGAACATAGTGCAATTGCAATAAAAAAGGCAATTGGATTTTCAACCAAGGATATTCGCATACAGTTGGGAGTTCGGATTCTAATCATCCAGTTCCTGGCGATTATAGTGGGAACTATACTTGCTAATACATTAGGGGAAGTACTATTTGCAGGAATGCTTTCATCTGTAGGTGTAGCTAAAATAGAAATGTTGGTGAAACCAGTCTGGGCTTATCTGTTTTGTCCAGCAGTTGAGATTTCAGTAGTTGCCATTTCAGTAATTATTGAGACCAGGATAATAAGAACCTATCATATTAGAGATCAGATAATGGAATAAGGAAGGTGTGAAGTCATGATAAAAATTGAACAGATCAGTAAGAACTTTAAGGATACAAAGGTATTAAACAATATATCATTTGATATTAATAAAGGAGATTATGTAGCGATTATGGGGCCATCGGGATCGGGAAAATCAACCCTCCTATATAGCATCAGCGGTATGGATCGTATTAATGAAGGAAGAGTAATGTTTGAAGATGTAAATATAACACAGCTTTCGGAAAGTGAATTATCGAAATTCAGACTGACAAAAATGGGATTTGTATTTCAGAACGCACAGATGTTAAAAAATCTGTCAATTTATGATAATATTATTCTGCCTGGACTTGTAGCAAAAAAAGAGCCAGCAGAAGAAATCAGAAAGCGTGCATCCAAGCTGATGGAACGGATGGAAATTACGGGAATTGAACATCGTGATTGTAAAGAGGTATCGGGAGGGCAGCTGCAAAGAGCATCTATTTGCAGAGCGATGATTAATAATCCGAAAATTCTCTTTTTAGATGAGCCTACCGGTGCATTGAATTCGGAGGCTACCGATCAGGTTCTGGGAATATTAGAAGAATTAAATAGGGATGGAATGACAATCATAATCGTTACACACGATCAAAGAGTTGCAGCAAAAGCAAAAAAGGTCCTTTATATAAGAGATGGTGAGGTTGATTATGCTAAAACATCCAGAGAAATATGAGCAAAAACTACGTAGAAATGAGGTACAAAATGAAAACAATTAAAAATGGAGAAGAAAGAAGAAACGAAATTTTGCATACTGCAAGAAATTTATTTATTGAGAAGGGATATGACCAGACTTCCATTAATGATATTTTAAAAATTGTAGATATTGCAAAAGGAACTTTTTATTACTATTTTGCTTCAAAAGAAGAAGTACTTCAGGCAATTATTACAGATATTGTATACGAAGGAGCTACAAGAGCGGAACAGATTTTACAAGATTTCTCTATCCCATTATTAAACCGTATCGTAATGGCTATCATGGCACAAGCGCCCCAATTTGAAGGCGCTAATAAAATAGCAGAAGAGTTGCATAAAGTGGATAATGCAAAATTAGAGCAGCAATACCAGAAAACCATGCTGAAAATAATGACACCAGTTTTAGAGGGAGCGGTGAATGAAGCCATAGAGCTTGATATTATTCACACCAAGTTTCCAAAAGAATGCATTGAGTCCATGTTGCTTATGGGACATATGATGTTTGACTGTGATATTTTTGAGTGGGAAGCAGAGGAATACCCAATAAAGGTACAGGCATTTTTATATAATGCGGAGCGGATATTTGGAACAAAAGAGGGAGAATTCCAATGCTTTATGAAAATGTTTCAATCTTCATAGAAATCCTTTTTATACGTCATTGATAGTATCATAATCATAGTAAGTACATCGGCTGCGGGCTGTGCCAGTAACAGACCCCTTAATCCGAAAAACAATGGTAATAAGAAAATCAGAGGAAAAAAGAATAATCCTTGTCGGCTGATACTGATGATACCACCTTCTTTTGCTCTACCAAGTGCCATAAACTGAAAATTGTTAACCATCATATATCCGGTTCCCATAAAGGTAATGGCATTAAGAATAAGTACGGTTCCACCAAGTTCAATCATTTTTACGTCAGTTTTTGTAAATAAATGCATGATTTCTGTATGGAATAGAATAATTATTACGCCTGTGGTGATACAAAACATAGTGGACCAGAGTAATGTCTTTTTCGTAGCTGTTTTGGAACGATTAAAATTACCGGCGCCATAATTAAATCCAACAAAAGACTGGTAGCCTTTTAAAAATCCGGTAACCATCATACCTCCAAGAGACAGGATACGGTTTGCTACACCAATACCAGCTACGGCATAATCCCCATAGGCTTTTGCCTGAAAATTAGTAATTCCCATTGCAAGACTACAGAGAAATTGGAAAAATAGCATAGGGATGCCAATTTTAAATATTTCTTTATACAATGCAGTACTGGGACGAATATTTTTTAGTGAAAGATGAAAATTGCTCTTTTTACTGAGGAGGTAGTACATAAAGATTAGAAAAGAAATGATTCTGGAAATCAGTGTTGCCACAGCTGCACCAGCAACTCCCATATGAAAGCCAAAAATTAAAAGTGGATCTAAAAACATATTGATGCATCCACCAATGAGCATGGCAATCATGCTCACATTCGTTGCACCTTCTGCACTAATCATATTATTAACGGAAATATTGAATACATTGAACATTAAGCCAAGAAGGAAAGGTAATGCATATTCGATAGCATACGGCATAACAGTTTCAGTTGCACCAAGCACGTAGAGCAGAGGACGTATAAAAACCAGCATAAAAAAGATGATGATTCCTCCGGTTGCAATTGCCGAAATAAGTGCAGTAGAAAAGCAGATATCTGCTTCTTTGAATCTTTTGCTTCCAAGCAGTCGTGCGAGATAGGAGGAAGCACCGGCTCCAAATAACAGACCGATTGCAAGTAATATAATTCCCAAAGGGAACGCAATGGATACAGCTGCCGTTTGTGAAGTTCCAAGACTTCCTACAAAATAGGTATCTACTAAATTGTAAAGTGCGGATGTCATCATACCAATCATAGTTGGCAGACCTAGTTTAAGGACTGCCTTTGTAACGGATTCCTGTTCCATGAGGAATCTTTTCCTTTCTTTACTGTCCATTTTCTATTTCCTCTCTTTTGTGTCAATACTTTTTTCAAGCATTTCATCCAGAGCTACGTCGAGCTTCTGTAAAATATCCTCCAACTCCTTTACTGTATCTAATGGAATTTGCTGTAGGGTCTGGAAAAAAAGACTTGTTGTGTTTTCATGGTATTTAAGATGCGCTTCATAGGCTTCTTTTCCGAGATCTGTTAAGCTTAGGATAATTTCTGCATCTGATTTTGGAGAAGCGCTTTTAATCACCAATCCCTTGTCGCGCAACCGGTACACCATCTGAGAAGCAGCACTTTTTGATATGCCCCTTTGATTAGCCAGTTGCGTTAAATTCATCGATTTATGATCTCCGATACATGCAATTGCATGGATCTCAGTATGTGTAATGTTGATATCCTTTAGAAAAATAACCATTTTATTATTGAACTGATTATATTTATTATGAGTACGTTCCATCAAATAATATAAATTATCATATGAATTCATAAAATTATCCCCCAAAAAAAACAATTAAGTGCATTAAGTGTTAATAAGATTAACACCTGAGAAATAAGATGTCAAGGTATAAGTGTAGAAAGAATTTCTAAGCGTATCTCTTGCTCTAAAATAGGTAAAAATAGGTACTGTAATTTCAGGACAATTTTAGAAAGATATGATATGATAATTGTAACATTCACACACGATAAAGTGCCAAATATGGAGGACACATGAGAGAAAAGAGGAAAGAAGTCAGAATAAGAATAACGTGGATATTGATTTTAGCAGTTTTTTTCCAGACTGCTTTTCCAGTCGAAATTAGTGCAACAAGTCTTGACGAATCCACAGTGACAGAAGAAATAGTATTGGAAGAGTCATTTGCAGAAGAAACGGTTACGTCCTTAGATGGTGTGACAGTAGGCGGATATTTTCCTGAAAAGCTAGATGCAGAACTCGTAGGGGAAAGCAGCCTGGAGGAGATGATGGTTGGAAGTGAGGCAACAGCACCTACATACGATCCTCGTCAGACAAAACAGGATGCATCAGATAACGTGGTGACCTCGGTAAAAAACCAGGGTTACTTCGGAACATGCTGGGCATTTGGGGCAATTGCTGCATCAGAAGCTTCTTACAATAAAAATGCGGGGATTTTAGGAACGTCTGCACTTAGCAATGTTGATTTTTCGGAGCGTCATCTGGCTTATTTTACATATAATAATTCTGCTGATAAGGCAGATCCACTTGGTCTGACTCAAGGTGACAGCAATTTATTCTATATAAATAATATAAGGGCAACAGCTGACCAATACTATAATTATGGTGGAAATGCAGAGATTGCGATGATGACGATGGCAAATGGAATCGGACCGCAGTTAGAGTCATTAGTAAAATATGAAGCTACTGGTTCTACGACCATGAGTGGTGTGGAGGATGATTACAAATATCAATCAGGAATTCAATTGAATAATTCCAGAGTGGTTGACATGAGACAGCATGATCTGGTAAAACAGATGATTATTGATTATGGGGCAGTAGAGACCTCGTATTTTCATGCTGATTACTATAATAAAACAGCAGAATATGCTTCTTTTCATTACGCATACGACGGAACCAATCATGCTATTGCCGTTGTGGGATGGGATGATACGTTTTCAAAAGACAATTTTTTGAGTAAGCCATCAACAGATGGAGCATGGCTTGTAAAAAACAGCTGGGGAACGAATCAGTCCTTTTTGGATGAAGGTTATTTCTGGATGTCGTATGAAACGACTGATTATGATGGACGAAATGGCTATGCATTTGATGTATCACAAGTTGACGACAGTAATCGAATCTACGAATACGATGGGAGTATTTATCCAGCAACCTCTTATGTATCTAGTGGTGGTTCGATTGCTAATGTCTATCAGGCAGAGGGTACAACAGGAGAAAATCAGGTAGAAGTCTTAAACCGGGTGATGATAGGATTAAATTCGACAAACGTCGACTATTCTGTACAGATATATAAAAATCCAACCTCTACCGGGAATCCAACCTCTGGAACCGCACTTTTATCGTCTCCAGTAACGGGAACAACCGCAGCATCAGGATTTTATGAAATTCCATTGAAAAAAAATATATTATTGCAAAAAGATGATGTCTTCTCAGTAGTGATCACGCTGACAAAACCACAATCATCATGGATTGGATATTACGTTGCTAATACTGCAAAGTATGCGTATTCAACGACAGATTATATCAATTGTATCAATGATAACAAATTCGGACAAAGTTTTTACCGAAGTTCTGGCAGCAGTGCCTGGGCGGACTTTAAAACAAATTCATCTGCAACTGCCCGCATCAAAGCTTGTACAAAGTTACTAACCATTACACCTGTCACAAGTGTTTCAATGGATGCAGCAATGGAAATTATGAAAGGTGATACGGCTGCCTTGCCAGCAACCATTGAGCCTGCGGATGCAACAGACCAGGAACTTTTGTGGTCTAGTTCTGATGTGACCATAGCATCGGTGGATGAAGACGGAAATGTAACCGGAAATGCACAGGGTACCTGTACCATTACAGCTACTTCGTCCAATGGGAAAACAGCTTCCTGTCAGGTGAACGTGGTGAAAGCAACGGCCTTGGTATCCTTTGATTCCATGAGTGGAAATACAGTTAGTGCACAAAGCTTTTATCAGGGGGAAACCTATGGAACGCTGTTGTCGGATGCCAAAAGAAGAGGGTATACCTTTGCAGGATGGTATCTGGATAAAGGATGTACCATGGGGAACCGTGTAACGGAATCGACTACTGTTCTGGCAAGTAAATCATATACCTTGTATGCGAAGTGGAGCCCACTTATTTTGAATGTTAGATTTGAAGAAAATGGTGGAGTATCCGTATCTGACAAGAGTTATACCTATGGAGAAAAGCTGGGAACGCTTCCAGAACCCTACCAATATGGATATACCTTTACCGGATGGTATCTGGAGGAAAGCTGTTCTGCTAATTCGTTGGTAATTGAAGAGGACAAGGTGGATCTGATAGAGGATTTCACACTTTTTGCAGGGTGGGAAAAGAACAAAGTCACAGATTTGATTTTAGAAGGTGATTCCATGGAAATGAATGCGTTGTCAACGCATGTTTTAAAGGTCACTACGAAACCTGCGAATGGTGATTATGAGTCCTTAACCTTTGCATCGGATCATGAGGATATTGTATCGGTGAACAAAGTTGGACTATTAACGGCAAAAAGAGCAGGGACAGCAACCATTACAGTCAACTTAAAGGTGGAGGAAGGGATAGAAATTACCAAATACTGTGGTGTTGTTGTAAAGGGATATGCGGGAATCATTGCAGTAACAGATCAGAACCAGGCGGTAGTAGGAGATACGGTTAATAAGAAAAGTATTTCCGTAAATGCTTATTATGCAAAAGGTGATGGGAAATTTTATCCGGTATCTTCAGATGAAATTGTAATTACGCCAGATACCATTTCAATAAATGGTGTCAATTTTATAACGGTTACATACCTTGCAGAAAATCTTAGCACCACCGTTATGATCGAGGGGGTTTCCACGCAAGAAGAACAAAATGATGCCCCTGCTTTACTAGAGAGTTCTATTACAATAAACAAGAGCAAGTCATTAGAAGGGCTAATAACAATTCGACCAGCCTATGGCATGGCTGATGAAACGAAAATTGACGGAAGCCTTTATAGGAAGAAACTGCTAAGTCAATATAGTGCCGAAAGTGGTTTCACGGTTTCAGAAAATGAAAATAACCAATATGCTATCAGTGTAAATAGTCTTGTAAAATCTGGACGCTATAAACGATATGCAAAAGCTGTGGTAAATCAGAAGGAATATTATCTGCCAATTAATGTTACGGTTGTGGATAAGATTCCGAAATTAAAAGTTGCTTCCACAAAAATCAATGCCTTTTATACGGATATGGATTCTCTGTCTTCTATCCTTACAATTACGGGAAAAGAAGCTACTGGAGAAGCCGTTCAGATAGACCATATTGCTCTTGATAGCACAATGAATGAATGGTATACCGTGTCCTATGATTCGGTTATAGAAAAATACTCGCTCCAATTGATGAAATCGAAAGTGAACGATTCTACAATCCCTTCGATGATTCCCAAAACAGGAACCTTGTTTGTGTATCTGAATGGATACGCAAAAAGTATTCCAGTAGGAATCAAGGTAAAAGTTGAAATGAAGGCTCCCAAGGTGACGCTTTCAGAAAAATCAGGTATTATTAATCTTTATGATCAGTCAATGAATGAAAAAGTGCTGACCGTGTATGCGAACGGAGAGGAAGCTGCTTTGTCAGCTGTAAGTGTGGACAATATTACTTCAAGCTACCTAAATAATATAACAATTGGAGCAGATGGACAAATTGTTCTACATATGAAAGAAACAGCAAAGGATTATTTTACAAAAACAAAAAATATCGCGCTTACGCTTTATTCAGCAGAATGGAATAAGTGCGTAACAGCTAATTACAAGTTACAGATTGTGAATCGTGTTCCTGTGATGAAAATTGCTACAAAGAAAGTCACTTTTAACAGAAGTTATAAGTATTCCTATGCGGATATAAAGATAACAGGAGATGCAACCGGGGTGTCAGGTGGGTATGTCTTGACGGGCAACATGGTAGAATGTACTTCCAAAAACAAGTTATATGCGCCCAAAGTGGGGGTTAGTACTATATCAGATCATGAATTTAGCTTAAGACTATATAATGAAACACAGGTGCAAAAGGGAACCTATCAATATGTTGTTACTCCAGAACTAGAGGATGGAACCAAGTTAAACAAAATTTCTTTTCAGGTAAAGGTAACGGAAAATTCTGGAGAAGTAGTTACAATCTTTAAAGCAATCAATAATAGTAAAGTGGACCTACTTATGGGTGAAGATGCATATGCACTCTATCGTATGACTTTAAAGAATATGGAGGGGACCATAACTGATGCCGAGTCAGGCGATGGAACTCCCTTTGGGGCAGAGCTGGTGGAACAGAATGGAGAATCATTGCTAAAACTGACCATAGATAGAGGAAAAACAGTTTCTTCTATTTTCTATCAGGTGCCAATTACTCTTACAGTGATTGACAACAACCATACAAAACAGACATTATCTTGCATAATAAAGGTAAAGCCGGTAGAGAAATTGTTAAAGTTGTCTTTTGAAGGAATCGAAAAATATTTCTATCAGAATATTGGTGGAACGGATAACGTAATGGAAATCAAAGCATCTGTTGTTAAGCCGGAAAACGCCGCGATATCAAGCATCACATGTATGACCAATGCAAAAGAGGGTGCGTTTGAGATGGTATCATTACCGCAATATGGGATTACAAGAATACTGTTAAAGGACAACACTAAAGTGAAGGCAGGTGACAAGATCACGTTTACCCTTCAATATAAGGCAGGCTATGGAAAAAAAGTGATTACAAAGAAAGTGAACGTTGTTATAAAATAAACAGTTATCGTATTGATGTGAGGAACTGTCAATAGAATATTTTACCGAAAAATGTAATAAATAGAAAAAATAATACGAAAGCCAAACACCTAAACCACATGATTTATCGCAAAAGAAAAAGGTCAGTAAAGGAGGGAATTCTATGAATGCATTTATGAATCTGAAGGTTACCAAAAAATTATTATTACTATACGTTCCATCATTAATTGTAATCTTTATATTTTTCTTAATATTTATTTTTGAGACACAAAAAATCGAAAAAGAATTGCGGAAGGCATATTATGATGAGGCATATACCAGTACATCACTGATCCTCAATGCGGATCGTGACTTTTATCAGGCGGATGTTGATGAGATAAGAATAATATCAGGCGTCTTTAATTCTGCAGAAGAAGAGCAGAAGCTGCTAGATGATTACAAAGAGAATGTTGGACAGGTAGAGGAGCGAATCACACAGGCGGTTGAAAATGTCAGGAATAATGAAGAACTATATTCAGAATACATCCATAAAGCATCAGGTAAAACAATTGAGAATCTCTATCAGGATTTTGTGGCAGATATGGATAGTTGGAAGAATTCCTATGATGTATCTAACAGAAAAGGTAATCTAGATGAACATCTAAAAGCGTTTGAAGATGCAAGAGAAAATATCAATAGTATGACGGAACTTCTAGAGGAGTATGCAGAGTACAAATCGGATTACATTCGGGAAAATACAGCAAAAACAATTATCATTTTGTCCATAGTGATTCTTTTGTTAATAGTTTTCATCAGCTTATTTGCGGTTTATTTAATACGTTATTTGAAAAAAAGTGTAAAAAATACAACCAAAGACATGGAAAGCTTGGCTGAAAATGATTTATCCTTTGAACCATTTTACCTTAAGTCAAAAGATGAGTTCGGTATACTTAGCGGTTCGATTCGAAAAGTAATCTTATCCTTACGTGGCATGGTTCATTTATTGAAAGATACGTCATTTCAGTTGAACCAGTCCTCATCTACCATGAAAACAAACTCTGAAGAGATAATGGAATCTATGAATCAGATTTCTACTACGGTAAGTGAAATTGCAGGCACTGCGGCTCAACAGGCAGTTGAGTCAGAGACGGTAGTCAAAGAATTTGAAAATCTGGCGCTAGTCATTAACAAAAATACAAAGAGTACAAAAAATCTGGGGGAAGCAAGCAATGAACTGAAAGATGTAAGTCAGGAAGGCCTGAAGGTTATTCAGAATCTTTCAGAAATCACAGAAAAAAATAAAAACGCATTTGAACTGATATTTCGTACCATTCGGAATACAAATGAAAGTGCAGGTAAGATTGGTGAGGTTAGTGAAGCAATTGGTAATATTGCACAACAGACGAATCTGTTAGCGTTAAATGCGGCGATTGAAGCTGCCAGAGCTGGGGAAGCTGGAAAGGGTTTTGCAGTTGTAGCAGATGAAATTCGAAAATTGGCAGAGCAGTCAGCAAAATCAACGAATTCCATTCGTGAGATCCTGGATGTACTGCAAAAGCAGATTACAGACGCAAATTTTCAAAGCGATACCGTACAAAAGGCAGTTGTAATACAGACAGAAAGCGTTGAAGAGACGGCAGGACGTTATCAGAAGATTGTAAGTACTTTAGATCAGGTCAATCATGAAATAAATTCGATTGAACAGGTAAGTGAAGAAATGGAACGAAGTAGAAGTCATGTAATGGATATTATCATGTCTCTTTCTGCGATAGCGGAGGAAAATGCAGCAAGTACGCAGCAAACGGCGGCATCTTCCGAAGAGGTTCTAGCATCTATTATTACGATTGGAGAGGTTGTAAACAGGATAGATGCACTTTCTACAGATTTTAATGATGCAATTAGCAAATTCCGACTAGAAAAGTAAAATGAGATACCTTGTTGTATCAATTTAAAAATAGCATTTTCACTTGTTTATCAAGATTGAAAATGCTATTTTTTTTAATTTTTATAAAGAGATACTTTTAATTTTGCGCTAAAAATGGTAGTATAGACAATGGAATGTTAAATAAATAACAAACTATAAATTATAACGCTAGTAAGGAGATAATTAAGATGAGCAGATTTACTTTACCAAGAGACATCTACCATGGAAAGGGATGCCTTTCAGAATTAAAGAACCTAAAGGGGAATCGAGCAATTTTAGTAGTTGGTGGAACTTCCATGAAAAAGCAAGGATTTTTAGATAAAGCTGTGGGATATCTGAAGGAAGCTGGGATGGAAGTGGAGTTGTTTGAAGGAGTAGAGCCAGATCCTTCTGTTGAAACAGTTAGAAAAGGCGCAGATGCAATGACGAAATTCCAACCCGATTGGATTGTATCCATGGGCGGTGGTTCACCAATTGATGCAGCAAAAGCAATGTGGGCTTTTTATGAATATCCAGAAACTACATTTGAAGACCTGTGTATTCCATTCAATTTTCCAGAATTAAGAACAAAAGCAAAGTTTGCAGCGATTCCTTCCACTTCAGGAACAGCAACAGAAGTGACAGCGTTTTCTGTAATTACTGATTATCATAAAGGAATAAAATATCCACTGGCTGATTTTAATATAACACCAGATGTAGCAATTGTTGATCCTGAACTGGTAGAAAATTTACCCTTAAATCAGGTAGCATATACTGGAATGGATGCATTGACACATGCAATAGAAGCATATGTATCAACGCTACATTGTACATTTACAGATCCACTGGCAATCAAGGCAATTCAAATTGTTAATAGCGATTTGTTGAAATCCTATGGTGGTGAGAGAGCAAGCAGAGAAGAAATGCATTATGGTCAGTGTCTTGCAGGAATGGCATTTTCAAATGCACTTCTTGGAATCGTTCATTCCATGGCACATAAAACTGGTGCAGCATTCTCAACAGGACATATTACGCATGGACTGGCGAATGCGATGTATTTACCATATGTAATTGAATACAATTCTAAGGTGGAAGAAGCCGCAAAACGATATGTGGATATTGCAAATGCTATGGGAATAACAGGTACGAAAGAGGAATGCATGGATTCTCTATGCAAAAAAATCCGTAGCATGAATGATGCTATGGGTATTCCTAACACACTGAAAGATTTTGGAATCCTTGAGCAAGAATTTAAAGAGAAAATAGCTGAGATCGCATCAAATGCGGTAGGTGATGCATGTACAGGTTCTAATCCAAGAAGTATTGAACCTGCTACTATGGAAAAACTGTTTACCTGCATTTATTATGGTACGGAAGTGAATTTTTAATTCAAATTAAATAGTAATCTTAATTAAGAATAGAAGAGGAACGCTTGTTTATAGCGTTCCTCTTCTGCGTTATTGTAATGGATAAATATAAAGTTTCAGATATTTGCATGGAGTTTAATTTGAATATCAGTATAAATTTCATGGCTTTCAGGTGGACACTGATCTAAAAAGTAGTTAAAAAGCACTTCCAGTGAAAGTTCACCTTGCCGTTTAGGTTGTTGACAAATAGTTGCCTGAATAATACCTTCTTGAACTAATTCTTTTGTTGTTGGTACGTCATCAAAAGAGATTGTATTTAAATGACGTTTACTTGAAAATTCCTTAATTGCTCGTCCTGCACCATATACACCGCCAGCGACAATAAAAACAGAATCAATTTCTGGATGTTCTATTAGCATCTGAGTTGTGACACGATAAGACTCAAGTTCATCATCGTGATTCATATTGATAGCAAGAATTTTCATCTCTGGATAATTTTTTATATATTCTTTAAAACCATCAATTCTATCAGAATGTGATTTTGCATTCATAAACCCAGTAATAATACCAATATTTGCCTTATTATGAGTGATAAGTGACATTAAATTGGCGGCAGTTTTACCACACTTATAGAAGTCATTTCCTATATAACAAAAACTGTCGAATCCAGGTAAATCAGTATTAGTAGTTACAATTGGAATTCCGCTATCAGCAACTTCTTGCAATTTTTTTACAAGAGTTGACTCGTTTGCAGGCTGGATTACAAGTGCATTGATATTTTCGGATAGTAATTCATCAATTTTTTCTATTTGGCTTTTGGCTTCAAAGGCAGCAAGTTTAAGAATTATTTTAATTCCGTAACTTTTATATTCCTCTGTTTTTTCTGTTATGCCTTGAATTAGTTCCGCATAAAAAGGGTTATTTGCTTCAATCATAATACATCCGATTTTAAGATGTTTTTGACCAATAACAAGCGTTTTACCAGCTCTGTTAGGTTTATAATTCATGATTCCAGCAATTTCTAATATTTTTTGGCGTGTCTCTTCACTTACTTCACCGCGATTGTTTAAAACTCGATCCACTGTTCCTCTGGACACACCGGCCAGTTCCGCTATTTTTTTTTGTGTAGTCAATATAATCACCTCGAATTGTTAAAAATTGTAACATATGAATCTCAATATGTCAAAATGTAGAAATAGTACTGTGAAACAAATATAACACGTGCACGTAACAAAATCAACTTATATATCTAATTATATCTAAAAACATGTAAAAATGCACAAATAGTAGAATAGGAATTGTAATATTATAAACAAATAATATAAAACATATTGCATAAATCATAATACGGTGCTACTATAAAACTACGTTACACGTGCACGACAAATTAATCAAAACACACAAGGAGAAAATTGAAATGAAAATGAAAAAGTTATTATCAGTAATTCTTACATTATCTATGGCTGGTTCACTAGTGGCATGTGGAGCTGCTGAAAAAACAGTATCGAAAGATGCAAATGTTGAAACAATCACGGAAGAAACGACAAATAAAGAAACAACGGCAGATACAAGTGAATCTAAAAACATTATGTTTGCCAGTATTGTAACAGGTGGTGTTGCGTGGGGATCTGCCCAAAAAGGATTCGAAGATGCGCTTACAGAACTTGGATGGGAAGGACAGTATTGTTCTCCAACGACTGCAAATGATACTGCTGGTGTAATCGAATTATTGGATACAGCTGTTACTAATAAAGTAGATGGTATAGTTACTGTTATATTGGATGCACAACAAGCTACTGACGTATTAACTAGAGCGCATGATGCAAAAATACCTGTTATAACATGTAATACATATACATCAGAAGATCTGCAAAATTCCTGGATTGGAACAGATCCACACAACATGGGCGTAACTCAGGCAGAAACAGTTCTTAAATATTTTGAAAGTGAAAAGAAGTATGACAATATTACAGCCTGCTACATTCAAACAACATTAGAGACAGAGACTCAGAATGAACAATTTAAAGCTTTCTCTGATACAATTCTTGCAAAATATCCGGATGCAACATTGATCCAGGATGAGTGTAATTCAGACGCTGCTACAGCATCTGATAAACTTGCAGCTTTAATAAAGAGCTATCCAGATTTAAATGTTGTTGTAAGTCAAGATGGGTATGGTTGTCCTGGTATTGCAAATTATGTTTCGAGTGAAGGTCTTCAGGATAAATTAGTTGTAATCGGAATTGATGATTCACCAGAAATTTTAAATTATGTTACAGAAGGTGCATTAGACTGTACCATTGCACAGGATTTCTACAAAATGGGATATGAGTCAGTTCATTACATAAAAGATATTATGGATGGAAAAGCACCCAAATTTGCAAATGACTCAGGAACCATTATTATCGGACCAGATGAAGTTGAAGAACACCTTGAACTGTTAAAATCTCGTGGTTTATCATAACAATTGTTACAAAAAGAGTATATTTTTGGGGGAAGAAAATCATCTTTTCCCCCTTTTCATTATTAGATAGAACAGAACTTAAGGAGTGAGTAAACCATGAAAAAGAAAAGTAATATTATAAAAACATTGGCGAATAAAAATGAAATTGGTACATTACTGCCACTGTTAATCATGAGCATAATTGTAACATTCATCAATCCAGCATTCATGGCATTTGATAATGTAATGGATATTTTCAGAACATCAAGTTTTTATCTTATTGTAGGAGCACCATTGACGTTACTGTTACTTACAGCTGACATGGATCTTTCCATTGGGGCTGTAACAGCATTGGGCGGTGTTGTTAGTGTATTTGCTATGAAATCTGGTGTTCCGATGTTTTTTGCTATTATTTTAGGTCTTTTGGCAGGTGCGATAGTTGGTATTTTTAAAGCATATGTTATTGTGGATTTGGAACTTCCAGCACTAATTGTAACGTTAGGAATTGAATATACAGTCAATGGAATTGTATCAGTTACAACACAAGGGATGTCAGTGAGCGGAGCAACAGATGCATTTAAAATTTTAGGTCAATACAAATTGTTTGGTAAAGTTCAGCTTACCGTTATTATAGCAGTAATTATTGCAATTATTTTTCAAGTGATCATCTCCAAAACAAAGTACGGACGTTCCGTTTTTGCAATTGGTGGGAATCCAGAGACTTCTCGTTTAGCAGGTATTCCAGTGAAACGTCGGAGAAGAGAAATACATGTTTTGGTCTCAACCTTTGCAGCTTTGACTGGTATCTTAATGGCATCTAGATTTAACAGTGCGCAAACAACAGCAGGTTCGGGTACAGAGCTGACTGTTATGGCTGCTGTAATAATTGGAGGAACCAGTATGTATGGTGGTAGTGGTTCTGTTGTTGGTAGCATTTTAGGATGCATATTATTAGCGGTTATTAGCAATGGTTTGGTATTAGTGAAAGTCCCAAGTTTTTGGCAGAACTTAATATTTGGTATTATCTTGCTTATTTCTGTTGGTATTGACAAATATCGTCAAAAAATCAACAGTGCAGCATAAGAAGGACAGGTGATAAAATGGCAGAATACCTTCTTGAAATGAAACATGTTGTAAAGAAATTCCCAGGTGTAATTGCACTAAAGAATGTTGATTTACAATTAAAAAAGGGTGAAATTCTTGGAATCTGTGGTGAAAATGGGGCTGGAAAATCAACATTAATGAAGATCCTTAGCGGTTCCTATCCACATAACAGTTATGAAGGAGAAATCTGTATTGAAGGAAAATCAGTAAAGTTTTCAGATGTAAATGATGCTGAAAAATATGGTATTGAGATGATTGCACAGGAAATCAATATGGTGTTGTCTTCCAATGTAGCTGAAAACCTTTATCTTGGTAAATTACCCGGAAAAGGCAATTGGGTGGATTTTAAAACACTGTATAGCGAGACACAGAGAATTTTGGATTATGTACATGTTAATGCAAAACCAACAGATTTAACATCACACCTTAATAGTGGACAAATGCAAATGATTGCACTTATGCGTGCGTATATTAAAAATCCCCAGATATTAGTTTTAGATGAGCCAACCTCTGCATTAACTGACAATGAAGTACAACAATTAATGGAAATTCTTCGTGAATTACGTAAAAAGGGTGTTTCTTGTATTTACATTTCTCATAAGTTAGAAGAAATTTATGAGATTTGTGATAGAGTTACTGTTTTACGTGATGGAGAAACGATATCATGCAGAGACATAAAAGATGTAACAGAAAATGTTTTGATTGAGGAAATGGTTGGTAGAAAAGTTGAAAACCTCTATCCCAAAATTGAAGTAGAACAAGGAGATGAGGTACTTCGAGTGGAACATTTAACAATACCGCATCCAACACTTAAGGATAAAAATATTGTTGAAGATATTTCTTTCCACCTAAACAAAGGTGAAATTTTAGGAATTGGAGGTTTAGTTGGAGCTGGGCGTAGTGAGATTTTAGGCGCAATATTCGGACAACTTTCAAAAGGGATAAAGAAACAGGTATTTATAGAAGGAAAAGAAGTTATGATTCATAATCCGGAAGATGCAATTTCAGCTGGAATAGGATTTGTAACAGAAGAACGAAAGTGCAATGGATTTGTATGGATGCTATCAATTAAAGATAATATGTTTTTAGCAAGTCTTAAGAACATTCCTACAAAATACAAATTTTTCATAGATAGGAAAGAAGAGAGAAAAAAGGCACAGGCAATTTTTGACCGTTTAAGAATTAAAGCACCATCCATGGATGTAAAAGTCAATAATCTTTCTGGTGGTAACCAGCAGAAGGTGGTTCTATCGAAGTGGTTATTAAAGGATCCTAAAATTTTATTTGTTGATGAACCTACCAAAGGAATCGATGTAGGTGCAAAAGCAGAAATATATAAATTAATGGGTGAGCTGGTAGAAAAAGGAATTGCAATTATAATGGTCTCTTCAGATATGCCAGAACTAGTATCGATTAGTGATCGGGTACTTACCGTAAGCAGTGGAAGAATAACAGGAGAATTTAGAAAAGAAGAAATTGTTAAAGAATCAATTATGGCGGCAGCCATAAAATAGGAGGTGCCTTTATGGCAGAAATAAAGAGAATTGTACAGCAAACTGCTTGGCAACTGCCAGAGGTGGAAGGTCCAATTCTAGTTACAGATAAGTCACATCCATTTTGTGCAATGGCTTACAGCCGTGTACCCCTGAATGTGGAAAACTTTGATTATGTAGAAGAAGAATATTTCCTTTCAGGTTTTGCAAATGTGTACGATGCAGATAGTAATGATCAATTAATTATAAAAAAAGAAAAGTTACCTTATAAAAATAGAATTCTAGTACGCAGACCAAAAAGTGAAAGCAAATTTTCCGGTAGAGTATATGTCGATATTATGAATGCAACTCAGGGATATGATATTGAAGATATGTGGCATAGAAACTATCTTTGGTGCATGGAGCATGGACACGTATATGTCGGAGTAACAAGTAAACCGATTAATGTATTAAGCTTAAAGAATTTTGATTATGACCGGTATTCCACACTGAATTGGTCTAGTGGCGAAATGATACCATATCCCGCTGTTTCAAAGTCAGCAACCATTCCTGGAACAGAAGAAGGGCTGGTATGGGATATTATTAGTCAAACCGTAGCGCTATTGCGTAAAGGTGGAAATGAAAATTGCTTGGGTGGATATCAAGTAAAGTACGTTTATCTTTCAGGCCAAAGTCAAAGTGGGGCATATTTAAATACATACATTAGTTACTTTGATTCCATATTAAATTCAAGAAATAACGAAAGACTGTGTGATGGTTATTTTAATGTTGTTGGCGCATTGGTTCAGAGAAGTCTTTGTCAGCAAAACGAGGTAGGGCCATTAAAACTATTGTTAAGGCATATGCATCCTAGTACCTCCCCATACATTTGCTTATCAAGCGAAGCGGATCTAAGTTTATTCAGTATGTTTGTTCCAAATGGAAATTTGCTTGATATCAAGATTGAAAATGTTAATTTGGATGATAACAAATGTCGTTATTATGAAATTTCTGGCACTCCACATACAGATATTATTTGTCCAATTTTAAGCAGTATTGAAGAAATAGAAAAAACGGGCACTCAATTGCCTAATTTAAGCACAAATTTATTAGAGCACATTAACGATATACCGGTAGAATACTATATTTGTGGATTGCTTGAAAAACTTCATTTATGGGCAAAAAATGGAGAAGCACCTGAAATATTCGAGCCGCTATACAGAGAGAACGGTAAGATAAAGAGAGATAAAGCGGGGAATGCTTTAGGAGGATTAAGGACTCCGTTTGTAGATGTACCGATAGCAACCTATGTGGCTAGTAATCCGGAGGATCCAGAAGGTATATGTGGTAAAATGAAATATTTCACATTACAAGAAGTGGAAAAACGATATGGTTCCGTGGATGAATACTTGCAGCTTTTTGCAAAAGAGACTCATCAGCAAATAGAGGATGGTTGGATATCTCAAACAGATGGAATGAAAATGATTAAGTGGTCAAAGGAAGCAGTAAAGAAACTGTCCATCTGAGGAAATGATTTTCGTGGATACCTAAGAGAATAATAGTACATGCGACGGTCTTGATTGTATCAATCAGGCCGTTTCTAAATCTTTCTTCCATATATTTCAATAAAACCTTGCGGTAATAAAATATCAATGATAAACTTGTGACAAAACTATTTAACGATATTTTCATCAACGGAGGAATTGACTTGGGATGTTAAAAATCAAATCAATTAGAAACATATTGTAGACGGGAGAAAGTAATTTATGAAATCAGCAGGATTTAATGGAGATGGTGAAATTTGCACCTGTCCTCAGTGTGGGAAAGTATTTGTGTACATGGGAGGATGGCAGAAGCTTTGCAAAAAATGTAAAGAGATTGATGAACAGGAATTTGAATCAGTAAAAGCATATATTTTTGAAAATTCTTCTGCTACAGTAAAAGATACAACAGAAGCCACTGGAGTAAGGGCGAGGAAGATTTATGAATTTATAAGGTCGGCAAGATTATTAATTCCAGACAATTCTCCGATTTTTGTAAATTGTGAAAACTGTGGTGCAAGCATTAAATATGGAAGACTTTGCAGGGAATGTGCAGATGCTTTATCCGGTGAAACAAAAAAATCTATGCATATAGAAGAGTTTCATGTAGGGGAACGCCCTAAGCCTGATGCAGCACGTATGCGCTTTCTTAATTGTGAAAGATGACAGGAGGCAGTCCTATGTCAGACCAGAATTGCCAAGAGGAATACATACGAAGAATTCATAAAGTGCAGGATTATATTGAGAATCATATTGGGCAATCCTTGTCGATTGAAGAGCTTTCTAATGCTGCTGGTTTTTCCAAATATCATTTCAGCAGAATCTTTCAGGGTATACTACACGAACCATTAGCACATTATGTAAACCGAATTCGCATGGAGCAGTCCTTATTTTTATTGGCGCACCGGCCAGACAAAAATATGACGGATATTGCCTATGAACTTGGATTTTCGGATTCGGCCGTATTTTCTCGCGCATTTAAGAATTGCTATAGTGTTAGTCCAAGAGAATACCGAAAGGCTTATAGCAAGAATTGCAAAGATTCTTTTTTATTGTCTGAGTACAATAAGCACACAGCAAAGAAAGAATCGGCGGGAATTCTGCTTCCTGTGAACGGACGGATCACAATAGAAAACCTTGATGAAAAACAGGCGGCCTATGTCAGACATACTGGCACTTATGAGACATTAGCAAAAGAGTATCGTCATCTTATTCAGATTTTATATTCTTATGCCAAGGAGCAGCATCTTCTTGTAGACAATCAGAACTGGTGGCTTGCCATGTATCATGATAATCCAGAATTTGGAGAGGAGAGCCAGTTTCGTACCAGCCTGTGTCTGACGGTACCAGATTATCTTCGGATTCAGGAAGACGGAGTCCTTGGAAGGATGAAGTTAGAAGGCGGTCTGTATGCAGTTGGACATTTTCAGATTTATCAGGAACAGTACAGCGGTGCATGGAATTACATGTATCAGGAGTGGATTATGGGCAGCGGTTATGTTCCAAGAAACTCCTATCCATTTGAAGTGTATCGTAACAATTCTAATACCAATGAGAGTCACATCCATGAGGTGGACATCTACGTTCCCATTGAGCCTATTCATTTCTAAGGTATCTTTTAAAGATACCCGCATGCTGCAAATCAATTCTGAGGTGAGCATATGGAAGAAATTAAGATTCAAGGGGCACGAATCCACAATCTAAAAAACATCAATCTAACAATTCCAAAACATCAATTAGTGGTTATTACCGGTATCAGCGGTTCCGGTAAATCCAGTCTTGCATTTGATATCCTATTTGAAGAAGGTAAAAACCAGTATTTAAGGTCAATTGGCATTTTGACTTTACTTGATAACGAGGATCGGTTTGATACAATAGAAGGTATCGGTCCAACGGTATCAGTACGCCAGAATACCATAAGGCAGAGCAATCCCCGTTCTACGGTTGGGACTAAAACCGGGATTCTAAATCAGTTGGCGTTCGTTTTTGCCAGTGACGGAAAATTAAAAGAGCATAGGGAACATCTATCTCCTAGCTTCTTTCTCTACACAACGGCTGATGGTATGTGTATTAGCTGCCAAGGAAGAGGCTTTTATTATGATGTTAATCTGGAACAGTTAATTCCAAATAAAACAACATCCCTTTCTGAGGTCTATGGGAGACTACGGGTAACAGCTGGTTTCTTACGGATTCTAGAGAAGAAGTACGGCATGTATTTTGATACCCCATTCTGGGAACTGCCAGAAGATATTCGAGAGGAAGTCGTTTATGGAACCTATGACAATGGGAAGCAAAGCTACTGTCTGGAGCGAATATTAAGGAATGCCTATGAAAAAGGTGAGGATGTGGAGGAAGTCTACGTGAAGGCTATCTGCTCAGAGTGCCATGGGGAAAGGGTCAGTGATGATGCAAGAGAAGTTTTTCTGCATGGAAAGCGGATTGGTGAACTGGGACAGCTGACACTGGCAGGTCTTCTTGAGTTCCTAGAGGAAATAGCAGATGAAGAATTATCCCAGTTTAGTAGAAATGTAATAAAAAATATGAAGCAGAAATTAAAGCATCTGATTAAGTTTCGCTTAGGACATTTGACACTTTACCGTGAGCTGTCTTCGTTAAGTGGTGGAGAGGTACAGCGAATTTTTCTTCATCTTCATTTGGAGTCCGGACTTGATTCTCTGATCTATGTTTTTGACGAGCCAATGGGAGGATTGCACCCATCAGAAAAGCAGAGCGTGATGGAAGCGGTAAAGAAATTGAGGAATCTCGGGAATACGGTCATTGTAGTAGAGCATGATAAAGAGATGATCTGTCAAGCAGACCATATTATTGAGATTGGTCCTAAGGCAGGGGTAGAAGGAGGAAGGGTGGTCTACCAGGGTGATTATAAAGGATATCTGAGAGAAAACACACTGCTAAATCAGTATCTTTCCGGGAAATGTACCATGCCTGAACGTAAAGTAAGAAAACATACCTTTGATAAAGACGACAGCCTCATCCTAACACATGCAAATACTCACTATTTAAAGGATTTATCCGTAGTATTTCCTCTTCATTGCATGGTTGGGATTGCTGGGTTATCTGGTAGTGGTAAGAGTTCTTTGATAGAGGAAACGTTACTGAAACGCCTTGCTAGTGCATGCAACTTAGGTGTTGCAAGCAATTATGCAATTGCTGGAAAATGTGGTTATGAGGATTTGATAGAAGGAGCAGAAAGGATCAGCGGCTATGCTAAGATATCACAGGAACCTATTGGAAGAAGCACCAGTTCTACGCCTGCTTCCTATATAGGAATCTGGGATAAAATTCGGGAACTTTTCGCACAACAACCCGAAGCAAAAATTAGAAATATGGTGGCTGGATATTTTTCATTTTGTTCAAAAGGAGCATGTCAAAATTGCGGCGGAAGTGGCCATGAAAGAATCTTTCTAACTGCTGATTTCTCTGTAGATAAGCAGTGTCCGGTGTGTTATGGTAAGCGGTTTCATGAGAAAAGTCTTTCCATAAAATATAAAAATAAAACCATTTCTGATGTATTAAGAATGAGTATTGCAGAGGCTTGCGTATTCTTTGCAGATCAGAACAGTATTGTAAAGCCCCTACGTATCCTGGAGCGGATGGGCATGGGGTATTTAACACTTGGTCAGCCTACTTCTTCTTTAAGTGGTGGTGAGGCGCAAAGAGTGAAACTTGGTAAAGAGCTAGGTCATCATGTAAAAGACAATATGCTCTATGTGCTAGATGAACCCACGACTGGACTTAGCATGTATGATACAGCATTGCTATTAAAATTGTTAGATGAGCTGATTGTTAGTGGCAATTCAGTAATTATCATTGAACATAACGTAGAGGTCTTAAAGAACTGCGATTACATAATTGAACTTGGTCCGGAAGGTGGGGACAAGGGCGGTGAAATTATTGCAAGAGGAACACCAGAGCAACTCATAGACAATCCAAAATCCAAGACGGGGAGGTACCTAAAATGACCTTAAAAACAAAGATGGAAAGGGTAATCAATAGTAGTTATAAAAATATAGGAGGCATAGTTGTAAATAGGAGTGGTGAAACAATTTATGAAAACTATTTTAATGGGTGTGGCGATACTAACACTTTTCATGTTTTTTCGGTAACCAAAAGTATCATATCCATATTGATTGGGATTGCAATAGATAAGGGAGATATCAAAAGTATTAATCAGAGAGTACTTGATTTTTTCCCGGAGTATCCCGTAAAAAGAGGGGAAGAAACAATCCAAAATATTACTCTTAAGGATATGATGACAATGACAGCTCCGTATAAATATAAATCAGAGCCGTATGCAAAGTTTTTTGCAAGTGATAACTGGGTAAAAGCTGCACTTGATTTATTAGGAGGTAATGGGCAGATAGGGGAATTTAGATATACTCCGGTGATAGGACCAGATATTTTTTCGGGAATTCTAGTAAAAGTGACTGGTCAATCTGTTCTTGAATTTGCAATAGAAAATTTATTCGAGCCGTTAGAAATTAAAGTTGGCCGAAACATCATTTTTCACAGTGAAGAAGAACAACGTGCATTTTACAAAGCTAGAAATATCAGTGGCTGGGTTGCTGACCCATCCGGAGTAAATACAGCAGGGTGGGGGTTAAACCTGACAGCAATTGATCTGGCAAAGATCGGTCAACTGTACTTGAATGGAGGAATATGGAAAGAAAAACAGATTATATCAACCAAATGGATTAATGAGAGCACAAAGGAACATAGTCGATGGGGCGAGCAATCCTATGGTTATCTGTGGTGGGTGATTGATGAGAAAGAACATGCTTATGCAGCCATGGGAGATGGAGGGAATGTGATCTATATCAATACAAAGAAAGAGCTGGTAGTTTCGATTGCTTCTCTTTTTGTGCCACATGCAAAGGATAGAATAAAGCTGATTAAAGAGTATATGGAATTATTATTTACTTAAAAAATGCAAAATTACTTAAAAAGATTGCAAATGTGATAGCTAGAAACTATAATAAACCCATGATAAGGCACAAAAGTGAGAGGGGTTAGGGCTATGGCAAAGAATATTACAATGAAAGATATTGCGGACAAGCTAGGAGTCAGTACTGTCACAGTTTCAAAAGCATTGACCAATCGAGAAGGTGTTAGTGATGAAGTTCGAGAAAAAGTAAAAGCAAAAGCAGAAGAAATGAGATATCGTTATAATTCTGCTGCAAAAGCGATGAAGGAAGGAAACAATGGCAATATAGGTATTTTGATTGCAAACCGCTTTTTTGAAGATAATTCCTTTTATAATAATTTATATCGTAATATAATTTTAAAATTAACTGATACTAGTTTTTTTGGGCTTTTGGAAATTATTTCACAAGAACAGGAAGAACAAGTCAGAATGCCTAATGTAATTACGAATGGTAAAATTGATGGATTAATCATCATGGGTCAAGTGAGTACAGAGTATCTGGAAGAGATAAAAAAAACGGAAATTCCATTTGTGTTTCTTGACTTCTACACAGAGTTAGAAGAAGTTGAAAGTGTTAATAGTGATAATATATATGGGAGTTATCGATTGACAAACTATCTTGTGCAAATGGGTCATAGAGAAATTGCATTTATCGGTAATATCAATGCAACAAGTAGTATTATGGATCGTTATCTTGGTTGCTTGAAAAGCCAGTTACAGCATGGACTGCCACATCCACCAGAATGGCTGATTAGTGATAGAGATGATAAAGGTAAATTTTTGGAGTATCAACTGCCAGAACATATGCCTACAGCATTTGTTTGTAATTGTGACCAGGTAGCATATCAATTAATAAATAATCTAAAGTCTTTGGGATACCGCGTGCCACAAGATATTTCAGTAGTCGGCTTTGACGACTATATTTATGCAACACTTGCAGATCCTCAGTTAACAACATTTCGAGTGGATATGGGTCAAATGGCATCAGCATCTGTTTTAGCAATCATAAAAAAAATTAGAAATCATAAATATGTGATTGGAAGAAAAGTAATTGGTGGAGATGTTATTGTACGTGATTCGGTGGCTAAAAGAAGTGAATAGAAGAGTTAATTTATTCTGTTTTAACAACACAATTTTGTAACTTAATATATAATTAATTTAAGTGATTCGTCAACCTAACGAATCACTTTTTTTCTTTTTAAACAAGAAATTAGGTTTTTGTTATGGAAATACGAGGTATAAAATATACAAATTGACGAAAAAACAAAAAGCAATTGACTTTAACTTCATCAAAAAGTATAATAAAATTAAGTTAACGATAACTTAAAACTTAACAACAAAATGGAGGATATGAAATGAAAAGGAGAGTTGTATCAACAGTATTATGTGTTGCAATGGTAGCATCTATGGTAGTAGGATGTGGAGACACAAAAGAAACCGAAGTTGCAGCAACAACTAGCGAAGAAACAAAAGAAGTATCTGCTGATGAAGAAGTGTCTACTGATGAAGCGGTAGCCGAAGAAAAAGTAGCGGCAGAGGATATCACAGGGGAAATTAATGTAATTACTCACAGAACAGATTTAGTTGATACTAAGTTTGCAGAATATAAAGCAGCATTCGAAGCCAAATATCCTGGAACTACAGTAAACTTTGAGTCAATTACTGATTATGAAACCGACATGGGAATTCGTATGCAGACAACAGAATATGGTGATGTATTATCACTTCCTAACTCAATTCAAAATTCAGATTTTGCAAATTATTTTGAGCCAATGGGAACAGTAGACGAATTAATGGTTAAATACAAAGAAGACTTTTTATATGCAAAACAATTTGAAGGTACTGTTTACGGTTTAGCTTCTACTATTAACTGCCAAGGTATGGTTTATAATAAGAAAGTATTTGCAGATGCTGGAATTACAGAAATGCCAAAAACTTCAGAAGAATTCCTTGCAGTATTACAAAAAATCAAAGATAACACAGATGCAATTCCTTATTATACAAATTTTGCATCTGGATGGCCTCTTACACAGTGGCAAGACCAATGTTGGGGTTCTGTAACAGGTGATCCTGAATACCACAACAATACAATGCCAAGAGAAGAAAACCCATTCAGTGAAGGGAAGTCAAACTATGTAGTACATAAATTATTATTTGACATCGTTCAAAATGGATTATGCGAAGAGGATCCTGTAACATCGGATTGGGAAAAATGTAAAGCAATGATTAACAATGGTGAAATTGGTGTTATGGATTTAGGTTCATGGGCTATTGTTCAGATGCAAGCAGCAGGAGAAAATCCTGATAATATCGGCTATATGCCTTTCCCGAGTAACATTGATGGAAAACAATACTCAACAGCAGGAGCAGATTATTGTTACGCAATAAATAAAAATAGTGATAACAAAGCAACAGCTCGCGCTTGGGTTAATTTTATGATTGATGAATCGGGATTTGCATCTAGCGAAGGCGGAATTTCGTTATTGATTGATAGTGAATTACCCGATACATTAAAAGATTTTACAGGAGTTGAATTTGTTGTTGATGCTCCAGCAACACCTGAAAATGATGGTTTGTTTGATTTGTTAAGCAATGAATCAGAAATCGTATTATATGGTGATACAGAAAAAATAAGAATCGTTGAAGCAGCACTTGGTACTTCGGGAGAAACTTTTGAAGAAATCATGGATGATTGGAACGAAAGATGGACAGTGGCACAACAAGAAAACATCAAATAATTGTTCGAGGATAAATTGTTGCCGCCTCAATAAAAATGAGGCGGCGCTTTTTATAAACGCAATTAGAAAGGAAGGATAAAATGCCTTTTAGTGAAAGAATAAGAACAAGAAAATTTCAACAAAAACTAATTATAGGTACTTTTTTATGTGTACCCATGTTTCTATTGATTATTTTTACTTATTTGCCGTTTGCAGATATGGTTCGTTACAGTTTTTATAAGTGGAATGGAACAAGTCCTAATATGAAATTTGTGGGACTAAAAAATTATATAGAGATTTTTGGAAAAAAAGAATATTTTACAGTATTTAAAACAAGTATGTATTATTTAGTTGGATCAATCGTGCAGATTGCAGTGGCTCTCTATTTTGCAACTGTACTTAATTATAAAATCAGATTTAAGAATTTTTTCAAAGGCACTATTTTTTTCCCATATTTAATAAATGGTGTGGCAATTGGATTTATCTTTATGTATTTTTTTCGTGGTATGGGAACTTTGGATACCATGTTAGTTGCATTGGGATTCCCACAAGACAAATTACCATTATGGTTAGGAAATCCGAAAATTATAAACATCTCACTTGCTTCTGTTTCAGTATGGAGATATTTAGGACAGAATATGATTATGTTTGCAGGAGCAATTCAGTCGGTAAATAGTGATTTGTATGAAGCGGCTTCTATTGATGGAGCAAATAAGTGGATGCAATTCCGTTATATTATTTTCCCAAGTATTAAGACCATTATCAGCTTGAATTTAATTTTAGCAGTAAAAGGTGCGATATCAGTGTTTGAAATTCCTAAAATTATGACAAATAGCAGTAATGGTTCTGCTACCTTTGTTACCAAAACGTTAGATACTGCTTTTGAGGTTCATAAAGTCGGTCTTGCGTCTGCAATGGGACTTGTATTATTAGGGATTATTATGTTAGTAACAGTTATTCAGAAGAAATATTTTGAAGGAACGGAGGAAGCATAGAATGAAAAAAGAAAAAAATTTTAGCTTTAGTAAATTATTAATTTATCTCTCATTGTGTGGAGCTGCACTTGTTTCGATGATTCCAATTCTAGTAGTTTTTATTGGTTCGTTAAAAACAAACGATGAATTAATGAATACAGGGGTACTTGAGCTTCCACGAAATCCACTGAATTTTAGCAATTATGTTACGGCGTTTATTGATGGAAAAATGCTTCTTGGTTTTGCAAATACGTCCTTTATTCTTTTGTTTTCGATTGTAGCAACAATTTTAACAGGAACGATGACAGCTTATGTCTTGAATCGATTTAAGTTTAAGGGGAAAGGAATTATTGCATCACTATTCTTGGTGGCATCTTTAGTACCAAGTATCACAATGCAAATGAGTACCTTTCAAATTATAGTAGGGATGCATTTATTTGATACCATTTGGTCAACGATTATTTTATTTGCTGGAACTGATATTATTTCTATTTATATTTTTGTTCAGTTCTTAGAAAATATTTCGACTTCATTAGATGAAGCGGCAATTGTGGATGGTGCATCTTATTTTACCGTTTTTAGTAAAATATTAATGCCTCTTTTAAAGCCTGCAATTGTAACTGTTTTAATTTTAAAAGGAGTAACTTTTTACAATGAATTTTACACCCCATATCTTTATATGCCAAGTAATAAACTGGCAGTTATTTCAACAGCGTTGTTTCGATTTAAGGGACCTTATAATACAAGATGGGAAGTTATCTGTGCAGGTATTATTATAACGATGCTCCCAGCATTGATTGTATTTTTATTATTACAAAAAAGTATCTACAACGGACTCACAGCGGGTTCTATAAAAGAATAGAGGGAGAATATCATGTCGAATGTAACATTTATAGCAGGACAAAGTTTGCCAAATATTCCATGGCAGGAAAAACCAGAAGGGCATGTGGGTGCACCGGTTTGGAAATATGATAAAAATCCAGTTATTGGACGAAATCCAGTAGAAGGTGTCGCAAGAATTTTTAATTCAGCAATTGTACCATATCAAGGAGAATTCATTGGCGTGTTCCGAGGAGAGCAAGTGAACGGAATTCCTTATATTTATCTTGGACATTCTAAAGACGCCATTGATTGGAAATTTGATACAGAAAAAATACAGTTTGTGAACGAAGCAGGAGAATCCTATCAACCAATTTATGCATATGATCCAAGGCTGGTGAAAGTGGAAGATGCTTACTATGTTATCTGGTGTGGTGATTTTTATGGTGCTGCAATTGGACTTGCAAAAACAACAGATTTCAAGAAATTTGTACGTCTTGAAAATCCATTTATACCATTTAATCGAAATGCTGTTCTTTTCCCAAGAAAAATCAATGGGAATTATGTTATGTTTTCTAGACCTTCAGATAGCGGTCACACTCCTTTTGGAGATGTATTTATAAGCGAAAGTCCTGATTTAACTTATTGGGGTAAACATCGTCATGTGATGGGAAAAGGTGATGCATGGTGGGAATCGGTTAAAATTGGTGGTGGAGCCGCTCCGATTGAAACAAGTGAAGGTTGGCTGTTGTTTTATCATGGTGTTTCAGGAACATGTAATGGTTTTGTATATAGTATAGGTGGAGCAATTCTTGATATTGACAATCCTTCTATTGTGAAATATCGTTGTGAAAATTTCCTATTAACTCCTGAAGAATGGTATGAAGAACGAGGATTTGTTCCTAATGTATGTTTCCCTTGCGCAACGTTAGAAGATAATGATACAGGAAGAATTGCTATTTATTATGGAGCTGCAGATACGTATGTAGCACTAGCATTTACACAGTTGAATGAAGTTGTTGATTATATTAAAAACAATTCTAAAATCAACAAAATGGATGAGGAAATAGGAATACGTTAGGAGAAAATGAAATGTTGCCACATGGAACAGTGAATATTGGTAATTTAAGTAGACTTCGAGGTGTTTTGGAAAAGACCTGCAAAGGAAATGAAATTACAATAGGTTTTATTGGAGGATCTATTACACAAGGCTCATTAGCTACAAAAGAGGAAAATTGTTATGCATTTCGTGTCTATCAGTGGCTAGAAAAAAAATTCCCATTATCTAAAGTCAATTATGTAAATGCTGGAATTGGTGCGACAACATCACAATACGGAGTGGCACGAGTGAATCGTGATCTTTTGGTACATAGACCCGATATCGTTTTTGTTGAATTTAGTGTAAATGATGAAGCAAATATTTTTTTTGAAGAAACATATGAAGGAATTTTAAGAAATATTTTGAATGATTGTACCGATCCATTTGTTGTTATTATTAATAATATGTTTTACAACAATGGAAGGAACGCACAAGAGTTTCACAATCGAATTGGCAGAGAATATGAAATTCCAATCGTTAGTATGAAAGATAGTATTTATAATGATATTAAGGAGGGAAAAATAAAAGCAAGTGATGTAACACCTGATATGCTTCATCCAAATGATTCAGGGCATGAATTGGTAGCTGAAAAAATTACACTTTTCTTAGAATATTTATTTGAAGAGGCGAAGTATTCTTTCGAAGGTTATCGCATGATTATGCCGATTACAAAGAATAGATTTCAGTACTCTAAAATTTTAAATAATGTCAATTTAAAAATAAGTGGAACTGGTTTTTTGGCCGATAACAAAAAGAAAAAGGGAATAACGGATATTTTTAAAACAGGTTGGTTAGCTACTAAAAAAGGTGATTTTTTCGAAGTAAATATTGAAGGCAGTTATTTTGCAGTTCAGTATCGAAAAACAATACAAAAACCTGCGCCAGTATGCCGTTTACTAATTGATGATTTCGAAGAAATTATTTTAGATGGTAATTTTTGTGAGAATTGGGGAGATTGTTTGTATTTACAAACATTGGCATATGGACTTGAAAATAGAACGCATAACATACGTGTAGAAGTAATAGAAGTTGATCCAAACAGTAAGACTCCTTTTTATCTGGCTGCATTTATAGTAGGTTAATCTGCAAAAATGGGAAAATAAAAAGCAACAATAAAACTGTCAGCAATAGCAGCATCTAGCAAGCATGATACCATTTGCCTTGTTTGAGACATTCTATGTGCTGACAGATTTCATTTTAAAAATAGTTATTCAAAAGGATATTTAATGTTCAGCTGTTCCCTGATTTGATCCATGAGCCGCATGATAGTAATTGTCTGGGAATGTGGCATATCGGGACATTCCTTTAGACCTTTGTTAATTGCATCCATGCATGCTTCTATTTCATATTCATATCCCGTAATCTGTTTCGGGCAATCGTATTTTTGAATTAGTTTCCGGTTCAGATCATAGACGGAAATACTCTCAAAATTATTAATATTTTCAACAATAATATATCCCTTTCGGCCGTAGATTGTACCCATTCTGTCACTTAAGGCACCTGTCCCACTGGTACAGACAGCCATCTGTCCATTTTTATAGGTCATAATAACACTGCTCTGGGCATCTACCCCTGTTTCGAATTTGACTGCAGAGGACTGTATGGTTTCTACCTCATCGCCTAAAACGATGGATGCAAATGTAAGCGCATAAACCCCAACATCAAGGAGTGCTCCACCGGCAAGTGTAGGTTCATATATTCTTTCGTTACCATCTATTACATAAAATAGATTAGCAATAACTGTAGAAATTTCTCCAATCACACCAGATGCAATGACCTCTTTCAAGGTTTTTGCCATAGGCATATAGCGGACCCACATAGCCTCCGTTAACAGAAGATTTTTGTCTTCTGCCAGCTTTATTACTTCTTCGGCTTGTGCTGTATTTACAGTAAAAGCTTTTTCGCAGATTACATGTTTCCCGTGATTTAGACAGAGCTTTATGTGCTCATAATGGCCAGAATGAGGTGACGCAATATAGATGAAATCCAAATTTTTATCTGCTGCCAATTCCTGATAGGAGCCACAAGCTTTTTCAACCCCCAATTCCTTAGCAAATTTATCAGCCCTTTGTTTGTCTCTTGCTGCAACTGCATACAATTCTACGGAATCCATTTCTTTAACTGTCCGTGCCATAATTCTTGCAATACCACCAGCTGCCAGGATTCCCATCTTCATTTTCCTCATATTGATACCTCCTTCTTTTAAATACCTCTAATTTTAACATAATAAATTAATTTATGGGGACTTTCTCTAAATAATTAGTAGCAACCTTTTGTGGCATACAATTTGTGTACGAGCACATAATTTGTGCAGGCTGTACATAGACTGAGGGTTTACAACACTTTAGTATGGTGAAGTTGTACATGTATAGTAAATTATTCCATCTTTTTAATAAAAAAGTCAACAAAAAAGAAGTACAAGTGAAAAAGAACAATAAAAAACACACAAAACAAGTAAGGAATTACATTTCAAATTCTTAAAGAGAGAGTTACATTTTAAATAACTGATGTATTTTGTTTAAAAGGAGGATTCTAATGAAAAGACCAGCGAAGCGTTTTGGAGCATTACTGCTAGCCATAGCTATGGTTATAACAGGATTGCCGGTAAGTAACTGGGGAGTTACGAAAGTACTTGCTGCAAATGAAATTGTAGAGGATGAGCAGGAAGTTAAGATAGGGGAAGAAATAATAGAAGTAGAACAAGATGGGGAAGAACAAGTGGGCGGTGAGACGAGCCTTTTGGCACACTATTCTTTTTCGGGGTTAACCAGTGCGTTAGACGGAGGTATGATAGAAGATGAGTCTGGGAATGGTTACGATGCAACACTGAAGGGAAGTGGTGCAAGCTACAGAAAAGAATCTCTTGTTTTACCAGGGGGTGCAAGTGGAAGTACAGCTGCTTATGTGTCACTTCCAACAGGGATGTTTGATGGCCGTAATGTTATGACAATATCTTTATGGCTTCAGAATACAACTGGAAAAGGGAATTATGCGGCAATGTATGTGGGAAACACGAAGTCTGGAAGCTTTCCTACACAATATTGGCTGTTAAATCCATGTAATCCTAGTGGCTATTTTAAATCAGTTATGACAGACAGCCTTAATGAGTCAGCTCCATATAATACGGAGACCGCTGCATCGACAACGACAACTGGCAGTGGATGGGCGATGTATACAACAGTCATTACGGAAACTGAAATCATAGGTTACTTGGATGGAAATGAAGTAAAACGTGTAGCAAAGAGCAGGAATATATCTGATTTTGGTACAGAACTCAAATCATACATTGGAAAATCAGAATACAGTGACAAGTTCTATGCAGGTGCGGTAAAGGAAGTAAAGGTATATACAGGGGCACTTGGTGAAGATGAAATCAAAGCTCTTTACAATGAGCAGATTCCTGCTTCTAAAAATGCAACTTCTATAAAGGCTACCAGTGTCAGCATGCCATCAATCACGGATATTACCATGACGGAAGGTGAGACAAAGGCACTTCCGAAGAATGTAACGGTTACTCTGTCTGATGGATCAAAAGTGCCGGCTGTTATCCAGTGGACAAACTCAGTCACCGGAAAGACAGTTACACAGACAAAAGACTTAGAAGCAGGCAGTTATACGCTGCAGGGAAAAATCAATTATTTTGAGAGTCCTCTGATTGAGGAACGTGCCGATCCTTATATTATTTATGACAGTGAAGAAGATTGCTATTACTTTACGTCATCATGGCCTGCGTATGGGAATATGACAAGTGGCTACAATAAAATAGTATTACGTAAAGCAGATACGCTAGAGGAATTAGCAACTGCAACAGATCATACGATTTGGACTGCACACACAACAGGTACAGAGCAGAAGTATCATATCTGGGCTCCGGAGCTGCATAAGATTAATGGGAAATGGTATGTTTACTATGCGGCTAGTACAGCAGATAACGGATGGGGAATCCGCTGTTTTGCATTGGAGTGTACAGGAAGCGATTTGCTGAGTGCAGATTCCTGGACAGAAAAAGGGAAATTTACAGATAAAGATGGTGGTACAAACGGATTCAATGATATGTGTCTGGACATGACCTATTTTGAGAATGATGGTATTGGCTATGTAATCTGGGCATATAAAACGAATGGGGACTCTTCTTTGTCAATAGCACCTGTTGATATGACATCTCCATGGAAGCTGGCGGGAGAGCCTATGATACTATCCGTGCCGGAGTATGCATGGGAACGTGTGAACGAAAATGTAAATGAAGGTCCATCTGTACTAAAAAAGGATGGAAAAATATACGTATCCTATTCTGCTTCAGCTACTGGAGATGAATATTGCATGGGATTGCTGACGGCAGATGCAAGCTCGGATCTTATGAAGCTTTCCAGCTGGACAAAGACCCCTTATCCAGTTCTTGAGACGAGTGATATGAATGAGGAGTATGGGCCTGGACATAATTCTTTTACCACGGATAAGGACGGCAATGTAATACTGGTATATCATTCAAGGGATAAAGAATGCCATGAAAATCAATGTGCATACGCATCCAGTGATCCATTGTATGATCCATGCCGTAATGCAATGCTTGCTTATATAAGGTATGCGGATGATGGAACACCAGTTTTTTCATCCTCTGCACAGAAGGAATTATCTGGAGTGGATACAGGAGACCTGAGTCTGAATATTGAGGTCAATCCTACAAATGAAGAAAAAAATCCAATTGCAGTTTATTCATTGCTCACAGATGGAAGCAACTCCGTAGCGACACCATACAGCGGAACAGTAAGCGGTAACTCAGTGACCTTTGACAAGGGGATGTTTATTAATGGAACGGCAGGACAGTATGCAAAGAATTATCTTGATTTAAGCAGTAATACCGATTTGCTTTCAACAATATCCAATACGAATGAGCTAACAGTTTCTGCATGGGTTAAGAACACTGCAACCGGGAATGCAAAATCAACTGTATTTTCATTTGGTAAGGACAGCTCTAATTTCTTTGCATTTAATACATTGAATTGGAGCAATGGCCGAGCATCCTTCAAGGTAGGTGGATCAGAGGTTGTTGGTATTAAATATGATACGACAGGAAATGTTGCATCTCCAACGGGTGAGTGGTACCCGGTAAGTATTATTCTGAAAAAAGTTTCAAGCGGAACATTATTACGATACTATATGAATGATAAGCTGATTTGCGAATATACAACGGCAGCAGATATTGACGATCTGGGGGCACTTACCTATTTTAGAATCGGGGCTGGTGCAGATAGCAATTACTATGATTTCACAGGAGGAATCCGTAATTTCAGAATATATGATAAAGCATTATCAGCAGCAGAAATTGCAGATGCAGACAGAGCGCTTGCTGTAGAAAGCCTGATTCTTGAGATGGGTGCAGAAGGAGAAGATAACGCACTAACAGCAAACACGGATCTGCCACTAAAAAGCACCTATAGACCTGATCTCACTATCCAGTGGTCATCTTCGGATGAAAATATGATTGCAACGGATGGAGTGGTATCAAGACCACTTAATACACCAGCAACAGTGAGCTTGAATGCGGTAATAACATCGACCGCGGATACATTGTTTTCAAAGACAATCTCCTTTAAAGTTACCGTACCGGTCGAAGAACCAAACGAAAACGAACTGGTAGTTCACTATGATATGAGCGTATCAAACAGTACTTCTGTAAACGATATTACTGGAAATGGTCACGATGGTACCATTGTGAATGGAAAAACGGATACGTCAGCTATTTATGGAGGAGAAGACGTTCTAAATTTAAATGGGGAGAACTCCACGTATGTGACCATACCAGAGGGAACTGTAAATGGATTATCAGATCTCACTGTTAGTATGCTGCTTAATAATACAGGAAGTAAAAATGCTACCTGGGGATGGGGACTTGGACAGCATTCTGGAAAGTATTTCCATATGACACCCACATCAAGCAGTGGTGGAGTATTACGTATCGGTGTTGGAAATAATACAGAAGGAAATGGATGGAATGGAGAAGCTGCTGTAGTAGGAAATACAGGACTTAGTGCAGCTGACTGGACAGTGGTTACTGCAACATTTTCATCAGCAGACAAAACAATTAAACTTTATAGAGATAAGGCGTTAATAGGATCATCTACCTTTACCTGCTCTTTATCTGATCTTATAACAACTGGAAAAGTAAATGGATATATAGGAAAAAGTTTTTATTCTTCTGATCCTTATTTTACAGGAAGTATTGCAGACTTCAGAATATATGATGGCGTATTTACAAGTGCACAGATAAGAACTCTTGTTACACAGATGCAAGAGGAAGTGAAGAATTGCTGTCATGAGAATATACAGGAACGAATGATCGGAAAAAACACTTCTTTAAATGAGGTTAAAACAAATCTTACGCTGCCAGAGAACATGAATGGAAATGCAATTATGTGGTCTAGTTCAGACACTAATGTTATTTCTATATCTGGAAATGTAGTTCGTCCTGCATATTCCAATGGAAATGCTGTAGTAACAATGACGGCATCATTAAATTTAAACGGAGTGCAGCAGACAGAAACTTATCAAGTCACTGTTATTGAGAAAGATGATCCAGCAAAGCTTCTTTTAGAAGATAAGGATTCTTTAGTTGTTAATAATGCAGATCATGTAAAAGGCAATGTAACATTGCAAGATATGGGTAAAAATGGTTCGGTTATCACATGGAAATCATCAAATCCGCAGGTAGTAAGTGCAAATGAAGTAGTAAATGAAAATTATGATCCTACACCAGCGGGTGTAGTTAAAAGACAAGATCAGGATACTACGGTTAAGCTTACTGCGACTCTTACCCTGGAAGGGGAGAGCTTGGAAAAAGAATTTAATCTCACCGTAAAGGCGAAAAAGACAGCAGAACCTAAAACAGATTATTTATTTGCCTATTTTATAGGAAATAATCCAGGTCAGGAAGAAATTTATATGGCAACAAGCCGAGATGGACTGGATTGGAAAGAGCTGAATGAAGGAAATTCAATTCTGGAATCGAATATGGGAACCAAAGGTCTTAGAGATCCGTTTATTATTCGTTCTCCAGAAGAAGACAAATTCTACATGATTGCAACCGATCTTCGAATCTGTACGGATTGGGATTGGGGAAAATCACAGACAGATGGAAGCCAGTACATTATGATTTGGGAATCCGATGATCTTGTAAACTGGTCAGACCAGAGAATGGTTAAAATTAATTCGGATGCAGCAGGATGTACGTGGGCTCCGGAAGCATTTTATGATGAAGTGACTGGTGAATATATGGTATTCTGGGCTTCGAAAGTAAGTACAGATAATTATGCAAAACAGAGAATTTATTATAGTAAGACCAGAGATTTCTATACCTTTACAGAGCCACAGGTTTGGATTGATAAAGATAAGAGTACGATTGATACAACTGTAATTAAGAATGGAAGTACTTATTATAGATTTAGTAAAAACGAAACTCAGACTACCATTATTTTAGAAAAATCAGATTCTCTTATGGGAACCTGGACAAGCATTAATTCTCCTACCTTAACGGCTCAGGCAGGCGTGGAAGGCCCAACAAGCTTTAAGTTTAATTCAGATGATTCGTCAGTAGACAAGTGGGCAGTGCTCTTGGACAACTTTGGCGGTATCGGATACTATCCACTTACCACAACAAGCTTAGAGGGTGGCGTATTTACAAAAATAACAAATGCAAATCTTCCGACCTATCCAAGACATGGTACAGTAATGAATGTTACTGCAGAGGAATACAAGAGGATTACGGCAGCATATGGAATTCAGCCATCTACAGAAGAAGAAAGTGAGGATGAAATTCTTTCTTATGACTTTGAGGATGTGGCAATTCCAATGAAGGAAAGTATTAGTGGAAGCAATGGCAATCTATATGGGAATGCAACAATCATAAAAGATGCAGAAAAAGATTCCAATGTTCTTTATCTTGATGGAACAAGCGGTACCTATGCAGAGCTGCCTAAGGGTATTTTGGATAGAAGAAATACAATGACAATCAGTATGGATGTGAAATCAGTCAATGACAGTGGTAATTATTTTACCTTTGGACTTGGAAAGGACTCTAGTAAATATTTATTCCTGAAAACAACTGCAAATAAAATCCGTTATGCTATCACAAGAGGCAGTTATTCGAAGGAACAAGCAGTAGCACAAGACCTGACAACAAGCATTACCAATGTTTGGAAAAATATTACTTTAGTTCTTACAGAAGATAAAATGTCCTTATATGTAGATGGAGTACTAGCAAATGAAAACACGAGTCTAGGCACAAACATTTGCGATCTTGGTTCCTCGCTATCTGCTTATTTGGGAAAATCCTTCTATAGCGGAGATGGTACATTTAAAGGATACTTTGATAACGTAAAGGTATATAACAGAGCTCTTTCTGATAACGAAATAAATAAAGTGGCTAACGCAAAGAAACTTACCGTATCAGGAATATCCTTAGAAGATAAAGTGTATGATGGAAAAGGATTCAGCTATAGTGGAAAGGCACATGCGGAAGGTTATAATGGAAAATTTGAGTATATTTGGTCGACAGAAGATGGAAAAGCACCTGTAAATACAGGCAGCTATACTTTAACAGTCAGAGTACCAGAAGATGAGATGGATTATGTAGGCTCCACGAAGCTTCAGGCAAAGATTACAAAGCGTAAGCTGACAGTCAGTGCGAACAATGTAAACATTCTGTTGGAGAAACTGGATGGATTATCAAATAAACTAGGCTACTCCTTTACAGATGGTACAAGCTTCGTAACAGGAGACAGCTGGATCAGTGAGCCAACTATAGTTACTGAGCAGATTACAAATGTTGGAACGTATCCAATTAGTCTCAGCAGCGGAAATGCTGGAAATAATTATGATGTTACATATCAGGACGGACTACTCACAGTCACTACAGATATTCATCCATATAAGATACAGTTAAAAGATGACTTCATCAGCTTTGGAACAAGTACCTATACCTATAGCGGTGATGCGATTATTCCAAAGACCATTTTAAAGAATGGAAAAACAAAGCTTGTATTAAATGCAAATTACAAATTAATTTATGCAGATAATATCGATGCTGGAACTGCCACAGTAACAGCCATTGGTATGGGTGACTATACAGGAACAGCAAGTAAGACCTTTACTATAGCACCAAAGAGCATGAGCAAGGTGCGGCTGTCAGATATCAGTAATTGTATTTATACTGGAAATGCAGTAAATCCTGTGTTTACGGTAACTGATGGAGTGAATAAACTAGAAGAGGGTGTCGATTATACAGCAATTTATAATCCTGCAGATTTGACAGGCTCAGAGACTACCGATACAGAAATAACGGTAACCGTAGAGGGTAAGGGAAATTATGCAGGAGTAGCAAAGAGCAAAAAGAAATTTAAGATTCTTGCAACATCAGGAAGCAATCTTACCAGTATGGAAACAGTAAATATAGTATTTAAAGATAGTAAAGGCGAGATACCTAGGAAAACGTATGTTTACACGGGAAGTGTTCAGAAACCAAAGATTCTGTTAACAGATGCAGAGGGTAAAAAGCTGAAAACCAGTAATTATAAGGTAGTATATTCTGACTGCATAAACGCAGGTACAGCAACTATTACGATAGTTGGACAGAAGAGCTATTACGGTTCAAAAACATTACATTTTGAGATAACAAAAAAACAGTTATCAAAGGTAAAAGTTAAGAAGCTCCCAAATGTTGTTTATGATAAAAACAATGTTACGGATTTGACACTGACCGTAAAGGATAAAAATAAGGTATTGGTAAAAGGAGAAGATTACACAGCTGTATTTGAAAATCTCGATGAAATCAGTACCAAAACTTCAAAAGCAAAGGTGACTCTTTATGCAACAGAGAATGGAAACTACACAGGAAGTACAAAGCCAATGCAGTTTTCTATCATAAAGAGAGCTCTTAGAAATAAGAATGCAGTAGTCGTAAGTATAGCAGATGCAACGGTAAATTCAGACAAGAGTGCAGTAAAACCGGCAGTTACGGTTACCTATTACGGAGAAGTACTGACAGAAGGCACCGATTATACACTTACCTATAGCGGAAATAAAAAAGCAACAAAAAATGCAAAGGTTAAAGTTACTGCTGTAAAAAATAGCAGGTATAGCGGAAATGTCACTGTGAAATTCACCATTACCAAGTAAAAGCAGAACTTAATAAATGAAAGTATGTCCCCGGAAGCTTACAAACAAGCGACTTCCGGGGACGTTTTTATTTTCTTATTAGTTGACCTTAAAAGTTTTCACATGGTACAATATGGAAAAATAATAGAAATCATTGTGACATGTAGTAAAGGAGAGCGCAACATGGGTAAAACAAAAAGAGCAGTATGGATATTGATATTGGCAATTGTTTTTTCAAATATTCCAATAACGACTTATGCATCTGTTGAGGAGATAGGGGAAAGTATTGGGACAGCAGTAGAAGACGAAAATATGACTGGATATGAAGCTGTGACTGAATTAAATGGAGAAGAAATAGAAGAACAAGAGGATTTAGTGAAGAAAGAGATTGTTACAGGATTAACCGGAGATTTTGGTAATGTGATACTTAATGATTTAGTTGTTAAGTATAAAAACTATGAAACTGATAAAGTACATAGTGAAGGAATTTATGCTGACTGGGCAAGTGTCAGTGGTATTCCAGACGGGTATTCCTGCACTGGTCTTAGGCTATCAGCAACGGTAGATATTGATGGCAAAACATATACGGAAACAAAAAGTATTACAGATATGACCTCAAAAAATATATATGTGCCAGCTTCAATAGAGGCAACTTATGATACAAAGATCGAATTGACATTTACTAGTAATGATGGAAATGAGACAGGTATTCATGAAGTGTATCGTCATGATGTAACTGTGAAGAAAACAGGCTATGCTGATGAGTGCTCAGTAACAGTAGTAGGAATTAGTCAAAATGGAACTATTGCAGAGTTTTCCTATTCGAAAGACTATGACAACGATACGGATTCTTATACCATTACCAATACATTAGGTAACTGTAGAGGCTTATCGTATGGTGCAGGCAGCCATAAGTTAAGCCTGACGGGAGGAGAATACTACCGTATTTCAGTACAGAATATGGAGTATTTTGATATTGAAGTTACGGGAGATTGTGCATTTACAGTAGAATCCACAAAATATATCAGCTTCTATTCAACGGTTGGAACAATAAGTGGAACAGGGAAAATTGACTTTCCTTTAGGTGGATATATTGAAGGAAAAAACGATTTATATGTCAAAAATGTAACAATTACTGGCGCTGGATCATATCCTTCATTTATTAAATCCAATAATAATCTTACAATGGAAAACTGTAATATTTCCCAACTGCAGGGAATCGAGACGTATGCTGGTAGTTTAGAGATGAATGGCTGTAAAACCGAAGTTTTGGATACGGGATATATTGAATCAAATAAGGATTTGAGAGTAAATAGTTGTGAAATTTCCTGTGGAAGAATTAGTTCAGCTCAGGGATGGGAACCAGAACAATATGGTTTGGACATTCAGGACAGTACCGTTTCATCGGGACAGATTATTTGCAAATATAATGCAAAGCTTAAATATAGTCATATTTATGGAAAAAGTGAAAAGGAAAGAATCTTTTTAATATCTGAAATTGGTAAGAACATTGGTTTAACAGTCGATTATTCTACGATTGAAACATCACCAGGAATCATTAATGCGGAGGGATTATATATAAGTGGTGACTTGTATGTAAACAATGGAAGTTCTATTAAAATCAAGAGTAAAGGCACTGCAATAAAAGCTAAAAATGCAGAAATTATGGGTGATCTTGATGTTTATTCTGAAACTGATTGCTTTAATATTGCAAATGATTTAGAAATTTCCCATAGTATTCCATCAGAACCGAGGATGGTTTATCTGGGAGCAGGTATCGACGGTTTGAATTCAAATGGTGCAGAGATTATAGAATGTGGAGGAAATACAACATTTAAAAATGTTAATATCGGAGTACCTACGGATGAGAGTGGAAAGTCACTTTCTGCCAATGTAATTGGTTCTACAGAATTCATGATGGATATTGAAGGAAACCTCATGTTTGAGAACGTTCATTCCTATCTTAATTCAGAAAAAGGTGGTGGATTTAGAGCGCAGGATGTGGTTTTAGTCGATTCAGAGATCGAATTAGTGTGTAATAATTATGGAATCAAAACGGAAAGAGATATCATAAATGACTACGATTCTGTTCTTTCTATTTCTTCGAATGATACGGGTGTTTATTCAAAAAACCTGACAAATATGGGAATAATCAATGTGTTATGTTCGGGAAAAAGTAATCAGGCGGCATTGTTTTGTAGCGGTGGAGACTTTACCAGTACCCAAGGGAAGATTACGGTAGATCATAAATTGGGTTATGGGAATGCTATCGAATTGAGTTGCATGCAGTCAGTATCTTCAAGTAATACAGAATACCAAATTCATTTAGGAGGAGAGGACACAGCAGATAAAATTACAAATGCAGGACTCAGGATTAGTATGAGTGATACAGCATCTGAAAAGGTAACTTTTAAAAACTGTACCATCCACAAAATGGATCAATATGGATATATGATTGATCCGGCAGATGCGAAACAATATTTTTACGGAATATATTTTCACAATGCAAATGTGTGTTTTGATAATACAGAAATAGACATTACAGGTATTTCATATAGTAACAACTGGAGCTTTACCGGAATTAAATCGGAATATAGCAGTGATATCCATACCATGGAACTGCTTACTGGCAGCAAGATTACTATTCAAAACAAGCATCAGGGTACTGAAAAACAAAACTTTTATATGACAGGGATAGAGGTACAGGGGGAACTCATTCAGGAAAAAGGAACGACGATTGACATTGATTTTGATGGGAAATCGCTCAGTGATAATAGTAGTTTGACAGGCATAAAAACATATTGTTGTCAGTCGAAGGGAAAAATTGATATTACCTGTAATACGAATACATATGCAGATGGTATGGTTATTGGAGGAACAAGCGCTAAACCATGTGAGTTATCAGCGGCGCAGGTATATATAGATATAAATGGTACTCCTATAGAAGCCAGTTTGTATAGTCAGGGGACATATAATGCAATTCGTGGAGAGTATATTTATTTAACAGATGGAACAACAGTTAAAGCAGATACAACTGGATTTTATGAATTTGGAATAAACACAACGCTACTATCAATGAAAGATAGTCAAATCATATTAAAGGGTAGTGGAGAATACGGTGCATATATTAGTACGTTGAGTATGAATAATAGTTCTTTGGAAATTAGCGGATGTAAGGAAGATGTGATAGATAGCCTTCCCTATACATATTCTATTGGGAACGGGATTTGTTGTAGTAATACAACACTATCAAATGGAAGTAATATTTATTTTCATGATTTTAAAGCAAAGAATATTCCTAGGGGATTTACAGGATTTTATGGTGGAAATATGAAACTTAGTGGGAAAAGTTCGCTTTCCATTAATCGTATCGAAGCTCTGGGATTAGAAGGCAATAAAAGTGGTTTTTATGGCTTTGAGGTTACAAATACTATTGTTGAGAATTCGTCTTTAAAAATAGACACTTTAAAAAGTGAGAACTTTGGTGCGACGTATGGAGTGAAAACTGCCAAAATGAATGTGGGTAATTCTGGAATTGTTGAGCTTAGTAAAATAACTTTTTCTAAAGATATTGTAGCTGCAGCTATTTATGAATTAAATCAGTCAGGGAGCTCTTTATTTCGAATTAAAGATGTAAAATCATTTTCTGAATCAGGTACAAATAGCACAAATGAAAGCAATCAATCTGTATATGGTTTTAGTGGAAATGCCAGTATTCTGGATGATTCCGTTTTTGATATCAGTGGGCTTGTTGGTACAAATAAAGTTTGTGGAGTTTTTGTGCAGAGTAGTGAGTCGGAACTATTCCTGATTTCAGATAATGCAGTTGTTAACATTGATGTCGCAGGGAATATTGGTGAGGGAAAAGAAACGGATGATTCTCAGATTATGGGAATTAACACAAACGGTGCTAAAATAGGAATATTTGGTGGAAGTATGGTTCTTTCTGCTAAGTCGATCCCGGTGGAAGATTCGAAACACGTTCCATTTGAATTTGTTAAAGCAGTAACATATTTAAGTGAGGAGAATTTTACATCAGGTGATTTTGAGTACATGGTAAAAGCGGGTGCAGACAAATCATCTGCTACCTGGCAGGCGGATGACTATAGCCTAACAAAAGAATATAATTGGAATCCTCAGAGATATCTTTTTATTACGAAAAAGACGGAGAATAAGCCCACCGAACCGACACTTCCTAATGACCCTGTCAATCCGGATGACCCAGATAATCCAGATGAACCAACCAATCCAGATAATCCAACCGATCCGGATTTAGAGGATCGTACAGCCTATGACTTTTCTACCACTATGCAGGCAATTTACAAAGCAAAAAAACAGGTATATAGTGGAAAAGCATTGACACCTGCATATATGATTAAAATAAAGCGAGATGGGGTTACGAAAACTTTAATCGAAGGTCTGGATTATCAACTTCAGTATGAAGGTAATATCAATGCTGGAAAAGGAAAGATTTATATTATTGGAATTAATGATTATACTGGAACGGCGGAACAAACTTTTGATATTGCACCAAAAAGTATTAAGAGCATGTATGCATTAGCAGAGGATGTAACTGTAGGGGAGGTAAGTGCTCCGAATGTAGTCCTTTCAGATGGTGGAACAAAATTAATTGAAAATCAGGATTATACGGTAACCTTGCCAGACAGTTATGCTGAAAAGAAAAGCACGCAGAAAATCACAATCACTGGAATAGGAAACTATACAGGAATACGCGTTGCAAAGGTAAAGATTTTTCCAGAAGGAAAAATCCTCTCTGAGGCACAGGCGACATTGGATATTCCAGAGAATGGATATCAATATGATACAAAATCAAAGAAGCCTGTTGTGACAGTTACCTATCAGGGGATTGTACTAAAGGAAAAGAAAGACTATAATGTATCTTACAAGAATAATAAGAATGCAGGAACAGCCAGCATAATTATTACTGGAAAGAAAGATTATTCTGGAAAGAAGATAATACCTTTTGAAATTAATAGTGTCAGCAGTGAAGGCAGTATTTTAGCAATAAAGGACATGAAATATACGGGTAATCTTTTAAAGCCAGTACCAGTTGTAAAGGTCAATGGCAAGAAGCTGAAACGGAATGTAGATTATCTCGTAACCTATACAAATAATATTCATGCGGGAACAGCGACGGTCAGTGTAAATGGAATTGGCAATTATGTTGGGATGAAGTGTGAAAATTCATTTATTATTAATCCTTTGTCTGCAAAGAAAATAAGTATTAAGGGAACAGCACAAAATTTACAGATTACTTACAAGAAACAAAAACTCTACAGAGGGTATGATTATACAGTTGTTGAGGGGGATACAGTAAAAGGAAAAACAACAATTACAATTACTGGAATAAATGATTTCACAGGAAGTATTACAAAAAATATAAAGGCAAAATAAAAAAGATGGAAACCAATTTGCAATTACAAATTGGTTTCCATCTTTTTCAACAGTTTTGCAACTCTCATTTCATATGTATGATATTTACGTACTTTTTCAAATCCAGTGCTTGCGATATTCTTTCGTAGTTCCTCATTCTTAAGATAGAAATCGCATTTATCGACAAGCTCTTCTATCGAGTGGTACGTCTCTAAATCTTTACCGATTTCAAAAAAATCCGAAAGTTCCTCCTGGTAGTTCGTCATTAAGAACCCACCACAGCTGAGAATATCCCAAATTCGTAGGGATAAACCTGTTCGAATGGGTCGAATTGTCATATTTAAATTTATTTTACTGTTGCAAAATACAAGAGGCATTTCGGTAAGTGTTTTTACAGTTCCCTTACAGTGTACATTAGATAAGGAAGAGGTGTCACTTCCAGTATATAAATCTACATCAAAATAATTGGATAGTGTCTGCAATGTTCTGGTACGTTCTATGGCAGCAGCTTTCATACCAAGATACCAATCAGAAAGCACAGCGATATCATCCTGCCTAGCATCTTTTGGATACGGATAAAAATCAAGGTGTGATTTTATCTGTGCAGCCATATCTTTTGAAAGGGCCTCTCGTATGAAATTTGCCCCATAGATTTTAAGCTGTGATTCTATGATGCCATCAATATATCCATCTAAAAAATCGGGTAATTGAGTATGAGATAAGGGAGATTTCTCGGTATAGAGCGAACCCACAAATGAGATGTCGGAAGAGAAATGCTTTTGCAACGATGGAGTTGTGGAATGACAAGCATTGCTCATGGCTTCGATATCGCCGGCTAAAGGCAGGTAAAAAATCCCATCTGGATTTTCTTTTGAAAATTCATGATACATGGCAAGGTCGAATAAAAAAATACGGTTAACGGAGTTTTTGATTGTATTGGAATAGAGTTCTAAAACAGGACAATCAACGACCCAACACACATAAGGAATATTATAAAGCTGACATATTTCTGATAATGCAGGATAATAATTAATACTAAATACAAAAAGGTATTGATTTTCTGAAAGATAGTTACTTACAATCGTAGCACATTCTTTTGGAGTAGTGGATTTATTGGTAATTTCGGATACTTCCTCTACAATTTCCAGCTGATATTTTTTAAATGTTTTAATCATGGCTGGTTCACAGATGCTGCCATAACGATAAAATAGAATTTTCATGGTTGTCTCCATTCTCTAAATCATTGTATTTAATCGAGTAACAATATTATATCATATTTGTTTTCGTAAAAAAGAAAAAAATGCTAAAGTATCGAATAAATTGACCGATAACTATTATAACAAATAGAATTTCCATGGAAGGAGGAGCCTATTATGCGTATAGAAGCATACACGCAGGTTCAGCAACTATATAAGTCGAATAAGAATACTACAACTGCAAAAACGAATAGCACCAGTAAAAAGGATGCTGTTGAAATATCTAGCATGGGAAAGGATTTCCAGACAGCTAAGCAGGCAGTAAATGAAAGTGCTGATATTAGAGAGAGTCTTATTGCTCCAATAAAGGCTGGTATTCAAAACGGTACTTATGAAGTAAGCAAAGAGAGCTTTGCTGATAAACTTATTGAGAAGTACAAGGAATTAGGAAATCTGTAAAGGGTTTCGATGGGAAAATGAAATGAGGTAGCAAAGTGGCAAGTTTAATGGAAGATTTAATCGATGTTCTGACAAAGGAACACCTAGAATATGAGAAGCTGCTAGAACTATCAAAGAAAAAAACACCTATCATTGTAAAAGGATCAGTTGTAGAGCTACAACAAATCACGGATGAAGAACAATTCGTAGTTGAAAGAGTTAGCCACTTAGAAAAGAAACGAAACGAAGTGCTCAATGATATTGCGACGGTTATCAACAAGGATGTTAATAGTTTAAAAATTATGAATTTGATTCAGCTCTTAGGTAAGCAGCCGGTGGAACAAAAAAAATTATCAATTATTTATGATAAGCTGAAAAGTACCTTATCAGATATGATGATAATAAATACCAATAATAGGGAATTAATTCAACAATCTTTAGAGATGGTTGAATTTGATATGAATCTAATTCAGGCAATGAGGCAAGCACCTGAAACTGCTGATTATAATAAAGGCGCATACAGTGCTGGAAATGTAATGGGCATGAATAAAGGTGGCTTCGATGCAAAACAATAACATTTAACACGAGGTGATATCATGGGATTAATGGGAAGTTTATATGTAGGAACATCAGGACTTCAGACTAGTCAGAATGCATTAAATACAACAGCACACAATTTATCTAACATTAATACCAATGGATATTCAAGACAGCAGGTTCTACAGGGTGATAAAAGATACAGAACAGTTGGTAACGCCTATATTTCAAAACAAGAAGTTGGACTTGGTGTTACCTATTCAAAGGTTCGACAGGTAAGAGACTATTTTTTAGATAAAACATATAGAAGAGAAGCAGGAAGAACGGCTTTTTATGAGAACAGCTATACAGCGGTTAACGAGACGGAAACGCTCTTTGGTGAAATGGAGGGGGTTCAGTTTCAGACCTCTTTGACCGATATGTGGGAATCTGTTCAGGAATTAGCCAAGAATCCTACGAATGCGACAAATCAGGGACTACTTGTGAGCAAAGCTGCGACATTCTTAGAGAGAGCGCAGGCTGTTTATAGTGGTCTTTCTGCATATCAGGATAATATAAATGAGCAAGTAAAAGACACTGTAGATACAATTAATGAATACGGTGATAAAATATATGAATTAAACAGAAAGATTGTTCAGGCAGAAGCTGGTGGAACAGAGGAAGCAAATGATTTAAGAGATACAAGAAATCAATTGCTGGATGAGCTTTCAGGATTAGTAAAAATAACATATTCAGAGGATACCGTTGGTTCTGTTGATGTGAGTATTGAAGGCACTAATTTTGTGACCGATGGATATGTAAATAAAATGGGAACAACGGTAGATGCGCAAACAGGATTTTATACACCCGTCTGGACAAGTGATCAAAATAGTAGTGTATTCGACTTAACAAGACCAATCTCCTCAGATCTGGATACCGATATTGGAGGACTTAAAGCATTAGTTTTGGCAAGAGGGGATCGAAGAGGTACATATAAGGATATTCCAAAGGCACCAGTGAGCCAAACCGATTTGGATGATTATAATACGAATGTATCAAGTTCCCTAATTGTAAATGTCATGGCGGAATTTGACCAATTAGTGAACGGGATTGCAACTGGTATGAATGAAATCCTAAATCCAAGAGTGAGTGATGGGGCTGGTGGGACGACAACTTTGGGATTTGACTTGTTCGTTCGATATGGGATTGATGATGTTACAACACCCGAGAATCCGTTACAGTCCACAACCTGGATGAGTACAAAAAATCTAAAAATAAATACGACACTTTTACAGCAATCTACCTATTTGGGATGTACAAAGAAATCAGATGGTACATATACAAATGGATTTGTGACTGCGGATAATCAGGAAAATAAAGTGATGGCGGATGAATTGACAGCTCTTTTTAAAAATGATTTTTCTTCTTTAAATCCAAATGTAAATACAGCTGCTAATTTTGTCGGGTATTATACAAATCTAGTAGGACAAATTGCAAATTCAGGTTCTGTATGCAAGGGATTATATGATAGCCAGGCTTCCACGGTGGAATCGATAGAATCTTCCAGACAGCAAATTGTGGGAGTTTCTGATAATGAAGAACTCACCAATATGATTAAATTTCAAAATGCATATAATGCATCGAGTCGATATATCAATGCTGTAAATGAAATGATAGGTCACATTATAGAAAAATTAGGATAAGAGGGGGTGCTTAGATGCCATCACAATTTTTTGGATTAACAATCGGATATTCAGGGTTAGTAACATATCAAGCTGCTTTAAATACGACGGGAAATAATATCGCGAATGTTAATACGAAAGGATATACAAAGCAGACAGTTACGCAGGTTGCTTCAAAAGCACTCCGCACAAACACCTCATATGGTATGGCGGGCTCGGGTGTAACAGCAGCCTCGATTGACCAGCTTCGGAACACCTATTACGATATAAAATACAGAAACAACAGTACGAATCTTGGAGAGTATACCGTAAAAGCCGATTATATGAAGCAGATAGAAAACTATTTCAATGATGACGGAAAGACTATAAAGGGTTTTAATACTATTTATACAACAGAATTTTATAATGCTTTAGAAAACCTTCAGAATAATCCAGGAAGCACTGCAGTTCGTTCCAGTTTTGTGGGTGCAGCACAAAGCTTAGCCGAATATTTTAATACCATGTCAGATAATATGACGTATCTTCAAGAAAGTACGAATGAAGAAATAAAAGGTAAAGTTGATCAGATTAATTCTATTTCTGCTAAAATAACTACATTAAATAAGCAGATTAATATTATTGAATTAAAAGGCACAACGGCAAATGAATTGAGAGATCAAAGAAATTTGTTAGTAGATGAGTTATCTTCCATTGTGAATGTAGAAGTTTCAGAATCACCAATTTATAATACAAACGATCCTGATAATCCAACAGGAGCAAATCTCTATGTTGTCAATATTGCTGGTGGAGCAAATCTTGTAAATGGATACAATTATGAGGAACTGGAATGCGTTTCACGTGCGGTTGGAGATAAGGTAAATCAATCAGATGCGGAAGGATTATATGATATCTTTTGGAAAGACACAGGAACGCAGCTGAGTGTCACGGGATACAATTTGAGTGGCGAATTAAAAGCTCTTTTTGATATGAGAGATGGAAATAATGATGAATATTTTCATGGAAATATTTCAGGGTTTGTACCTCAGGACAATACCAATGCGAGCAACAAAGTACCTGCAACTGTGACAATTGCAACGACTGCAGAATATTTAGAGGATACCACGAAGACAACTCTTAATGGAACAGGGACAATTGTTTTAAATAATGCGGAGTATAAATATACTTCATGGAAACTTAATAGTGATGGTACTTATACGTTTACCTTAGCATTAGATAATAATCAGGATAATCCGACCTCCCTGATCTCGGGTATGACCGCTGATCAAAAACCTGCTAGAATAGGGACGGGTGTCAGCTATCAGGGGGTTCCTTATTATATGAGTCAAATGAATGAATGGGTAAGAAATTTCGCCTCTGTTTTTAATAAAATCGAGTGTTCAGGTGAGGATTTATATGGAAATTCTTTAGCAGGTGATGCTGCAAATAATGTAGATCCAACTTCCTTCTTTGTTGCGAAAAACGCTACCGATTCGGAGAATGAATATAATTTTGGACAAAGCACATCTGTAAGCAGTACGTCGGATTCTTACTATCAGCTAACAGCAGCTACATTTTCTGTCAGTAAAGTTATGACTGCAGATGCAGGAAGAATGTCAACAACTGCAACATTAGGAGAGATCAATAAGGATTCCAGTGATATTGTTGATTTGTTGGAAAAAATAAAAGATGACAAGAGCACAATGTCTTTCCGTGGATGCAGTTCATCAGAATTCTTACAGTGCGTATTGTCTGACATGGCATTAAATGCAAATAGTGCAAATAACTTTAGAGACAACTGCGACAATATTTCAGGAGCGATTACAAATCAAAAACTTTCGATATCCGGTGTGGATGAAGATGAAGAAGCAATCGATTTGGTGAAATTCCAGAGTGCCTATAATTTATCATCGAAAATGATACAGGTTATGACGGAGATCTATGATCGATTAATTCTTCAAACAGGAGTTTGATTTTTCGATTAAGAGGTATTAGAGAGGAGCGGGTATATGAGAATCACCAATAAGATGATGACGAATTCATCACTGACCAATATTAATAAGAATAAATTGTATTTAGATAAATTAAATGAACAATTATCTTCTAAAAAGAAGATTTCAAGACCATCGGATGATCCAATTGTTGCAATTAGAGCCTTAAGACTTAGGAGCAATCTAACAGAAATCACACAATATTATGAAAAGAATGTAAGTGATGCTGCATCATGGATTACTTCAACACAAACAGCAATTACATCTACCACGAAAGTATTAACTTCCATGCAAGCGCAACTTACCCAAGGTTCCAATGGGGATAATACGATTGCAAGCAGAAATGCAATTATAGAGGAATTAAAGAATCTGTCAGATCAGATCAGAGATGATGGAAATGCACAATGTGATGGAAGAACATTGTTTACTGGATATCGAACAGGGACAGATTTGATGTTCACAAGTGATAGTACGGTTTCTTATCAGGATATTACAGAAAAATTTAATGCTTCCAGCATATCGAAATATACACATGTAGCAAATGTACTTGATAAGAGCACAGATATAAGTGGATATTCAACATCAGGCGCAACGGAGCAGCAGATTAGTGCAAACGAAGTTTCCAGAATTCGATTGGCATATGATGATTTGGATTTACCACAGCTTAATAGAAAACTCGAAGCCGATGGCACATATAGTTATACGCAGGCAACCGATTTATCGCTTATCTATCGTACATCGTTTAATGCAACGGCTTCCAATAATGGAACTCAAATTACAATAGCAAGTGGTAATTTGGCAGATACTGTTACATTAGTAAAAAACTCGTCAGGTGTGCTGACATTAGATGCATCTACTCCAGCAGGATATACGTTAACTCAAAATGACGATGATACTTATACATTAGAAGATGCATCCGATAACGTTGTTAATTTAACGGCTTCGGGAAAAGTAAGTAATGCATATAAAGAAGAGAAGATGACTGTAAATATCACTAGTATTTCTGGGAATCAGAGTGTAATTGATGCAGCATATAGTCCGGCGGCGAATGCTATTAATTTTATTCCTGAAACAGGAGAACTAATCATAGGCAGTACAAGAGCAGCAACATTAGGAGCATTAAAGGACATTAATGGGGTATCTACAATTGAAATTGCTTATGACAAATCAGATTGGGAACAAAATGATTTAAGACCAGAGCATTATTTTAATTGCTATGATCGAACCAATAATATCACATATAAATCCGCAAACCAGGAGATTTGTTATGATGTAAGTTCCAATCAGTCCATGAGAATTAATACGTCTGCATCAGAAGTATTTACGCATGATATTGCAAGAGATATTGATGAAATTATTGCAGCAATGGAAGGTGCAAATGCAGCACAAGAAAAAGTAGATGCCTTAACAAAACTTAAGAGTGATTCTACGGCTGATCAAACTAAGGTCACGACGCTTTTAGCAGCAGCGAATAAGGAACTTACCTTGACAAAGGATAAGTTACAGAAAATGTTTGAATCTGGAATTACGTCATTCCAGGGTTATATAAAAAATGCAACATTGGCAAATACAAATTCTGGTACTAGAACAACACGTTTAGATTTAGTAAAAAACAGGCTTTCAGAGTTAAAAACTACCGCAAAAGAACTAGCGGATACAAACGAAAATGTAACGATTTCTGATATAGCTATTGAAGTTAGTTCGGCAGAACTTATCTATAATGCCGCACTTATGGCAACAGGAAAAATTGCACAACAATCATTGTTGGATTATTTATAATTCCTGAGAATTACCAAATCTCACATGGAAGAAGTCGCAAGCGCCTTCTCCTTAATTATTATTTGTTCCGCTTGCAGAAATGGGGTTAAAAAAATGATTATAAAAACAAAAGCATTTGATGAAATTTCTATTGATGAGGATAAAATTATCCGCTTTGAAAATGGAATTATTGGTTTTCCGGAATTAAAAGATTTTGCACTTGTACACGATATGGAGAAAACAGATGGTACTCTTTCTTGGATGATTTCCATACAGGAGCCGGCATTTTCAATACCAGTGATTGATCCTCTAGTCGTAGAAAATAGCTATAATCCAGAAGTGGAAGAGGAACTATTGAAGTCAATTGGTGAGTTAAGTCCAGAGGAAATGCTTGTATTAGTTACACTTACAGTTCCTTCCGATATTACAAAAATGTCTATCAACTTAAGAGCTCCAATTATTATCAATGCAACTGAAAAAAAAGCATGTCAAATTATTATTGATGGAGAAGAATACGCTGTTAAATTTCCTGTTTATGATTTGTTAAAGGCTTCAAAAGAGAAGGCGGGTGAATAGTATGCTGGCATTGTCAAGAAAAAAGAATGAGGCATTAATCATTAATAACAATATAGAGATTACTATTCTGGATATAAAGGGTGACCAAGTGAAAATTGGTATTACAGCTCCTAAGGAAGTACCAGTTTATCGGAAGGAAGTATATCTACAAATACAAGAGGCAAACAAAGAGTCTATGTCAGGAAATGGAATTGACATTTTAAAAGATTTTTTAGGATAAAGGAATTCGTTAGTAAAGTATTAATTTTTTAAAATTTATGCCGATATATTGTGAAAGAGTATTTCGTTTCGTGACATTTGTTAATCTCACACGGAGGTGTTTGGAATGGCTATAGAACCATTAAGCAGTGCAATGACCTATCAGGCAGCACCAATGCAACAATCAGTATCGTTGAAACCAGCAGTAGAATATACGGAAACTGGGACACAGGATGCAGCAGGAAATGTTGATCATACAACTGTGAAAATTGTAAAAGCAGAGGATAAGCAAGAAAGCGGCTATTCTGCGCAAGATCAAGAAGAAGCGGCGATGCAGCAAGAAAATGAAAAAATCAAAAAGTATATTGATGATTTAAATAAAAAGATGAATAATTCGGAAGCTCAATTTGGGATACATGAAGCTACGAACAGGGTAACTATTAAAATAGTCGACAAAAAAACCAAAGAAGTAATTAAAGAATTTCCCCCTGAAAAAACATTAGATATGATAGCAAAGGCGTGGGAATTAGCAGGGATTCTCGTCGATGAAAAGAGATAGGAGTGATTGAATGTCAATTCGATTATCAGGACTAGTATCAGGAATGGATACGGACTCTATGGTTAAAGAGTTAGTAAAAGCATATAGTACAAAAAAGGATGATTTAGTTAAGGCTCAAACCAAATTATCATGGACTCAGGATGCATGGAAGTCAGTAAATACAAAGATCTATTCTTTTTATGGTAAGACTTTAAGCAATATGAGGTTTTCTACTAGTTATAATTCCAAGTCAACGAGTGTTTCAGATACGAGCAAAGCAAGCGTAATTGCTGGAGACGGAGCAGTATCTGGTTCACAAAGTCTGGCAGTAAAGCAGTTAGCAAAGGCTGGCTATTTAACAGGTGGAAAGATAACAACAAAGGTATCTGGGGATAGTATCACTCCGACAGCAAATACAACTTTGGCAGATATTGGAGTTACTGCGGACTCTACCTTTACTTTGACATCTGGTGGGAAAAATTATACAATCGATTTAAAGACAACCAGCAAATTGAGTGATATTGCTACCCAATTGTCGGATGCAGGTGTAGGAGCAAGCTACGATGCAACGAATCAGAGATTTTTTATTAATGCAAAAACAACTGGAAAAGACAGTGATTTTTCTTTGACAGCTGATTCATTAACGGCAATTAGTTCGATGACGGCAATTGGAATTTATACGGGCAGTGATGTAACACAAAATCCTGCATATACGACATGGGCAAATTATGTTGGAGCAACTGATGAAGATACAATAAGTAACATGTCTGATATTATTGCTACGGAGGTTGCAAAAAGAATAGCAGCCAATCAGACAATTATTGATAATGCCAATTCTATTATTGATACCAATAATACTTATTTGACTAATTGTGGTTCAGATAGCAATGTACTGTATCAGGCAGCAGAGAATAAATTGACAGATCCAGTTACCTTGTTAAATGACTATGGGATTGCAGCAGATAGTACATTAAGTGATAGTGAAAAAATAGCAGTGATATTAACAAAGGATTTAGCAGATGCAAACGCTACGGGTTCCACTGCCACAGCAGAAGAGAAGGCAGCTTTGGTAACAGCGGTTTCGCTGGCTACCAATATAGTAAACGCAAATACAAATATTACAAATGCAAATGCATCCATAGATACGGCGCAAGACAATATTGATAGTGCTGAAGGAAATGTAAAAACAGAATATTTAGAGAAGGCAAATACCGCATATGAAATTGTTAATGGTACAGCCGGTAGTACGGGTGCATCAACCGCGGTACGTATTAATGGACAGGATGGTGAAATCTTTTTAAATGGAGCTCAGTTTACATCTACATCAAATACATTCAGTATCAATGGATTAACGATTACAGCAAAGGAAACAACAGGTCTAAAGGCTGATGCAACAGCGGATCTTGATGATGCGGATAATTATAATACAGTAAGCCTTACCACGGATATGGATGTTAGTGGAATCTATGATAATATTAAGAGCTTTTTTAAAGAGTATAATACGCTAATTAAAGAGTTGGATTCTTTGTACGGCGCAGATTCTGCAAAAGGTTTTGAGCCCTTAACCAGCGATGAAAAGGATGCCATGACGGATACGGAAATCGAGGATTGGGAGAAGAAGATTAAGGATGCATTGCTAAGAAGGGATGATACGCTAGATGGAGTGATTAACTCCATGAAAACAGCTATGGCTGAGACTTATACCATTGATGGCAGTCAGACAAGCTTATCTACATATGGTATCAATACGTTAAGTTATTTTTTATCAGGCGACAATGAAAAGGGTGTTTATCATATTGATGGGGATTCGGATGATACTTCAACTTCTGAAGCAGCAGATAAATTAAAGACTGCTATTGCCAAAGACCCAGAGAGCGTAGCTAATTTCTTTCAGCAATTAACATCGGGATTATATACTCAATTAAGTAAAAAAATGAGCTCTACAACAATGAGAAGTGCTTATACCGTTTATAATGATAAACAGATAAAAAAGGATTATGATGATTACAAGACTAAAATTTCTGATCAGGAGAAAAAACTCAAAAATATAGAAGACAAATACTACAAACAGTTTTCGGCTATGGAGGCAGCAATGTCAAAATTGAATTCTAGTCAGTCTGCTCTTTCAGGTTTACTCGGAAATTCATAAAAGAAAAGTGGATAGTTAGTCAAGGAGGATTACTATGGCATTAAATAATGCATATGCCCAATATTCAAATAGCAAGGTACTTACTGCTTCACCAGCAGAGCTTACATTAATGTTGTATGAAGGAACAATTAAATTTTGTAATATTGCTATTATGGGGATAGAACAGCAAAATATGGAGAAAGCTCATAATAATATCATGAAGGTTCAAAGAATTATTGAAGAATTTCAAATTACTTTGAATCATGATTATTCAGTAGCTAAGGATTTTGATGCTGTATACAATTACTTATTAAAGAGACTTGTTGAGGCCAATCTGAAGAAAGATAAAGAGATCCTTGAGGAAGTCTTAGTACATCTTAGAACCATGCGTGATACCTGGAAAGAAGTAATGAAAAGGGCTAAATACAATGAATAATAATTACATTCTGATTTTAATAGAAAGTCTTCAAAAGAAGATAAAAGTGTTAGATGAAATTATTGTAAAAAATACGGAACAGACTTCGCTGGTTTCAAAGAAGGATTTAGATTTAGAGAAATTTGACAAAAATGTAGATGAGAAGGAAAAGCTTATTGAAGAATTAAATTTACTTGATCAGGGATTTGAAGCTGTATACGATCGGATTAAAGAAGAGTTTATTTCGAATAAGAATTTGTACAAAAAGGAAATTAGTACTTTACAGGATCTGATTAGTCAAATAACTGAGAAAAGTATGAAAATTCAGGCAGAGGAAGAAAGAAACCGTAAAATGATAGTGAGTCATATGGCACTTGAAAAGAACAAGATCAGACAGGCAAAAACAAATAGTAAAGTTGCTACAAATTATTATACAAGTATGAAAAATATTAATACGGTAGATCCTCAATTTATGGATAAAAAAAAATAGTTAATAAAGATAGTATTCGGTATAAAGATTTTAAGAATAATGCCGATATATTATACAAGTAAAGAAACTTACTTAAACCAAAGTAATGATTTTCTTAGTGGAGACGTACGATTAGGGAAAATTATTACAACCAATTAAAATGAGTGGCAAGGATGCCACCATAAATTCAAGGAGGAAAAATTATGGTAGTACAACACAACATGACATCGATGAACTCTAACAGACAGTTAGGAATCACAACAAAAGCTCAGGCATCTTCAACAGAGAAATTATCTTCTGGTTATAAAATCAACCGTGCAGCAGATGATGCAGCAGGATTGACAATCAGCGAGAAAATGAGAAGTCAGATCAGAGGATTAACTCAGGCATCTAACAATGCTCAGGATGGTGTATCTTGTGTACAGACAGCAGAAGGTGCGTTAACAGAAGTTCATTCTATGTTACAGAGAATGAATGAGTTAGCAATCAAAGCTTCTAACGGTACGAACACTTCAGCAGATAGAAAAGCTGTTCAGGAAGAAGTAACAGCACTTATTTCTGAAATCGACAGAGTTCAACAGTCCACACAGTTCAACACATTGAATCTGTTAAACGGTGAGTTTTCAGATGGTAAATCATTACAGGTTGGTGCAGCGAATACGACATCACAGGAAATCAATATTAAGATTGATAACATGAACGCTTCCAGCTTAGGTGTTAAGTCAGTATGTATGACAGACCAGGTTTCAGCTAAAGCAGCTATTTCTAGTATTACAAAAGCGATCGCTAAGGTTTCGAAACAACGTTCCGCACTTGGAGCAGTTCAGAACAGACTTGAGCACACAATCTCCAACTTAGATAACGTTGTTGAAAATACAACAGCAGCTGAATCTTCAATCCGTGATACAGATATGGCAACAGAGATGGTTAACTACAGCAAGAATAATATTCTTGCACAGGCAGGACAGTCAATGCTTGCTCAGGCTAACCAGGCTACACAGGGTGTTTTATCTTTACTTGGATAATACCACTAAAATCGTACGTACTCATAGAGACCAGCATACTTTCGGTATGCTGGTCTCTTTTGGATATATAGAAAAAATAAAAAAATGTTAGTATTGGGGTTAAGTATTGCAAAAAGGTTCCGATATATATTACAAGTAAATAACAACGTAAACAATTATAGGAAAGAAAAAATATATTTGTTGCGATAATTAAATTTTGCGGTATGGATACCGCAACCATTTCAAGGAGGAATAATTATGGTAGTACAGCATAATATGACATCAATGAACTCTAACAGACAGTTAGGAATTACAACAAAGGCTCAGGCATCTTCAACAGAGAAATTATCTTCAGGCTACAAAATCAACCGTGCAGCAGATGATGCAGCGGGATTGACAATCAGTGAGAAAATGAGAAGTCAGATCAGAGGATTAACTCAGGCATCTTCCAACGCTCAGGATGGTATTTCTTGTGTACAAACAGCAGAAGGTGCGTTAACAGAAGTTCACTCTATGTTACAGAGAATGAATGAATTAGCAATCAAAGCTTCGAACGGTACGAATACTTCAGCAGATAGAAAAGCTGTTCAGGAAGAAGTAACAGCACTTATCTCTGAAATCGACAGAGTTCAACAGTCCACACAGTTCAACACATTGAATCTGTTAAATGGTGAGTTTTCAGATGGTAAATCATTACAGGTTGGTGCAGCGAATACGACATCACAGGAAATTAATATTAAAATTGATAACATGAATGCTTCCAGCTTAGGTGTTAAGTCAGTATGTATGACAGACCAGGTTTCAGCAAAAGCAGCTATTTCTAACATTACAACAGCAATCGCTAAGGTTTCGAAACAACGTTCCGCACTTGGAGCAGTTCAGAACAGACTTGAGCACACAATCGCCAACTTAGATAACGTTGTTGAAAATACAACAGCAGCTGAATCTTCTATCCGTGATACAGATATGGCAACAGAAATGGTTAACTACAGCAAGAACAATATTCTTGCACAGGCAGGACAATCAATGCTTGCTCAGGCTAATCAGGCTACTCAAGGCGTATTATCAATTTTACAGGGTTAATGATTTCTTAAAATATGAAAGGAACCGATTATTCGGTTCCTTTTTAAATTCACCCTATGTGGGTGAATTTAAAAAGATAGTTAAAAGAAATATGACTGTAATTTACAGGAAGTTAATGCTCATTATGTTGTATTATGGTACAATATAAGAAAAGTACGAAGTGTGAAAGTTATTTGTGTTTAGGTGGGTGTAAAAATGTTTGATTACGAGAGAGAAATCGACAATTTAATAGAGACAATAGATGAGATTGTAATATTGACATTACAGGGGAAAATTGCAGCACCTAAGAAACTGCTTCCTAAGCTGATGAATCAGGTAGGGAAAGTATTCCCGGAGATTATAAAGTCTTATGCGCAGCCTGAATTTTCTGCTGTAAGCGGTGACTATGAATATTGGAAAAATCAATTAAGCAGAATTGCAGAAATCATTACATCTGAAGATAAATTTTTGGCAATCGATATACTAAATTTTGAGACAAAAGTTAGTCTGACTACTTACAAAAATATGAGGATGGCTCATGAATCAGCAACTATATAATGAAAATAGAAAAATTTTAAGAACTAAATATCCGAATCTACTAAAAGCCATCGATAACGAAGAAGCAGAAAAAGAAATGATGGCTGTTGGGGTGGCTTGTGTGGAAAATCGTAAAGTTCTATATGCGATTAAGGATGGGAGCCAATTCCAGTTAGACTCCCTCTATGATTCTGATGCAATAATGCAGCTATGGGCGGGTCAGTTTCAAGATTTATCCTATTATACAAGATTTGTGTGGTTTGGATTTGGAAATGGGATGTATGCAGAAAAGATGTTAGAGATAACAGAAAAAACGGTAGAAATTATTATCTATGAACCTTGTCTGTCAGTTATCGTTGCGGCTATGGAAGAATTCCCTATTTATAAAGTACTAGAAAGCAAAAGAATTCATTTGATAGTTCCAGGCTACACAGAAACCTATGAAGATGTTCTATTTCAATATTTTGATTATAGCAACAAATCATTCCTTCAATATGGTAGTTATTTAAACTATAGCGTGCTTTTCCCAGAAGAACAGAAAAATTATCAGGAAGGGTTACAATTAGCTCTTAATTCTATTAATTCAACACAAAGTGTCTTGGTTCGGTTTGGAGAGGCTTATTTTGAGAATACATTATCGAATCTTCCATATTTGATTTCAGGAAGGACGCTAGAACAGCTTTATCATGTGCTGCCAAAAGACATGCCAGCAGTGATTGTTGCAGCCGGACCATCTCTTGATAAAAATGTAGAAGAATTACGAAAATTTAAAAACAAGGCATTTATCATAGCCGTAGATACGGCAGCTAGTGCTTTATTAAAATATAATATAGAACCAGATGTTTTCATTACAGTTGATGGGAAAAAAATTGCAACGCATTTCACAGATGAGCGATTAAAGAAAATACCAGTAATTTGTTGCTTACATGGAAATAAAGATGCTTTGGGCATGCACGAGGGACCTAAATTCTTTTTTGATGATGAGAATCCATATGTTATGGAATTTTTTCAATTAAAAAAGAAAGAATTTGCAGGATTATCTACAGGAGGCTCTGTTGCCAATGATGCCTTATCACTTGCGGATACATTAAGGTTTCAAACGATTATTTTAGTTGGCCAGGACCTGGCATATACCAATGATCAAACACATGCAGCAAGTACGGTATCTGGAGAATTAAACGGAGAGATCGGTAATCGGGATACCATAGAATTAGAAGGCTATTACGGTGGGAAGGTAATAAGTTCTTCGGAGTTTCAATTGTATCAGAAGTGGTTTCAGGACTATATCGCAGAAAAGCCATACTTAAGGGTGTTTAATTGTACGGAAGGTGGCGCAAATATAAAGGGTGCACTTAATTTACCATTACGGGAGGTACTTGAGAAAGAATGTAATAAGACGTTCCCATTTAAAGAAACAATCAATGAAATTCCCGATTTCTTTACAAGAGAAGAGCAGGAAGAATTTCAGTACTACATGGAAAATACTGTGGAGAAATTGAATTATATTGCATATGAGGCAGAATGCGGAATTAGAGATTATGAAAAAATGAGGGAACTTGTTTGTACGGACAAGTATCATAGCAAGGAGATGCTTCGATTAAGCAAAAAAACAAGAGAGATGACGGATAAGATTGAAAAGAATCCCGTTATGAGCTTTATAGAGTATCGATTACAATTTGAGACAACAGTACTCCTTGAGAGAGTTTATGATAAGGCAAACAATGAAAAAGAGGAGTTAATAATAAGCATTGATCAGGGAAAAGAATATTTAAATATTATCCGAAAAACAATAAAAGAAGTAACGCCAATCCTAAAAAAACGGTTGATTGATCAAGCATTAGATGAAACAGTTAGTAAAAATAGAATTATGGCTGAAATACAAGGATTATTAGGAAAAATGCAATTAAGTGCAACGAAAGCGGGGAAATATTGGGATGAGTAAAGATATCTTTAATGACTTATTTATATTTGAGATGGCAAACAGTCATCAGGGCAGTGTAGAGCATGGAATTGATATTATTAAGGCAATGGGCAAGATTGCCAGAAAATATAATATTAAGGCAGCTGTAAAGCTGCAATACAGAGATTTGGATACCTTTATTCATCCAGACTATAAGGGTAGAACGGATATCAAGCATATTCCAAGATTTGAAAGCACCAGACTAGAGTATGATCAATTCAACCAACTAGTAGATGCAATACGAGATGAGGGTATGATTACTATGAGTACTCCTTTTGATGAGACGGGAGTAGATTGGTGTATGGATCAGGGGATTGATATCATCAAAATTGCCAGCTGTTCTTCGCTTGACTGGCCACTTTTGACAAAAGCTGCTATGGCGAGAAAGCCCTTGATTATTTCTACGGGAGGAAAAACAATTTCTGATATCGATAAACTGTTTAACTTTTTTACACATAAAGGATGCGAAATTGCATTTCTGCATTGCGTAGCGGAATATCCAGCACCATATGAGAGATTGCAGCTCGACTTCATTGACCGTATGAGTCGCAGATATCGGGATGTTACGATAGGATATTCAGGTCATGAAGCACCAGAGGACAATATTGTGCCAATGCTTGCGATTGCAAAGGGAGCCAGAATACTGGAGCGCCACGTAGGTCTTCCCACAGAGAAAATACAACTAAACGCATACTCAATGAATCCAGAACAGACCGAAAAATGGGTGGCAGCAGCCTTAGATGCGAAAAAAATCTGTCAGATGAAAAAAGAAGGCAGCAAATATATCAGCCAGGAAGAGATTGATTCGTTACGCTCACTTATGCGAGGAGTCTATGCAAAGCATGACATTAAAGCAGGAGATGTTTTAAATCAAAAGGATGTTTTCTATGCAATGCCTTGTGGTGAGAAGCAAATGACAAGCGGAGAATTTAAGGACGGGCAGATAGCAACCAGAGATTATAAGGTGAATGAAGAAATATATGAAAAAGCAAAGATAACTGGAATCGGAATTGTACGTAGTGCAGTTCATGATGCAAAGGGTATGCTATATGAAGCAGGAATTGCTCTTGGAAATGATTTTGAGGTAGAGTTATCTCATCATTATGGAATGAAGCATTTTAGGCAGTATGGAGCAATTATCATCAGTATTATCAATCGGGAATATTGTAAAAAGCTGTTGATTGTGCTGCCAGGACAAAAGCACCCAACCCATGCACATCAGGTAAAGGAAGAGACGTTTCAGTTATTATATGGGGATTTAGAAGTCACCATTGAGGATAAAAAAGAAGTGCGTATGGAGCCAGGTGATATCCAGACAGTATTACGTGGAGAAAATCATTCCTTCACCTCTGTAAAAGGTGCTATTTTTGAAGAAGTTTCTACAACACATGTGAAAAGTGATTCTTATTATCAAGATTCAGAAATTGCAAGACTTGATCCAATGGAGAGAAAGACATACTTGAAAAAATGGTAAATAGAATAAAATACTGGATGCAAATTTTTTTGCTGCCCATTTACGGAATTTCGTTTCTGACACTCAGAAAAAAGAATATATGGCTATTTGGGAGTACGTTTGGAAGGCGTTTTGCCGATAATCCAAGGTATTTGTATTTATATTGTTCTCAATTAGAGAAGGGGATTCGTCCAATCTGGATTTCACATGAGAAATCAGTTGTAAAATTCCTAAATGAAAAAGGGTATGAAGCTTATTATTATCGTTCTGTTAAGGGAATCTATTATTGCTTAACTGCAGGCGTCTATATTTTTGACAATTATTCAAAGGATATATCTTTCTGGTTATCAGGTGGAGCAAAAAAGGTAAATCTTTGGCATGGGGTAGGAAATAAAAAAATTAATTATGATAATATTCATGATAGATTAAGACATCCTAAGAACAAATGGGAAGCTTTTCACAATTGTTTTCTAACAATGTCAAACGAAAAACCGAGTCACTATATCTTAGCAACTTCAGAAGTAATGACTAATATTTTTTCCTCTGCATTTCAGGTTTCAAAGAATCATATCATTGTGGCATCTTACCCAAGAAATGATGTCTTAATATCAGACAACATTCAAAATGTGCTCTTACCAAAAGAAATGGAATCAGTAGAAATACTAAATGAGTTGGTAAAAGATGGTAGTAAGGTATTCCTTTACATGCCAACATTCAGAGAATCAGAGAAGCTGTTTTTCGAAACAATGGATCTTCAAAAATTCAATAATTTTTTAAAGAAACAAGGATACTATTTTGTAACAAAACTGCATCCAAAGTCAAAATTGAAAGAAGCTTTTGATCAGATGGATTATTCCAATATCAAGGACCTTAAGGCCGAAGTAGATGTATATGCAATTCTAAAATATGCAGATGTCTTGGTGACCGATTATTCTTCTGTTTATTCAGATTTTTTGTATTTAGATAGACCAGCGATACTTTTTACCTATGATTATAAAGAATATAAAAGGGATACAAGGGAAGAGTACTTTACCTATGAAGATTATATGACAGAGCCCCGGGCGGATGATATGGAAAGCCTTATGGAATTAATGAGTGAGGCAATTACGAGAATGGGGTTAGCCGATATATATCAGAAAAAAAGAGCAGAAGTTCGAGGATGGATGTTTACGGAGTTTGATCATTTGGCAAGTGAAGAACTTGTGAATCAGATTTTTCAAATCTTAATGTAAAGGAAATGCGTTGTACGTGCGGGTGAGTAATATGCGAAAAACACAGATGGTAATTTTAGCAGGTGGCAGTGGTGAACGTTTTGGAGGAGAAATCCCAAAACAGTTTGTAAAAATTGCAGGAAAAACAATCATGGAACACACCATAGCAAAAATTGAACAGAATAAAAGTATTCATTCCATGGTGATTGTAGTTTCTAAGGAATACTATGAGTATATGAATGAACTTGTCAGAAAGAATCACTTCAAAAAAGTAAAGAAAGTCATTTTGGGTGGGAACACAAGGCAAGAATCCTCTTATGCAGGAATCGAGGCACTGGATGATGATACAAAAAATGTTCTTTTTCATGATGCAATTAGACCATTCGTGTCGGATCAGATATTGAATAATTGTGTAGAAGCACTTGAAACATATCAGGCAATTGATGTGGCAATTCCTTGTGCAGACACGATTATAAAAGTAAACGAAAATAATGTGATAAGCAAAATACCAAAACGAAAATACCTTATGCGGGGACAAACTCCACAGGGATTTCATGTATCCATTATTAAAGAAGCTTATAGAAGATTTATGGAGGACGAGGATATCACAGTTACCGATGATTGTGGAATCGTGTCTTTTTATGGATTAGCGGATATCTATGTAGTACAGGGATCAGAACAGAATATTAAAATCACCTATAAAGAGGATGCGTATCTAGCAGATAAGCTTTTTCAGATTCATTCGACGGAAATGTTGCAAACCATTAATTTTGATGAAGAAATTGGAAGGAAACTGAAAAATAAAGTAGGAATCGTGATTGGATCTACCAGCGGTATTGGAAAAGATATTATGGAGATTGTTAATAGCGCAGATAGTAAAGTCTATGGATTTTCAAAAAGCACGGGTGTAGATGCTGCGAGCATGGTTGATTTGCGGGATGCTTTTGAAGAGGTATATAGAAAAGAGGGACATATCGATTATGTCGTGAATACCTCTGGAACACTGACTATTAGTAAGCTGGAGGCCATGGAAAATTCCTTGATTGAACAAATGATAGCAACCAATTATCTGGGTTCTGTAAATGTAACAAAGGTAGCAATTCCTTATTTGAAGGAAACAAAAGGATGTATCCTGCTCTTTACCAGCAGCTCTTACACAAGGGGAAGAGCGATGTACAGTATTTATTCCTCTACAAAAGCAGCAATTGTAAATTTTGCACAGGCAATGTCAGAGGAGCTGTACGATGATGAGATTAGAATCAATGTTATTAATCCAGAAAGAACGGATACCCCTATGCGGAGGAAGAACTTTGGCGTAGAACCCAAAGAATCACTGCTTGAAAGCAGAGTAGTAGCTGAGGAAACGCTAAAGACAGTGATAAGTGATATTACAGGACAGGTTGTGGATGTGAGAAGAAACTAAAGAAAAAATAGGGAAAAAAGAATTGAGTAATACAAATACAATAAATAAGAAAATAGATAAAGCAAACGTAGGAAGAGAAGTATGGAAAAAACTCACGAGTGATTTTGGGATAGATCATAGAACTTATTGTATAGTTTTATCTTCGCAAAATAATGAATATGATGAGATGGCCATAAGATATATTGATAAATTAATTGAAAAAAAGAATGGTAAAAAGGCTTATTTCTTGACGTGCAGAGATATTAAGGCTTTCATTCAGAAATATCAGTCGAAGGCAGAATTTATTATACTTTCGAAAGAAGATATTCATGACATAATTCAGTTTTATCAGCTATATGAGTTTTCACCTAACTTTATTATTGCTTCTTTGGAAGAACCCGATGGTAGAAAAGGAGTTAACTTATGTGGTATCAATGGATTAACGTTGGAAGAAATATTTAAAACAGAAATATATGACTTAGCGGATGAATAATAAGTAGAAAAGTTTATCTGTAGTGTGCAGAAGGGAAAAAATATGGATTTAGAATACATAATTGTACAAGCAGGTGGTAAAGGCTCTAGAATGGATTATTTAACAGAAAATAAACCCAAATGTCTAGTACCTATTGATAATTTACCAATGATTTTTCACCTATTTAAAAAGTATCCAAATAAGAAATTCCTTATTATTGGTGACTATAAATATGATGTGTTAAGAAATTATCTTCATGTATTTGCCAAGGTTCAATATTTACTATTAGATGCGAGGGGATATAGTGGGACCTGTGCAGGTATTAAACAAGCAATGAATCTTATTCCTATACAAAAAAAATTCATGATTATTTGGTCGGATTTGATTTTACCGAATGAATTTTCATTACCAAAAGAAAATGGAAATTATGTAGGTCTTTCGGGTGATTTTAGATGTCGCTGGAGTTATTGCAATGAAATCTTTGAAGAGGAACCTTCAGTGAAATATGGTGTAGCTGGATTTTTTATATGTAAGGATAAATCCATTTTAAAAGATATTCCATTGGAAGGAGAATTTGTAAAGTGGTTGAAACACTGTGACATTAAGTGGGATACAATAGAACTTTCTAAAACCAAGGAATATGGATTGATTGAAGAATACAATAAATTAGAGACAAAACGATGTAGACCATTTAATAGAATTATAGAAAATGATGGAAGGATTATTAAAGAAGGGATTGATGAGCAAGGAAGAAAACTTGCTGTCAGAGAGAAAAACTGGTATCGGCATGTAGAAGAAAAAGGAATCAAGGGAATTCCTAAAATATATAGTTTTGATCCATTTGTAATGGAAAAAATATCAGGCAAGAATATATATGAATATCAATTAACCAATGACGAAAAAACAAATATTCTAAAAAAAATTGTGATTACCCTAAGAGAGTTACATGATAAGGAAAAAATAAGTGGAGACTATTTTAGTGTTCATGAGGCATATTACCAAAAAACGCAAGAAAGACTTTCAAAAATCAGAGATTTAATTCCGTTTGCAGATCAAAGAGAAATTATAATAAATGGGAAGAAATGTCGAAATATATATTTCTATATGAATGAATTAGAAAGGCAAATTAGTAAGCTCACGGTGGAACAATTTACCCTAATTCATGGAGATTGTACCTTTTCGAATATGATGTTAAAAAATGATGAGACACCAGTTTTTATTGATCCAAGAGGTTATTTTGGTCATATGGAAATCTATGGAGATCCTGATTATGATTGGGCAAAATTATACTATTCACTTGTAGGTAATTACGATCAGTTTAATCGAAAAGAGTTCAGATTGCATATTAAGAATGAGGAAGTAGAATTATTTATTAAATCAAACGAATGGGAAGACATGGAGTCTCTTTATTTTGAATTATTAGGTAAAGAGGTACTTAAGAACAAAATACAATTATTGCATGCAATTATATGGTTATCTCTGACTACCTATGCATGGGAAGACTTTGATTCCATTTGCGGTGCGTTCTATATGGGAATTTACTATTTGGAGGATATATTATGATGCAGTATTTCGAATCGTTACTGAGTACAATCAATGACTCGTTACATTCTATTGATGTTGATCAGTTTGAAAAAATTGTACAGGATTGTGTACTGGCTATCAATAACAAGAACAAAATTATCGCTACGGGTTTAGGTAAAAATGTACCAATTTGTGAGAAATTTGTTGGTACTATGAATTCATTGGGGTTAGATGCTAGTTTTCTTCATACAAATTCCGCGGTCCATGGGGATTTAGGAATAGTCAAAAAGGGCGATGTTGTTATCCTTTTAACCAAGAGCGGAGAAACAGAAGAATCAATTTATTTAAGTCAGTTATTAAGAAAACGTGAGGTTTGCTTATGGCTGCTTTCATTTCAAGAGGATAGTACATTAAATAGACTTATTGAGAATAGTATTATTTTGAAATTAGACCATGAAGGTGATATCTGGAATATCATGCCTAATAATTCAACGACATTAAATTTAATTATTTTGCAGGCAATCGCTATGCAAATAGCTAAAAAGCAAAATATTACATTGGCAGAATTTAAAGCGAATCACCCAGGGGGAAATATAGGAGAACTACTGAGATGATAAGGGAACAAGTAAGGGTATCAGCACTAGGGAAAACATGGATTCTAGATTTGGATGGAACAATTGTAAAACATAATGGATATTTGATAGATGGAAAAGATTCCTTTTTAGATGGAGCAAAAATATTTTTGGATTCAATTCCTGAGACCGATATGATTATTTTTTTGACATCTAGAACAGATGCAGAAAAGGAATTAACGGAGAAATTTTTGGAGGAAAACCAGATAAGATATTCGCAAATTATTTATCATGCACCATATGGAGAAAGAATTTTAATTAATGATAAAAAAGCATCTGGTTTAGTGACAGCGTTGTCATTTTCCCCTGATCGAAATAGAATATTGTCAGTCGATTTTGTCGTAGATGATACATTATAAATAAATTCTAGTAATTTTTAGAGTAGAGGAAAATGGCATGCAAAAAAAACAATGGGACGAGATGCAATGCTCATTAAAAAAATTAATAGATGAAAAGATATTATATCAAAAAAATGTGATTATATTTGGAAGCAATGAACCGGCTGAAAAAATAATGCATTTTTTAGATGCAAGTGGTTTTTCAATTGATTATTTTATAGATAATAACAGTAAGAAACAGGGACAGATAATTAATGAAAAAGAGATTAGAAAGCCAGATGATATCGAATTGCTTTCAACTGAAAAAAAGAATCAACTAGTAGTTCTGATAGCATCTAAATATTTTGAGGAAATGCAGATACAATTAGTACAAATGGGAATATTTGAACAGCAAATATATCAAGTAATAAATATGGACTCCGACAGAGATTATTCTCTATCAGACCAAATGTTTGAAAGTAAATGTCAGCAAGTAATAAGAGGGCAGTTAATATATGATAGGCTTAACCTAAAAGAAAAGAGTTATCTCTTTATATGTCCATATAGTGCTTTGGGAGATGTGTATCTAGTCGGGATGTATTTAGAAATTTATTGCAACAGGAATAGAATAGAAGATTATCTATTAACTGTTGTTGGAGGAGCATGCAAAAAAGTTGGAATGCTTTTTGATATTGTTAAAATAGAGGTTTTAAGTCAAGCAGATAGTGATGATCTGATTGAATTCGTGAATTTTTCAGGGGTATCATCTCTTAATTGTAAAATTCTACATCAGAGATTTCCATATTTTGAGAAACTAGGTAATATGGGAAACTATAGGAAAATAAATTTTCACGATATCTATAAATATGGAATTTTTAATCTTCCCAAAGAATGTAAAGCAAAAAAACCTAGCAAGAAATATCCAGAAAAAGAAATTGAAGAACTTTTTATAAAAAACAATTTACCTAAAGGAAAAACAATAATTGTATCACCTTATGCAAATACTGTAACCAGTGTAGAAAATTGTTATTGGGAAGAAATTGTACAAGACTATACAAGGAGAGGATATCGTGTCTGCACGAATTCAATAGGTTCTGATGAACCAGCAATTGATGGAACGATTCCTTTGTGCATTCCTTTAATGGGAATGATTCAAGCGGTGGAATATGCAGGTACATTTATAGGATTACGAAGTGGTCTTTGTGATGTAATATCTACAGCGAAAGCAGAAAAAATAATAATTTATCCTCAAAGAATTTATCAGCATGGAACAATACATGAATATTACAGTTTAAATGTTATGGGATTATGCTCGGATGCAAAGGAGATTATATTGTGACTTCAAATATATTATTATCGATCTGTATACCAACTTATAATAGAGCAGATACCCTGAAATTGGCACTTAAATCTATTGAAATTTCCATCAAGGGATATGAAACACAGGTTGAAATTTGTATTTCTGATAATAATAGTGTGGATAATACAAAAGGTGTGGTGGAAGAATTCGCAACCAGAATTCCAATAAAGTATCACAGAATGAAAAATACAGTACCTGCGTTAATTAATTGGAATTATACCGTTAAAAGTATGTCAGATGGTAAATATGTTATTATGATAGGTGATGATGACATATTTGTTAATGAGGGTATTAAAAGATTATTAGAACAACTCAGGAAATATCCTGATTATGATTATTTTTATCTGAATCATACCCATAGACAAATCGGAGAGCTTGAAAACATCGTTAACTATAAGCACTGCAGGGAAGAAATTATGCAGGTTGAATGCGAATGTTACCGATTAGAAGACTGTCTTGTAGGTAAATGGGAAGAAATATTAAATTTTGATGGTAAGTATCGTGATATTAATATGTTATATATAGGAAATCATGTCTTTAGACCGAAATTGTGGGAAATTGAAGAGTATGATTTTCAATATAAAGAGTATCCATTTCTTGAAGAAAATTTAGAATATTACTATAAGGTATTTAGCCCACAGGTAAAAATATTTGCAAAATCAATGATGGGAAAGAGTTGTAGATATGTAGGAAGTCCAATTATTATACAAGGATTGGGGACCAATGATACAGTATTAGATAGTACAGGTGAAGTTTTACTAGTTACTTTCTTAGGAAGATGGGAAGAAGAATTTATGGAGAATGGTATGGATAAAAAGGAGTTTTTATCCTATCATCAATTTATACAAGAAGACATAATTAAGAGAATTGTGGATTTTTCGATTAACAGACCAGATTTACTTGAGGAAAAACCCTTTATTCTTAATTACATTAAAAATCGATTATATGAGTTTAAATTTTGGAATAAACTCTTTTATAATATTTCTAGTATAGAGAATGACTATTATTTAAATTCTGCAAAGAATGAATTGGATAAGAGGGTAAAAGAAGCCATAGAGCAATCAGTAGGCGATGTTGTACTTTGGGGGACGGGATTTGCGGCTAAAAATTATTTAAAAAATAATGGTAGTCTGCGTAATTCTATTAGTTATGTAGTTGATGGGAATATTCATAAACACGGTGAAATGTATAAAGAATTAAATTTAATGATTCATGCACCTGACAGCTTAATTGGGAGAACAATTAAATTGTTAATAATAGGTTCCATTAAACATGAAGAAAGTATAAAGTCTTTTCTACGGGCTAATGAATTGACAAATATACAACTATTAGACAGTCGGGGATTAGAATATTCTAAGTAATTATGGAATATCTGCCGATAATAATATAGGATGGAGTGATTACGTGGAGTTGACAGTAGGGATTGTTTTGTATAATTATAATGAGCAAATAGTGGAGCATTTAAAAATGCTTTGTGAATTGTTTCAGGATATTTATGTTTTCAATAATTCAGATAAAGAAATACCAGATAATTTAGAAGAAACTATAAAGAAATTAAAATTATCTTATCGAAGTGTAGGAAAAAATAAAGGGTTAGCCTTTGGCCTAAATAGTATTTGCATACGAGCAATCAATGATAAACATAAGTGGATTATGCTATTGGATCAAGATAGTCTTGTAAAAAAGGAATTAGTTAATAAGATGATTGAGTTTATTTACAAATATCAGTCTATTTATAAAATTGGATGTGTGGGTCCTGTCATTCAGGATCGGTACGGAAAAAAGGCAATACAAGATTCGCTTAAGAATAAGGATGTTATTATTACGAGTGGAATGATATTAAATTTAGATTGTTTTAAAGAAATAGGTTGGTTTGATAATAAGTTATTTGTAGATTTTGTAGATTATGATTACTGCTTACGCCTTAGAAGAGCTGGATATGACGTTTTGCAGAATGGAAATGCCGTTCTTTTTCATAATCAGTTAGATAATGGGCAGGTAATTCATGAATATCAAAGAAACAAATATTCTGCCATTAGACATTATTATAATACTAGAAATTATTTATTTTTAAAAAGAGAGTATTCGGAATACCAGAATTATTTATTATTAGAAAGGGATATTTTCTGGAAAAGAATAATGGGAATGTTAAAATATGACCATTCGCGTATTGAAAAAATAGTAGCAATTTTATTGGGTTATTTTGATTTTTATAGAAATAAATTTGGTAGATGTACATGGAACATATAAGATAGATAATACATGAAGAATAATTAAGGAGGAATTGTATGAAAAAAGGAACAGTGGCAATCCTGTCAACCATGGTAGGGGCAATCATAGGGGCAGCAACAACAGGAACAGTAACAGGGAAAATAATCGATAATAAAGCTGATAAGGTAGATAAATTTAAAGGCTATTACAATATGCTAAATCAATGGTTACTTTTAAAACAAGAAGGGAAATCATTAGTAGATTATTTTGAAAGTAATAATTACAAAACAATTGCAATCTATGGTATGGGTGAAATGGGAAATCGATTATATGATGAACTGAGAGATTCTAATATTGAAGTCAGATGTGGTATTGATAAGGAATCTTCAAGTGTATATTCTGAGCTTGAAGTTATAAGTATTGAAGACGAACTACCAGAGGTGGATGCAATTATAGTTTCTGCTGTTTTTGCATTTAATGAAATCAGTGAAAAGTTAGGAAATATTGTTGATTATCCAATTATTTCATTAGAAGATGTTGTGTATGTTGTTTAGTTGAGTAAAACATGTTCAACTACTGATTTATAATCATGGTTAAGCATGACTAAAGCATGCGGATAGGTATAAGAATGATAAAAAAAATAGCAATTTGGGGAACTGGAAAATCGGCATTGAAAGTATTCGATTTTATAAAGAACTATAGTAGCTTATATAAAGTTGTAGCATTTATTGAGAATAATGTTTGTGCTCAAGGTGAGAAATTATTTGGATTACCAGTTGATTCATATGAAAAAATTCATGATAAAGTTGATTATGATGTAATTTTGATTGCATCTGTATTTTATGAAGAAATTTCAAAACAGATTGAAGCGACCTTTAATGATTCTTATGTTAAAAGATGTGAAGATTTGGAAGGCGTGGGATATAGAGAAGCAATCATCGAAGTATCAGGCATTTGTAATGCAAAATGTGCATGGTGCATAACTGGAAAAGATAATAGAGCAGGAGTACAATTACCTAATATCAAGTATTTAAATTTAGAACAGTTTAAAAAAATATATAATAAATTAATAGAGCTAGGAGCTATTAATAAAAATACGACATTGTCGTTATATAATTGGGGAGAACCATTGCTAAATCCTAATTTTGAGGAAATTGTCCTATTCTTAAATTCTAAAGAACAAAAATTTGCAATTAGTACTAATGCATCCGTATATAAAAAGTTAAATGATTCACAGATATTACAACACTTAGAAAAAATATACATTTCTATGCCTGGATTTAGTCAAGATTCATATGATAAAATACATGGATTTAATTTTGAACAGATAAAAAGAAATATTGTTAATATTGTCAAAAACTATAGAAATTGTGGCTTTAGTGGTAAGGTTTATATCTCTTATCATATTTATCAATTCAGTATGGAAGAATATTTAGAGGCCAAAAAATTTGCAGAAAGCAATGATATAGAATTGAATCCTTATTTTGCATATTTCAATGGAATAAGCATGGCGATAGATTATATGGAAAATAAAATGGAATATGAAATACTAAAACAGGCAGGAAAACAATTGATCCTTTCCTATGTCGATGATTATCTAAAAAAGCGTCCTAGTAAATATATATGTCCACAATTATATCAGATCGTAATTGATACTGAAGGAAATCTCAATTTGTGCTGTGCAGCTGACAAATATTCAAGTGAATATATTATTGGTAAGATAGAAAGTATTCAAGAACTTAGTGAATTAAAAATGATGAAAGAAAAAAGTATGAATTGTTTAACCTGTAAAAAATGTCAAGAGTATGCAATCGATTTCTGGGCAAATAATCCCAAGACTTATGTTAATTGAAAGGTTAATCCAACATGATAATAGTTAAAATATGGGAAGGTCTGGGTAATCAGATGTTTCAATATGCTTTTGCAAGAACATTAAAAGAATTGGGTCAAGAAGTATATATTAGTTCTGATAAAATTGAGAATTCACTAATACCAGTAAAAGTAAATAGAAAATATGCACTTAATGCATTTTGTATCTCAATACCTAATAAGAATTTAAAAAAGAGTTTCAAATGGAGATTCATTGAAAGAAGTAATTTGTTACAAAGATTAATATTTAAAGTGGCGCAAAAAAAAATATTTCCAATTCATGTTATTGAAGATATTAAATCTCCTTATCAATTTCATGCAGAGTTTCTGAATCCATATCGTAATACATGCTTTATTGGATTTTTTCAAAATTATAAATATTTTAATAAAATAAGAACAATTTTGATTTCAGAATTTTCTCTAAAACAAAAATATGATATCCCTAAGGAATTAGAAGAGATCTTACAAAATGAGCAAACTGTTGCAATTCATATTAGAAGAGGTGATTATGTTAAAAATCGCTTTGCAATAGATAATACACAATATTATCAAAAGGCTATGCAATATATTGAAAAAAACATACATCAACCAACATACATTATATTCTCAGATGATATTGAGTGGGTAAAAAAGAATCTGCAGTTATGTAATAAAAAAATCTATGTTGATAGGAGTATGAAGCTTAAAGAGTATGAAGAATTAAATCTCATGTCTAGATGTAAACATAATATTATTGCAAATAGTACCTTTAGCTGGTGGGGAGCATGGTTAAATCAGAATACTGATAAGATTGTTGTAGCACCACGAATCTGGTTGGGAAGTAAATCTAAAGGATTTATTGTTCCAGAAGAATGGCATTGCATATAAAAAGTAGTTAAGGAGATACAAATTTGATTTATAGAAACTGTGCTATAATATTACCTTGTCCCCAGAATGTTAGAACAATTATTTATCCTTCCGTACTAAAATTTATAGATTTTGAAAAGAAGTATGAAAATCAGATTTATTACTTTTCCTTAGATTTAAAAGCATCAGAGCTGAGGTATGTATATGGAATTAATTCTGATATTGATAATGCAATAGAACATTACATTAAGAATACAAATGAAAAAAGTGAATTAAGATATAAATTAGAACTTCCGGTTATATTTAGCGAATATATAAAACTATATTCCAGATTATTTCACACAATTGAATTAAATAAAATAAACACGATTGGAGATTAATAAGATGCAAAAAGAAAAAGTGATTATTTGGGGGACAGGTAGGGGCTATTACAAGAGAGCCGATATTCTGAAAAATAAATTTGATATTTTGGCATTTACAGATAATGGTCAGAATAAAGAAATGGTTGAAGGGTATCCGTACATATGTCCAGACAAAATGGATACTTTTGAATTTCAGAAAATTATAGTATGTTCTATTAAGTACTTCAATACAATCAAATATCAGTTAATAATGGATTATCATATTGAAGAGGAAAAAATCATTTGCATTAAAGATATTACTGATTGTATTTTTACGAATTGGAATGAAGAAGAAAAAATCATCTTTGATTCCGTAAAAGAATATGAAAGTATAAATACAAACAAAGATTTAGCGATTAGTCATAAAGAAATGTGGCTGATATGCAACGAATATAATGCAGAAGCAGGTACAATTCCAGAACATTATTTCGTTCAAGATATTTGGGGGGCAAAAAAAATACATGAAAGAATGCCAAAACATCATTATGACATCGGATCCAGGGTAGACGGATTTCTTGGACATTTATTAGTATTTCTAGATGAGGTAAATTATATTGACATAAGACCGTTACCTGATAAAATAAATGGACTTAACTTTATCCAAGGAGATGCGACTAACCTAGAAAATTTTGAAAATGATAGTATTGAGTCACTTTCTTCTTTTCATGCTGTGGAACACTTTGGCTTAGGGAGATACGGAGATCCGATAGATCCAGAGGCTTGCTTTAAAGCAATGAATGCTTTTCAAAGAGTACTGAAACCAGGGGGATATCTCTATTTTGGAATTCCATTAGGGCCACAAAATAAAGTTATATTCAATGCCCAAAGATTTTTTAAACCAAGTACTATTATTGAACAATTTAGTAAATTGGAATTATTAGATTTTGATATTATTAGAGGCAATGAATCAAACTATAGTAAAGTAAAAATAAAAGATATTGAAATAATAGAAAAAGGAATACCAGAGAATAGTTGTGGTTTATTTGTATTTCGTAAGAACTAAAGGAAGAGAGATACTATGAGGCAGAAGAATACTACGAATGGGAACAAAAAACGGTTTTTAAACATTTTATATGTGCTGAATAGTGCTTCATTATATGGAGGAAATCAATCAATTCTAGATTTAATTGATGGATTGCAAATGCAAGGGTCTACATTTGGAGTATTTGTACTTCTTCCAGAGAGAGGACCGCTTATCCCATATTTGCGACAACGTGGTGTTAAGTGTTATATCTATCCATATATGCAAAATACAAGAGTAGTTAATAAGAGTATAGTACCACAAGATATTTATGATTTTATGAGGAACATTAGGGATGTACTTAAAATACTGCCTTTAATTAATAATTTAAAAATAGATATTATTCATTCAAATAGCTCGACAATAGATGCGGGAGCACTATTAAGTATTTTATCAGGCAAATCGCATATATGGCATTTTCGGGAATTTATGCAGGAAGATTTCGATAGGATGTGGTCATTGCCTTTTCTTCAGAAATGGTATATGCGAAAATCAGATTGTATTGTATATATATCTAAGGCGGTACAAAATAAATATAGTGAAGAAATGGTAAAATACAGAATTATTTATGATGGTATTATAAAAGTAAAATCAAATGCCTTATTATTAGAAGTAAAACAAGAACATAAGGAAATCTACACGTTACTTTGCTGCGGACAGATTCTACTTGGAAAAGGTCAATTGGATGCTGTAAAGGCTGTCAATTACTTAAAGAAAGAAACATCTTTTAAAGTTCATTTAAAAATAGTTGGAAGTGGTTCGCCTTCTTATATTAATCAAATAAAGAAATATATTTCTTACAATCATTTGAGCGAGGAAGTTGAGATAATCCAGTTCCAAAACGATTTAAGTGATATGAGAAAACAATCTGATATTTCATTGACAACCTCTAGATGTGAAGGACTTGGCAGAGTTACGGTAGAAGCCATGTATGCAGGACTACTGACAATTGGAACAAAAAGCGGAGGCACTCTGGAGATCATAGAGGAAGGTGTAAACGGATACCTTTATTCTTCAGGAAATTATATAGAGTTATCAAAAAAAATTGAACAGGCTATTCAAGATATCGAGAGTGGAAAAAGCACACAGATAAAGAGTAATGCACGAGAATCTGTGATAAAACAATTTGAATATATTTCACAAGCAGAAAAAATGAAAAAGCTATACTACAATATAATAAAATAGAATCGAAAGAGATGGATTTTGTGGGGAATGAAAGTATGATTAGTGTGATTGTACCAATCTATAATGTTGCACCGTATCTCAAAAAATGTCTTGATAGTATTTTGTATCAGACGTATAGAGAATTAGAAATCATTTTAGTAGATGATGGATCGACAGATGGATCCTCCAATATTTGTGATGAATATCAGAAGAAAGATGAGAGAATTATAGTGGTTCATCAACCCAATGGAGGGCCGTCTGTTTCTAGAAACGCAGGACTTGATATTGCAAAAGGTGATTTTATTGCATTTGTTGATAGTGATGATTGGATACATAAAGATTATTTTAAAAGTTTAATAAGATATACCCAGGTTAAGGGAATAAATATTGATATTGTACAATGTGGGGTTATTAAAACCAATAAAGAGCAGATTAGTGATTCTGCTAAAATAGAGGCTGGCGGAAGGATTTATAATGGTCATAGCGCCACTGGGATGCTTTATGAGCCAGGAGGGCTTGTCTATGGTGTGATTTGGGGCAAACTATATCGTAAACATTTGCTTGCATATTTAAGATTTCCTGTTGGAAGGAAAACGGAAGACGAGTTTATTAATTATAGATTATTGTTTGAAGCAAACTATGTAATTAATTTGAATTTTCGAATGTATTTCTATCGGCAGAGGAAAGGCAGTCTTATGTCATTATTGCAAAAAAACTATAATTTTGATATTTTTGATGCATATGATGAGAGAATCATCTTTTTTAAACAAAAAAGAAACCAGATATTATATCAAAAAACAGTTGAAAACTATTACAAGCTATTAATAATAATGAGTAAAAAATATCAACTTAGAAGTAAAGATATGATAAATCTAAAAAAGAAGCATTTATTCTCTATGTTATCATGTAATAATATAAGTATGTCTCAAAAGATTGAGTTTATAAAATTCGTATTTGGATTCTAACATAAATATTTTTTTACATAACTGATGAATGGTATGAGTAGAAAAAAGTGTCTTAAACAGACTTTATTAAAACGTTATTCAGAATTTAAAAGAAAATGAACATAGAAAATATCTTTTATTCTTTGACGAGAATAAAGATAGGGATTTAAATTTTTATAAATAATAATAAAATCGATAAAGGAGAATTAATTAACATGATATCATATAGAGGCGCTAAGCTTGCAATAAATTTTCCAGATGAATTATATCAAAGAGAGAATATTATATATGGATGTTCTAAAGGCAGTCTAAATTTATACAATTTATTTATAAATTATAATATTAATATTTCAGCTTTCACAGATACTTATGCAGAAGAAAAAAGAGAAAAATATGGATTGTTTTGTGGAAAACCAATATATTCATTAAAGGAGCTGGAAAATAAAAGAACTAGTATTAATATCATTATTGGAACTGGGATATGTACTTACGTTGAGGAAATTATTGATCTTTTAATAGATAAAGGATTTAAAAATTACTACATTAAGTCTAATTTTATCTATCCTAAAATGAGATATGACTTAGATAAAATGGAAAAATTGATTAATAACAATAGAACTAAAATTAATTTTGTTAAAAATAATCTTAGTGATGATTTATCAAAAAAAATATTTGAAAACTTAATTAATCATAGACTTACAAATCAACAAAAATATATTGATGAATGTTGTAGGTACTTAGATTTTAATAAACAATATTTTCGAAAGGATATATTTACTATAGGAGAAGAGGAAGTACTTATTGATGCCGGAGGATATATAGGAGATTCAGTAGAAGAATTTATAGATTTCGTTGATGGAAAATATAAATATATATATTCTTTTGAACCTGATGAAACATATTTTCAGATAGCAACAACAACTTTTAAATTAAAGAATGTAAAGGGAAAAATATTTCCGTACGGATTATCAGAGAAAAATGGTATTTTTGGATTTGAAGAAAATCATTTTGCACAATCGGCTTTAAATGAAAAGGGGGGGAAAAAAATAGAAGTAATAACTTTGGATAATTTCTGTGACAAAAATTCTATTACTCCAACATTTATTAAAATGGATATAGAAGGCGCCGAGAAGATGGCATGTAAGGGAGCTTATCATACAATTAGAAATAATATGCCCAAACTAGCAATTTGCATATATCATTTAGAAGATGATTTATGGGAAATTCCATTTTATTTAATGAAAGAATTTGAAGATTACAAGTTTTATATTAGGCATCATAGCAATACACGTTCGGAAACAGTTTTGTATGCTCTGAAATAGTATTTCTATTGGCAGAAAACAAAGAAACGGAAGGTTAAGGGTCATTTTCTGTTGATAATGGCTCTAAATAATTTACATATGAGAGGATTAAGTATTATGGATATAAAATACTCTATTGTTGCCACTGTATACAATGATGAAAGAGAAGTTGAATATTTTTTGAGTAATTTATTAAATCAAACCTATGCACCAGAAGAAATTATTATTACAGATGGTGGTTCAACAGATAAAACCATTGATATTATTAAAAAAATAATATTAAAAAATAAGAAATTAATTAAATTGTATTATGGTAAAAGGATGGGTTTTTCAAGAGGATTAAATCATTCCATATCCAGAGCTACAACAGATTATATTGCAATAGCGGCAACTGGAAACAAGTATAATAATGATTTTTATGAAAAATTGTTAGAAGGTATATGTAAACAAAAATTAGATATCGTGTATGGAACTATTATAGGAGAAGCAAAGACAACTTTTCAAGAATTATATAGTAAAACATTTATCACAAATCTTGATAAAGATGGTCTTAAAATTATCTCAAATCATGGAATGATAGTAAACAAAAAGGTATTTGAACATTCAGGCTATTTTTATGAGGGATTTTTACATTGTGGAGAAGATGCGGAGTGGCCAATGCGAATAAGTAATATAAGATATAAAATTGGGTGTATCCCACAAGCAAAGCTAATATGGGAAACACCTAAAAATCTTAAAGAGTATAATGCTCAAGTAGAAGGTTATCTAATTGCTTGGCTACAAATATATTCTGCTAAAATTTTATTTTCTAAACTATGGCTAGGATTTTTAAGGATAATTCTCTGTATGGCAGGTATTGTATTTAGTATTAAGAAAAGTACTAGAAAAACAGGAAAACTCTTATTGTTTTGTAAAATTCTTGATGATAGTTTTGATTGTACTAAGAATGGAATCAGACAAACTTTACTAAATAGATATACGGAATTGGTTAGAATATTTTTATTATTTAAAGATATTAAATATTTATTTCCAAAGAACAGAGTGAACTTCAAGAAAAATCCCATTTTTCTTGATAAAATGAGAGATAAGGATATTAAAATATTTTGTGATGGACTATAAAACGTAAGTGGTGAAGAACCCTATCATCTTGTTGTGTGTTAAAATTATAATAAAGGATGTGATTATAAATGAAGATAATTAACTTGAAATTTATGGATTTTTGGAGTGGCTTTGATACTCATAATAATTTTATTACTGATATAATTAAACAAAAATATTTCTTAAATTTCACAGATAATCCTAATTTTATAATTTACTCTGCTTTTGGAAATGAGCATTTAAAGTATATTAATTGCGTAAAAATCTTTTTTACAGGAGAAAATATTGTACCTAATTTTAATGAATGTGATTATGCAATAGGAATGCATCATATATCGTTTGAGGATAGATACGTTCGTCTCATTGGTCATGAATATTTGGATAGAATAGAAAACTATACTAGAGAATCCTTGAACTTGAATAAGCTATTTGATAGAAAATTTTGTAGTTTTGTTTATCATAATGAAACGGATGGTACAGGAAGCAAATATAGAAAAGATTTTTGTGAAAAATTAATGGAATATCAAAAAATAGACTGTCCAGGAAAAGTATTACATAATATAGATACAAAAGAACTTTCAGCACATGTTTCTAATGATTCTGCTAATTCAAAAGAAAAATTCATAAGTAATTATAAATTTAATATTGCAATGGAAAATACTGTTTGTAGCGGTTATACAACAGAAAAATTATTTCAGGCTTTTTTTTCGGGAACAATTCCTATCTATCATGGAAATCCTAATATTGAAGTAGATTTTAATTCAAAAGCATTTATTAATTGCCATAATTATAAATCTAAGCAAGATATAATTGATAAAATTATTGAAATAGATAATAATGAAGAAATTTATAAACAAATGCTAATGGAAAATCCATTCAAAGAACATTTGAAATATAAAATGAAAAAAGATGTTTATTCATTTTTTGATTTTATTTTTGAAAAAGGAAATGTAAAATTATTCGAGAAAAGAATATGGAATATTACTGAGACTCAAAAAGAAATTAAATTTAAAAGATATTATCGCATTCTTAATCAAATTCTTATTTTAAAAAAAGATAATTTGAATTTAGCGGATAAAATAAAAAATAAGGGTTATAAAAATATTTTGATTTATGGAGTGGGAGTAATAGGAAAAAGAATCATTGACGAAATTTATGAATCAGAAATTAAAATTATATATGCAATAGATAAGAAAGAAGCTGGATATTACCGAGGAATACAAATTAAAAACCAAATTGAATATTGCGAAGAAATTGATGTAATTATAAGTAGTATTGAATTAAATAAAGAATTAGAAATAATATGTAAAGATTACCAATTAATTGATATAGAAGAGATAATTTATGATTAGAGTAAAGGGCTCTTAAAAATTTAATAATATGATTTCTTTAAAAACGTAGAGTTAATGAAAGGTATTAAAATGGATAATAAATATATAGATATTTATCAAGATGTTGTACAAATTATACATAATTCTTATGTCATAAAGGAAGATTTCCATTCGTATCAATTTGAAAAGGCATTGAAGCTTTTTCAAGTATTGCTTAAGTTAATCAGCCATTATATTAATTTTTTGAGTGATGATATGAAAGAATTAGAAAAGTTAAGTAATATACTAAATGAGTTGTTTACTATCCAAGAAAACTCAGATTATATTAGAATGGCAGATATCACCGAGTATAAATTAATCCCTTTTTTTATGAAAAAAATGGAAGAATTATTAGAGGATAAGAATGTAAAAGAGAATCTTCTTATATTAAGGAAGAAATATCAAGAAGAAAATATTAAATATATAAAAGAGCATGGAACTAAAGAGGAGTATCAATTATTAGAAATACTTCTTGATGAAAGTTTAAATTCAATAGAAATAATATACTCAAAATCTGGACACGCTAATTTGAAATTTAATAATAAAAATAGAGAATTATATCTACACAGTACTGTAATTCCGATTGAAGAAGCCAAGTATAGTATGATGCAGTACTGTTCCTTGGATATTGAAAGGTATTCCGTTTTAGGAATAGGTTTAGGATATCATTTGTGGTATTTATCATATTATACAAAAAAGAGGATTGATGCCTATGAAACTGATAAAAAAGTATTACGTGCTATTATGGAAACGAATAGTATAGAGCTAATGAATAAGGAAAATATTTTTATTCATTATGATAATAATTATCAGGACATGTCAAAGGAATTAGTAAACAATTTGGAAGGAGTAGTTATTCACAGTCCTTCCTTGTATAATATTGGAAATGAAGAAATAGCAAAATGTTTTCGAGAGTATTTTCTAATTAAAAACTCTTTTGAAAATAGTAAAATGCTCATGAAAAATAATTTCCTAAGTAACATTAAATTTATAAAAAAAGAAATAAGCGAACTAGAACCACAATTTAAGAATAAGACAGTTTACATTGTTGCAGCAGGACCTTCCTTAGATAAGAACATTGATAAATTGAATACTATTGTAGGAAAAGATGATATAATTATTGCTACAGGTACGGTACTTAAAAAACTATGTAAAAAGAAAATCCGAATTGACTATGGTATATTTTCGGATGCAAAAGAAGAATTGGTAAATCAGATAATGGGGATTGAGAATAAAGAAATACCCATTATTTTACTGAGTACAGCCTGTAAACAAATAGCAAAGAATTATAAAGGAGATGTGTATCTTGCATATCAAAAAGGCTATGAACCAGCAGAAAAATATGCAAGAGAACGAGGGCTGTTGATGATTCAGACTGGTGGTTCAGTTAGTACCTGTGCAATGGATATTGCTATTACTTTAGGATGTAAAAAGATTGTATTTGTTGGATTAGATTTAGCTTTTACAGATAATTTAGCACATGCAAAAAATGCTGGGAATACAATTTCACAGAACTTAGATAGTTTACATCCGGTTTCGGATTTTTGGAATAAAGGATATGTATTTTCAGATGAAAAATTTGACTTGTATCGTAAATGGTTTGTAAGAAGGATAAAAGAAATAAGAGATGATGGAAGAATAATAGAAGTAGTTAATGCTACAGAGGGTGGATCGTTTATTGAAGGAATGACTCATACAGCACTATAACTTTCAAGCTTATATTGATTTTTACCATAGTCTTCCTGCAGATTTCAACTTTCTTTCAGATTTATGTAGATAGTAAGAACATTATAACATCGTAAAGACAATAAAAAATGAATGAAAAAAATCCTGATATTTATCTGCGTTGAGAAAAATGTATGGAGTTTCAGATTTCTAAATCTAGAGTTAGAAAAAAATATATTAAAACAAAGATATCAATTGAGATATTGCAAAGTGAAAGGAATGGGAATGGAAATGAAAAAGATTATTGCATTTGGATGTGGGTCTAGATTTGAAAAACAAGCACCATTACTAGAAAAGGAATATTCAATTATTGGAATATCTGGTAAAGATAATGTAGAGCATAATAAATATAAGTATATTTGCCCTAATCATTTGAAAGACTATGATTATGATTATATTGTAATTACAAGTAGTTATTATATAGAAATAATAAATTTCTTAGTTAATGAAATGGCAATTGAGATAGAAAAAATCATCTTAGATAAAGTATTGTTAAAGCAATGTAATATTTTTAATGGACAATATGGGGAAGATGCAATTATTTTAAATATTATTAATTTATTGAATATTGATGTTTCTATGATGAGTTATTTAGAACTTGGAACAAATAATCCTATTTCAATAAATAATACCTATTTATTATATCAACTTGGAGTCAGAGGCGTGTTAGTTGAACCAAATCCACTTTTAACCAATATAATAAAGTGTGTTAGACCTGAAGATAGGTTGATTACAAAGGCTGTTGATATTCATAACAGTGGAAAAACAACATTTTATGAATTAAATTCGAGTGCATTAGGTACAATTGCTATTGATAAGCTAGAAGATGATGTAGTATCAAAAATAAGTACTGATTTTGAAATTATTGATACCTTTGATGTTGAAACTATAACAATTAATGATATTTTTGAATCGATGGAGGCAACTCCTACTTTACTGGCAACAGATATTGAAGGATTAGATTATGAGGTAATTAAATCTATAGATTTTAATAAGTATAGACCAAGAATTATATTAACAGAACTTATAGCATGGGGAGCAAAAAAAGATGAAAAGAGAGAAATGGTTGAATTTCTTTCTGATATGGGGTATAGACATTTTGAAATAAATGGTGGAAATGGTTTTTTTCTGATGGAAGAAGATTTTACTATATTACACAAAAATATTTTTAAAAGCTAAGTTGCTTCTTGCACCTCCGAGTGGTTTGTTGTCTAGACTACCGCTTGGAGGTTTTTCTTTATTATAAAATAAAAATGCTGAAGTATATGATTTTTCAATCATAAACCCAACATTTATTTTAGAACCTAAAAGACTTTATTACATACAATAAAGGAGCTGCATACTAATTACAGCTCCTTTAAGAAAATTCATTAGTTAATTGTAATTGTATAAGTATCACTTACACCGCCTATAGTAACGGTATAGACACCTTTTCCTAATGGTGTATAAGTTGATGTTGCAACAGTATTTAAAGTTGCTGCTGGAATAGTAAGAGTTGTACCAGAAATAGTGTAGTCACTAGTAGCTAAAGTTACAGCAATCTGTCCAGTTCTCATGAAAGTCAAGCTGGTAGGTGTAGTAGCACATTTGATTACGATATCACCACCACCTGTACTCCATGTGAAGGATTTTGAATCTGTACTTTCTGCTGCCATAATCTCAGTAGATGATGAAGATACTAAATTATCAATTCCTATAGTTGTATCAACAACATCAGTATCAGCTACATCAGTTATACTGAAAATAGCTTTAACACCAAGTGATTTCGTAGGAGTTCCAGTGAAATCAAGCCAATCTGCATTAGGATTAATAATACCACCTATTTGAAGACCAAAACCGTTACTAACACCTGTTTGAATAAGGTTATAGGAAACTCCATCATTAGAAACAGAATACTCGGGTGCATCTAAAACAAATTTGAATTCATCGGTATTACCACCTGTAAGTGCATCGGTTTTGAGAATGTTATTTTGAAGAATAATACCTTTTCCAACACTTGTATAAGCATTGGCAGAAGAGATGGTACCTTTACTTGGTACAACGTAAACCAAAGCATTATTTAATTTATTTGCACTTACATCTGCTTTGTTAGCTGATGCTGTTACAAATGTAACATCATTAGCAGAAGTTGTTGCTGCCGCCATACTTACTGTAACAAGAATTTTTTTAGGACTGTTGTTAATAACTGCAGCTGTTGAATCACCAACAATTCTTCCACCGTAAGCTGATAATGCAGAAAGAGTAGCCTGGTCACCATCTTCCAAAGATACAAGACCTTGAGGATCAAGCTTAAATCCTAAGGCAGTAGAAGTAGGTAGGTCAACATCAAATATGTTAGTGTCAACATAAGCAGTTTGGCCATTACCCGAAACAGATGAGTCTGAAATAGTTTTTCCTGTTTCTGCAAATACATTGGTTGTGAAAACCATTGTTGTGGCTAATGTTAAAGCCATGAGTTTTTTAAATCTTGTCATTTTTATTTCCTCCTTGAAATGTTTTTTGACTAATTTAAAACATGGATGGTAATTGCAAGAGTCACATTTGTAATTACATTATGATCATCATCTACAAGATAATATGTAACAAGTGCTGGATAATCCCCTGCATCTAGATCCTTAGTTAAAGTGATGTCATTAAGCTTTGCGCCAAGAGGTATATATGGCGATGAATAGATAAGCTCATTTGTAGAACTAAGGTTTACATCAAAATAAACCGTACGTGAATTGGTTATTGAATTTTCGACGTAAGCATCTGTAGATTTTGCAGTACCATTCTCGAAAGTCCATTCTACTGACATTATTGCACGATAACTATCATCTGCTGAAACCTTTCCCATATTATCTTCAACCTCATCAACATTATCTTTAGTTACTAAGGTGGCACGATCGCCTAATGAATTAACCTCAGGTTTTTCATCTTTTTTTAGTAACAAGACAATAACTACAACTAAAAGAATAATAATAGTTGCTGATGCAACACCTAAAATAATAACATTTTTATTACTTTTCTTTACTGGAGTTGTCTCCGATGGCTGTGATAATTTTGTTGTGTTTTCTTCTGTCATTGAAATATGTCCTTCCTAGTTTTAAATAGTTTTGATTCCTATTCTGCTTATGTACGCACATGTGAATGTCAATGAAAAAGTTTACCACGTGACATTTTGATTGTTTACCACCATGACAGTGAAATACTTTACCAATAACGTACTTTATGACATTCAATTTGTTTACCACTTATGACACTGAAAAAG
>JAQUUB010000177.1 GCA_028694115.1 Lachnospiraceae bacterium
TTTTCTTTCAGTTTCTTTTTCAAATTAAACATCTTACATTTCCTCCTTGAATTGGTTTTTTATCTCCAGAACATCCTGTTTTTTCATGTTCCTGAGCTCGTCGTTTCCTTCCCATAAGTTACATTATATAAGTGGAATAATTTCATTGTCAGGAATGCAGAAACTGTGCTTTAATTTTCTCATTATCTACTTTACAAATCCTCTAGACAGGGTGTAAAATAATATCAGCAGATGAAACATATTAGAAACGTTCTGTTTCAAATCATCTGTGTGGTTTCATGATCGCATCGATCATTTTATCCAGTTAATGAAAATTGTATAAAGCACTAAAATGCATTGGAACTTATTGGATTCCATGGTATAATGTTCACGTAAGCAATGAGCAGTGCCAGCAGGTAATAACAAGCAATTATGTTGTGCTTGCACATAAATAATTACTTGTTATTACCTGCTGAGAGGGCGAAAGCCCGTGAACGAGATGAAGCAAAGCGGAATCGAGTGGCACTGCGGAATTAAGGTATGATATAGCTGCAAGAAATTACGTTGTGCTTGCACATAAGTAATTACTTGTCATTACCTGCTGAGAGGGCGAGAGCCCGTGAACGAGATGAAGCAAAGCGGAATCGAGTGGCACTGCAAAGTTCTTCCAAATAAGCTACGAACAAGGATTTTGTGTCTAATGAGAAATCCATGCATTTTAAGAGCAAAAAGGAGTGAATGCATGGGTAAACAACAAAAAGGTAGGTTTGCGAAGAAGTCAACAGCGAGAAGTAACAAGAAGAGTGTCAGCATTCCGGGATCTATTGGACTGCAGGATTCATTGCAGCTGAATCCGGAACGGGAAAGGTATGATGAGAACGGAAAGAAGATTTTAAAGCACAAAGAGGTATTGGCTACTATTCTGAAGTATACGGTGAAGGATTATAAGGATTGTACCATGGATGAAGTCCTTGCCTGTATTGATCTGAACAGCATTGATCAGAATGAACCAATAGCACCAGATAGTGATACAAGGATAAAGGGTGACCCAACAGAGGAGTCTTCGGTCAATGAGGCTCGTATCACATTTGACCAGCGTTTTCGGGCACGCCTTCCGGTTAATACAAGATTTCATCTGCATGTGGATGTGGAATTGCAGGGGAATTATTATCCAGGGTATGCGCTGGAAAAGAGGGGCATTTATCACATGGCTCGAATGATCAGCTCCCAGCTGGAAGTCATCAACCGAACGACGAATTATGGAAAGCTTGAGAAAGTCTGCTCCATCTTCATTTGCGTTGGAAATGTACCAAAACGTTTATGGAACACGGTATCCTACTATCAGTTTTCGAACACGAATAATGTAGGCGAAATTGTAGTTAATAAAAGGTCTTATGATCTTATGGATTTAATTATCATACGTCTGGGAGATCTGACATCAGAGAACGATGTTGATATTATTCGATTTTTGCACGGAATCTTCTACAGTGTACCAGAGGAATTGACGGAATATATCGACTTTTCCAAGAATGAGGAATTCAGAAGGGAAGTGAAGGAATTGGGACTGACAGGAGAACATCTGTTAGGAAATACAAGAAGAGAATATGAAAAAAAGATAAAAGAGAAAGATAAGGCTTTGGAAGAGAAAGATATTGCTTTGGAAGAAAAAAATAAAGCCTTGGAAGAAAAAGATAAGGACATGCAGGAGCAAGAGAAAATAATACGGACCCTGCAGGAAGAGAATAAACGTTTGCGTGCATTGGCGGACATGAATCCAGATCAGATTCCCCCCACGGAACTCCCCAAATAGAATTGGAATATTTTCATTTGTATTTAAAAAAATGCAGAAACGTTTATAGAACACGCTATCCTACTATCCGTTTTCGAACAGGAATAATGTAGGCGAGATTGTAGTTAATAAAAGGTCTTATGATCTTATGGATTTAATTATCATACGCCTGGGAGATCTGACATCAGAGAAAGATGTTGATATTATTCGATTTTTGCACGGAATCTTCTACAGTGTACCAGAGGAATTGACGAAATATATCGACTTTTCCAAGAATGAAGAATTCAGAAGGGAAGTGAAGGAATTGGGACTGACAGGAGAGCATCTGTTAGGAAATACAAGAAGAGAATATGAAAAAAAGATAAAAGAGAAAGATATGGCTTTGGAAGAGAAAGATATGGAGTTGGAAAAGAAAGATATGGCGTTGGAAGAAAAAGATAAAGCCTTGGAAGAAAAAGATAAGGACATGCAGAAGCAAAAGAAAATACTACGGACCCTGCAGGAAGAAAATAAACGTTTGCGTGCATTAGCGAACATGAATCCGGAGCAGGATTTCCCCATGGAAATTCCCAAATAAAACAGGAATATGTCTGGTATGGCTCATTTCCATTTTTGTTAAAAATGAAGCCGTACCAGATATGCTTGTACTATTCTTATGATTCAGCAAAAGAATCTGTAACTCCGCAAGGGTAAATCCCTTCTTTTCTTTCGGCTTTATCTTCAATTTAACAGCCTTCAGTTCCTCCTTGAATTGGTTTTTTATTTCCAGTATATCCTTTTTCTTAATGTTCTTGAGAAGGTGTAAAAATTTAATATAACATGGACGATACCGCTCAAATGAGTTACATTGTATGATATCAAACAAATGGAGGATGTATACATGACTAATGAATTTGAGAGATATCTCAAGAAAACGAATCTATCTGATAACACGGTTTTATCTTACACATACGCATTGAAGCAATTTAAAATGCAATATGATCAGGTAAATAAGAAAAATCTGAGGGAGTACAAAACATGGCTCATTGACAGTTATAAACCAAAGACTGTAAATCTTCGAATACGGGCGATAAACTGCTATCTCGAGAGCATACATAAGGACTCTTTAAAGATACCATTTATACGCATTCAACAGAAAGCATTTTTAGAAAATGTAATAAGTGAAGCTGACTACATTTATTTTAAGAATCGATTGAAAAAAAATAAGGAAATGCATTGGTACTTCGTAGTTCGTTTTCTGGCGGCCACCGGAGCACGTGTCAGTGAACTGATACAGTTTAAAGCAGAACATGTAAGACTTGGGCATTTTGATATGTATTCAAAAGGTGGTAAGCTGCGACGTGTCTATATTCCGAAACGCCTACAAAAAGAAGCACTTTCCTGGTTAGAAGAGAATAACCAGGAAAGCGGCTTTATTTTTTTTAACAAATATGGCGAACGGATTACTACCAGAGGTATCTCCACACAACTCAAAAAATTTGCAGTTGAGTACGGACTTGATCCCGCTGTGGTCTACCCTCATTCGTTCCGCCATCGCTTTGCAAAGAGCTTTCTGGAGCGATGCAATGATATTGCTTTCCTGGCTGATCTGATGGGGCATGAAAGTATTGAAACGACCCGGATCTATCTCCGTAAGACCAGCACAGAGCAAAGAGAAATTGTGGATAGCGTCATTAACTGGTAATAATTTTCTGCCTGAAAATTCATTTTTCGAAAACTGTCCCTTCACAGGCAGTTCTCTATTCTGACCCTCTTGGAACTATCGAAGAATGTACAACTGAAAACCGAAAGAGATTTTAAACTTTAAACGCATAGATCAGCTTGCAATGAACTATTATCACTTTTTTAGAAATATATATCTGTGTATTTTTGTGGGATGTTCTTTAATTATTTTTTGCTTTTTGAAAAAATATACTTTTTATAAAAAAACTTCTACTTAGATAAATTTCTCTAAGTAGAAGTTTTTCTCTGTATTATCTCGCATTAATAAAATTCTTTTTTTGACAGATACCTCTATATTCGTACAGATATTTTGCGTGTTACTTTCAACTGGTAAAAAAATATACGTAACCCAATATAAGTGTCAACGAAGTCATCAGCGAACCAGACAATGCAGTAATGATCAATGTAAATACATTTAAAATTTTCAAAGCTATATGTTTGGTTTTTTCATCTTTTCTTGCTGAAACAAAATAATAAATATCAGTAATTGCCATAAATGCTGCAAGAATCATTCCTATTTTGGGATTCATCTTAAAAAACCGTAAAACTATAATAGACAACACCAGCACAACTATGATTGTAATTATATTCCATTCTATTCGCTGATTTATATAATTCGATTGATGGTTTTCCGGGCGAGTTCTCTTACTATGTAGACTGAAATCCCCACCATACTCTTTTTCTCTACGTTTATGATCCTCTCGAAACCACTCTCGATCCTCTAAGCCCATATTTCACTCCTCCATCCTAAGTATACTCACAGCCTTATATATAAAACAACGGTCATATGAAAATCCCTGTGGGTCTACATTACAGTTTTATAAAAACTATTTTTATTAGTAATAGTATATCACCAAACATTCTATTGTTCTCTGTTACATTCTACATGATTTATGTCAATTTCACATATTTTGAACGTAATAAAATTTCTCAGACATGAAGCATTACATTTCTTTGACTTTCTAGGCTGTTATGAAGTAACCTCTTGTTAAGTGTTATTTTCATGTTGCCCTGCTGACAGGTCAATGGTCCACCGTGAGTTCTGCCATATAAAAGCTTGATGCAAAGTGTTTACTTACAATGTCGATATAGAATGGGCGCAGATGATTCAAACCTTAAAAATTTTCTAAGACCCTATCCATATGTTCCAGTCATCTTTTTATCTGTATCAAAATTGCAACAGCAAACTGTGTAACTTCCCTTATGGTTATCCGTTCCTACGTAGATTATACATATTCACATATGGCTTTCTATTGTACGCAGTAATACCTATTGGCGTTAGTCTTTCACAACTAATCTTTTACAGGTAAATCCACGAAACTACAATTGTGAGATCATCTCATATTATCTAAATAGAGCAGCAATAATAATGTAACTTATGGGAAGGAAAAGACGAGCTCAGGAACATTAGAAAAACAGGATGTTCTGGAGATAAAAACCAAATCAAGGAGGAAATGTAAGATGTTTAATTTGAAGAAGAAACTGAAAGAAAAGAAGGGATTTACCCTTGCGGAGTTACTGATTGTTGTGGCGATTATTGCGGTGTTGGTTGCGGTATCTATTCCGATCTTTACAAGCCAGTTGGAGAAATCAAGAGATGCTGTCTCCGTTGCAAATATGCGTTCTGCATACGCAATGGCACAAGCGTCTGCATTAACAGAAACAAGTGACGATGCCAATAAAGTAACTTATGCTGCTGGTGCTACAGATGGAAGTTTTACCGTTACTGTTGAGGAGATTGTTATTAAAACTCAGAAAGCTAATGATTGGAGCGGCGAGGCTGAAACTCTACCATTTGCAGTTCCAGATGATCCTGGTACATCTTCTACACAATCAATGGTATTCACATATGCAGATGGTGTTCTTACAACAGTTGCGTTTGCTTAAAATGATTTTACTTTAATAGCAGTTGAGTGCAAATGTAAAAATCTTTATTGTCATTTATAATTTTGAATTTCTTTGAGAATTATAAAACGAGACCGGAAATGGAAAAATATCAATCCATTTTTGGTCTCGTTTTTTACCACTAAAGATTAAATATTTTCTTGATTATTAAGAAGCTGTAACATCTACTTCTGGCTCAGAAGCTAACTCCTTCTTAGTGTCATCCCACGTCCAAGTGAAAGTCACTTTGAAAGTTGTATATGTAGCTTTGTTATCCAGTTTTTCTGCTGCACCAGTAGCAAAAGTAAATGGAAAATCCATGCCCGTAAGTCCACCATTGCTTTGGGTTCCTTTTACTTCTACTGTATATTCACTTGATTCAATGTCATCACTTGCATTAGAAGCTTCGTTTGTAATCACCTCTGCAGCAGCCTCTGCATAAGCAGCTCTAAGATTTGCAGCAGTTACTGCATCCCTACTTTTCTCTAACTGGCTTGTAAAGATCGGAATACTAATCGCAACCAACACCGCAATAATCGCCACAACAATCAGCAACTCCGCCAGGGTAAATCCCTTCTTTTCTTTCAGTTTCTTCTTCAAATTAAACATCTTAAATTTCCTCCTTGAATTGTTTTTTATCTCTAGAACATCCTGTTTTTCATGTTCCTGAGCTCGTCTTTTCCTTCCCATAAGTTACATTATGTGAATGGAAGATTTTTTATTGTCAGGAATGCAGGAGCTATGCAGGGTTGCGGCCCTTTCTAAAAGCAAATTCTGTGTCAGTTTGTGAAGTTTGAAAATCCAT
>JAQUUB010000178.1 GCA_028694115.1 Lachnospiraceae bacterium
TAGAGATAATGGCATGAACTTCTCCCTCATATCTTGAATCTATCGGAGGAAGCTCACACACAATGCCAAGCGTACTAAGTCCACTACGCGGAAAAATATATCCTGCATATCCATCTGGTATTCTGACACCAAACCCTAATGGCAGTTTGCTGATCTGCCCTGGTTTAAGAACCTGACTACATGGACTAAATACATCTGCACCTGTATCATTATCATGAGCTCTCACTGGACTCCTTCCACCAAAATCAATTAGCTGTATCTTCATGCTTTTCTCCTTCCTCCGTTTCAAATTGTCCGGTATCTAGAATCTTCGGAAAATCCACGTGGATAATGTCGATTACTGTCATAGTAGGCAGAATACTTTTCCCGCAAGTCATCTTTCCTTCTTCACAGATTCCATTCATACAGTAAGGTCCACAATCAGAGAACAGTTCAGTATTCTGACTGATCAACTGCTCCCAAATCCGTAGCATTACATATCTGGTTTCTGCTGTATTTCTTCTGCAAGTTCTCTGATGGATCATGTGCTTCCACTGATATGGCGTTGCACTAATCAGGAGAATATTTCTCATGCCCTGTGGTGCACAATATCCAGCAGAATCATTATCTACACCTGCCTCTACCATCTCCTGATAACGATGCATCGCCTCTTTACTCTGCTTAATATAGATTTCTTCCTGTGAACTATCTAACAGTTCATATGGAACCACGAAATCTTTCACTCCGGAATAATCACTGTATTGCAAGCTCGATGACATATATTTCACTTCATTCTGATGTCTTGTAATCTGTGCCAAGAATCTTCTGGAAGCTCCCACCACTACTATATTGATCACAGAAAACTTCTGTATTGTAGGATGTGGTAACTTCACTAAGTTCTTCACGGTAGATCTTTCATATGGTTTTTCATACAGACCCATAAAATCATCAAGGCAGGTAATCTGATGACCTCGCTGTGTTAATCTAGCTGCACATACCATCAGTTTCTCTGCCTGATCAATAGATTCTGGAATAAGAATCTTTACTTCGATTTTTCTCATAAGACTCCTCCTCGACAATTGCTTTCAGAATGAACAAATAGTTGATTGTATCTGTAATCTTTTCATCCCATTTTTCTATTGGATAATCTGCTTTATCCATACACATATCTGATATAGAAATCAGATGTTTCGACAACATTCCCATAAGTGCTGCTTTAGGTGTTATATTCATCATGGAAGCTGCTCTTTTGAAATGTCCTAACCTGTCCCTCTGCGTATCCTCTAATGCATCAGGGGCATATTCTTCCCCCTTTGATCTGAGAATCACATCGCACATCTCCATCTGTGCTATGAGAATATAATTAAATTGTTTCTGTGTCATACTAGCCTCTCTCCTCCTTCGTTTTCGTAACCTTAGGTTTCTTAGATGGTGTTTTTTTCTTGATTTCCTCCTTCAGCTTTCCTTTTACAGATGTTCTTTTCTTAGGTTCCTTCTTCTCTGGTTCCTCTGCTTTTAATGGTTGATTATCCACTCCGGTAAATCCGTGTGCTTCCGCATTTTGCGTAATCTTTTCAACCAGACTACTTAGCAATGAATCCTCTGGTCTCTTTTCTACCGATGATGGCGCTGCACTTTTTTCACCTAAAAGATTTTCTCCATTAAAATAGAACTCTCCATCATCTTTTTTTGCTATAGTCACAAGTTCTTTTCCCAGCTGTTTAATCTCGTCTTCTGAATGGACATCTGTTTGAAGGAAGGTTTCTATTTTATTCTGAATCTCTATAACTGCATCCTTTGTAAGATTGGAATCTATATTTAAAGATGATGCGTATTCTCCAATCATCAGATTTCCCCTATCCTGATCTTCCAAATAGATTTTTGTGAAAGCATCTGCTGCTAATGCAATCGTTTCTCTCACATGCTCTAATTCTGTATCAATAGATGTAATCATTTCTGCAGCTGCGACTCTAATGGTATCTAAGGATTTCTTTAATTCAGGAAGTTCTTTTCCTTCGGACCATCCTGCCACATATCCAAAAGAGTAATCTGATGTATTAATTCCATAATGCTGGCATACCGCATAAGCTACGCTCTCGGCTTCTACTTCCTTGCTATTTCTGCTCTGGGTAGAATCTAGGATGTTAATATCATCTTTTGCATGGAGCTTCTGATGTGCCATTTCATGAATTGCTGTTTTTACTGTCTGCACTTCGCTCATACCATCCTGGATTGCAATTCTTTTTTCTGTCTGATGATAGAATCCCTTGGCTCCGCTATCGATATCCTCAAAAGAAATAGGAATAGGACATACCTTTTTCAATGCTTCCATCAAAGTGCCATAGCCTTCTATATTGCCGACCAGTTCATCTACTCCAATACTTGAAATCTCTTTTCCATCTGTCTGTGAAATATCGAAAGTGCGTACCACCTTAAAGGCTTTCATGGTAATATCTACCTTTTCCTTTACTGGTTCTCCATCCTGATCTACGATTGGCTGACCTGTTGTTTTATCCAACTTATTCTGCTCACGCTGAATGGTGTATGGAGATGGTGCTAAGATTTTAATCCCCTTTTCTCCCTTTTTGACATATCTCCCCATAGCTTTCCATCCTGTGAAGCTCTGACACATGGAAGCTTTACCTTCTGTCTGCATGGCAATTAGGAGCATATTGTTAAGGGAATACGTTGGAAGCTTTGCCATAACATCTAAGAATCTTTTATAATCCTCGCTGTTAAATATCCCCTGTACTCCTTGCTCTAACTGCGTCATGACATCTTTTAGCTGCTCTGACTGTTTTTCCCTGGATTCGATTATCTGTAATTTTTTCTCAATGGTCTCTGGCACCTTACCTATAATCTCTTTCTCCGGGAACTGATGAATCATTTCTGCAATAGCAAATTGCGCCAGTCCATTATCTCCAATGTCCGGTACGTATCCCAGAATATCTACATCGATTCTTTTTACTGTCATGATATCTATTTCTGTAAATAATTCAGGATCCTCGGTATCAGTTACTCTTACTGCTATTGTTGGAATTCCATTCATTCGATCTGGTGGAATCTTATTAAATAGTTCAATCGCTTCCTTCAGCGTTGCTACATTCTCATGAAGTTCTCCAAGATTATGGAACTCTCCACATTCTGCAACCGTAAAGCTTACGACTCTCTTACTTTCCGTTTTATCTGGTTTAGTCATAGTTGCTGTTTCAGCCACTTTCATTCCCTCCAATTCTATTTTATCGATGTCATCTGTAAACTGCATATTAGAGAATGGAATCGTTCCTTTTTCCTGAAATGAATAGTATTTATCCTTCGCACCTACAATGACATGATCAATTAACTTAATACCCATAAGAGAACATACTTGATTCATGCGATCTGTTATTATGACATCCTCTTTACTTGGATTCATATTTCCTGACGGATGAAAATGAGCCATCAATATAGAGGATGCATTTGACAAAATTGCTGTTTTCATTACTTCTCTTGGATGTACAATACTTTGATCTAACGCACCCATGCTGACAATATTCATACTAATTGGCTGTAAATTACTTTTCAGATTCACTATTGCAACCACTTCCCTGTCATACTCATGAAAGGTATCCGCAAGCAATTGTATCACTGCCTGTGGATTATTTAGTGGAACTTCACTGACAAGGGGTGGCATATCTACCATCCGTATTGCTACCTGTCTTAAATCATGCTTCCATTTATTCTCCATTCGAACCACCTATAGGAACGCTCACACTAAAGTCCTGATTTTTATAGGTTTTCAGCTTTTCTAATACGGACTTTGGTGTGGAAACCTTTTCTTTTTCACGAAGATGTTTCATTCCTTCCACATAATTTACATATCTTGTTTTTCTTGCCATTGGCACTGTCCTCCTTCATTTTTTTTCATAGAAAAAGGCATACGGAATTTCTTCCATACACCTTGTTATCTGCTCCATGAAGATTTCTGATTATTCTTCCTTTGCTTCCTCCGCATCAAAATCCTCTTCGATTTCTTCATCCTTGAATTCATCCTCGTCCTCATCTAAATCCAAGATAATATTGTCATCCTCATCAGAATAATCTAAATCTGGATCAGGTCCTGGTGTAGAAGACTTTGTTTTCTTAGAACTCTTCATGTATAAGAATCCACCAATACCACCAATGGTAACAATCAGCACCAATGCCATCACTCCAATAGGTGATTTCTTTTCCTTTTCAGGTTCCTTCTCTTCTTCCGGGGTAGGTTCCTCAGTTGGCTCTTCTGTTACCTCACTAGATTCTTCCGTAGTACCTGCAATAGATTCTACATAAGCTTTCGCATCCTCATCGTCCATCAGTTTCAAAAGATCTGATTCATCAACCATATTTAAGAAATGGACTGTCTCATCTCCTTCATCATCACGATCGATAATGATATAGAAGTAATTTCCTGTTTTTGTTACAACAGTAATAAACTGCTTGCCACCAACCTCAATGGATCCGTAATCATCCATCAAATTCAGATTTCCATCTGGTGTAAGTGGTCCAAAGTTTTCTTCCACTACTGGCTCTTTTTCCTGTTCTGTACCTTCGCACATGGTAATGTCCTCCTTACATACTGGACAATCCGAATTTACTTCATCCTCTGTACATTTTACTTCACAGTTACATTCTGGAACCTGTGCGAAGGCTGTCATTGGTGTAACTCCAATAAATAATGCAGATACTATCGCAAGAGCACCTGCAAATTTTGCTTTCATTTTTGTTCTAATCTTAGTTTTCATCATCTTCATATTCCTCCATATCTTCCTCTAATTCATCATCAGTTTCTTTCTTATCAGTTGCGCTAGTTGTACTACTCATATAGGATGGCTGTGTCTGTCCTATAAAAGCTGCTCCAGCACCTGGTAACTGTCCGGATGCCGCCATCTGTAAGAACTGTGCAACCTGTTCCGGTGTAAGTTTTAAAGCACTTACATCTGCTAATACCTGAGAATTTTCTGCTTCACGAAGCTTATCCTCTGCCTGTTTCACTTTTGCTTCGGCATCTGCTCTACGCTGTCTTGCTCTATCAAGATCTGCACGAAGTTTATCTAATTTTTCATACATCGCAATTCCTCCAATTCTTTAAAAAAGCAGCTCCTTTTTTCAGAGAACTGCTACTACATAGTTTTAATTTATTCTTCCATAACACATAAAATGATTCTGCCAGTAAGTTGTATTTACAGATGCATACTGGATAGGATTTCCACAATGAATCATCATTCCATTTCCCACATAGATGCCTACATGACTTGCACCACTGGTTGCATAGGTTCCCTGAAAGAAAATCAGATCTCCCGGCCTTGCTTCCGATGGCGATACTGCTGTGCATTTACCACGTAGCCCATTAGCTGTCTGTCTTCCCATGCTCCATCCATTTCCGCAATGGTTTAATACATAGCTTACAAATCCAGAACAATCAAAGCTGGTACTTGGTGAAGAACCACCCCATACATAAGGATATCCTAGATACTTTTCTGCCTCCCTAATCATATTGGCAAACCTCTGATCTGTAAGTGCCTCTGGTGGAATATCATAATCCTGATAATCTCCCGGATTGACTTCTGAATAGATATCATCGCCAAACAGACCTGCTTTATTTCCATAGGTTTCTAACAAAAGCTCATATCTTTGCATCTGATCTGCTGTAAGCCCAAGTCCTCTGATTACCGTGTTCAACGTATTATTTACAAGTGTTGTCTGTAAAATATAGTAGTTATACTCTACTTCTACCTCATAGGTATAGCTCTCGCTACTCGTAGTTCCATCGGCATGATGTACTGTTCTATGACCTGTTCTCGTTTCTGTCCTTGTTCTGACTTCCACGATAGTTTGAAATGTCAAGGTATATTGGCTCTGATAGATACTTTGAATCTTTGCCTGAACCTCTGCTCTGGTATAGTCCTCATATAAAACAGTTAATACCGCTGCAAGCTGAAATGGATTGTGACCAATCTCTGCTAACGTATATCGATATTCATCATAGCCAGGATGGTCTTGCGGTACTCGGTCCAATGTATTATGAAGTTCTGTCTCAAACTGGGTATAATCCCTGTCTACTGCCAAGATATCAGAATCCTGTGCTGTAAAACT
>JAQUUB010000051.1 GCA_028694115.1 Lachnospiraceae bacterium
CTATTTTAAAGCATAGTCTTCGCTATGTCTATTTCTAATACACAAAAATATCTTCTTTTTTCAAAACTACCAAATATTCAATTTTCAATCTGCGTTGGAATTGGATTTTCTAATTCCGAGAACTTATCATGTACTTCCAGGGCATCCTGATAGCTTTCGATCAGCTCCGGATTTCCTGATAATTCCCACATGGCAGTCACCACATTATGATCATAGGTACCAGAAGATGGAAGATAGGAAAATCCATAAAAATTTATTTCCAGATATCCAATCGTCTCCCGAAATAAAGTTTCTGTGTCCAGAATCTTGTAGTCACAGTAATCCCCTCCATGAATTGCCGACACTTTCTCATCCGCAATCCTGATCAGTGATTCTCCTTTGGCCGTCTGAAGACACATATTTAAAACTCTGGCATATGTCTTACGATCCAGTCGATTGAGTCCTGAGCCGCTGATACCGGCCCGTTTTAAAATCGTATGAATTGCGCACTGCCTTACCGGGTAATACCCTTCTTTTATACGCAGCATTAACTGTGTATGCTTTTTCGTATCGGCCAGAACTTCTTCGTCATACTGTCCGTCTACCTCCTTTTGAACCTTTTCGCTTTCCATCGCGACCAGTCGTAAATCCCGGGTTGGCTTTCTCAGCCACGCAGAGGATTCCTTCCGCTCCCTCAAAAAACGCATCAATTCATTCTCCTGTGCAAATGTCGTCTGAAACTCGTCTGCAAATACTCTTACTTCACTCATAGTTCTTTCCACCTTTCCTGAAATATTTGATTTATTCAAAAACAGCACTCTGGCTGATTCTGACAATAAAAAAAGAACGGAAGGAACCAAATATGTTCATCCATTCTTACTAAAAGGGCATTTCTGCCTCAAAACAAAAAAGTGCCAGGATGTCCAATAGACATACTCTGACACTTCATACAATCTTAAACAACTTACGCTCAGATGGTGCTATTTGCTGCCATCCTTTCCGCCCGGAATTCAATCAATCCCAGAACTTCCCCTTGCAGGGTACGCATAAACAATAACTATATTCGTATATTAGCACAAGATATTGTGTCTGTCAATTTTCAAAAACTATATCTTGATTAATTCTCAATCTCACATACTATTCTGCTCTTCAAAAACGCCCTGCAGCTTAAAGGTTCTGCATTTTTTTCCTCTGACTCTGATAGAACCATCTGACTACATTCTGCCACGTAGGGACAATGGGTACATCCATTTGCCAGCATTTCCATAAGCCATTCAATTTCTTGTGCCGTTCCTCTGATTTGCATTCTTATTCTCACTCCTTTAGAATAGCATTACCTTTTTGGAGGCATTTTAATCATTATAAACACTTTGTCGCATTCTGTTATAAAAACATCTATTTTATACTTTATGCAGTATTATATGTATTCTATTCCGTATTTTTACGTCTGTAAATAGTTTAAGATAGAAAAAAGCGAGGTGAGACACATATGTACGAAGATTTTATAGCAGACCGAATTACGGAACTGCGATTAAAAAAAGATGTTTCCGAATATAAAATGAGTCTGGATCTGGGAAGGAATAAAACTTATATCCAATCCATAACATCCGGGCGCAATTTTCCAAAGATGCAGCATTTTTTTGAAATCTGCGATTACTTTGGTGTCACTCCCTATGAATTTTTTGATCCACAACTACATCATATTCCTCTATACCATCAGGCATCTGATTTATTAAAGGAACTTGACGAAGATGACCTGCTTGCTATCATTTCTATCCTACGCCGACTGGCATCAAAAAACAATTAGATATCCTATATTTTTCTGAAAAGGCACATTTGATGTGTCTTTTTTTATTGTCGGATTTTGGATTCTTATTTTTCCACGCCATTCTTTATTTATAGACGAGCCAAATCGTTTGCGAACCTTGATAACTACATATCTGCCCCGGTGGTCATATAGGCGTTGTCGATAGTGCAGCATTCTGCGCACCTTCAGCTTGATATCTGCATAGCAGTACCTTTTACATGGTCGAAAGAGCATAGGAACTGAACCGGCGGCAGCAAAATACAAATAAATATTTAGTATTGGGAAACTTCCCTATATGAATTTAAAGATTCCCTTTTTGACTTCTGCATACGCAGAATTCGATTCAATTTTTTCATTCAATACATTTTCCAGTGGGAAAACAGATATATAATTAATTAGCAGAAATAAGGCATACGTTTTCCCACTGTGTAAAAGAAAGGAGTTACATAGTGGAAGAAAAAAATCTAATTACCGCTCAAACCCAGATCTGCAGGACATATTCTGTTGATGAAATTGCTTCTATACTTGGAATAAGTAAAAGCAGTGCATACGAACTATGCAAAAAAGAATATTTCAGAACCTTGCGTATTGGCAGAGTAATTCGAATCAACAAAGAATCCTTCGATCAGTGGTTTAGAAGCGGCCAATAAATTGGAGGAAACGTATGGCTACAATAATTAAACGTAAGAAAAAATACTCTGTTGTTTACTACTATGAAGATGAGAAGGGAGAAAAGAAACAAAAATGGGAAACCTATAATACAAATGCTGAAGCGAAAAAAAGGAAAAATGAGATTGAATCCGAGCAGGATCAGGGAACTTTTATCTCACCTAAAGATATTACGGTACGTGACTTTTTGTATGATTTTGTCCGTATATATGGAACAGCTCATTGGGCTTTGTCAACTTATGAATCCAACTGTGCGCTTATAGCAAACTATATCAACCCGATTATCGGAGATCTTCTCATACAGAAAGTATCTGCCAAAGTCGTTGATGAATATTACCTGACTCTCAAAAAAACAAAATCAGTTGTAAAGCGGGGACGTATTCCAAAATCTGAATTTGTAACACCTACTGTTATTGCCAATATTCATAAGGTGCTGCGTTGTGCCTTTGACCAGGCTGTAAAATGGGAATTGATTGGAAAGAATCCTTTTCCTCTGGCTAATAAGCCGAAGGCAGAATACAAAAAGCGTGATATTTGGACTTCTGATATGATTCGCACGGCTCTTGACAACTGCAAGGAACCTAAACTTTATATTGCAATGAATCTCGCATTTGCGTGTTCTTTGCGTATGGGAGAAATTACAGGACTTCAATGGGATAAGGTTCATATTACAGATGCTGATATTATGGCTGATGATGCTCATGTTGTTGTAGAACAGGAACTTGCAAGAGTTTCAAAGGAGGCAAGACAGCTTCTTGATGAGAAGGATATTATCAGAGTTTTCCCATCTATGATGAATGGAACCAGTACAAACCTTGTATTAAAGAAACCTAAAACCGACTCCAGCATCCGTAAGATTTGGCTTCCCAAAACAGTAGCCTATATTTTACGCCGATGGAAAGAAGAACAGGAGGAGGTAATGTCTTTCTTTGGTGAGGAATATTACAATTATAATCTCGTAATTGCACTTCCAAACGGAAGACCTTGTGAATGCAGAGTAATAGAAAAAGAATTTAACAAACTGAAAAAAAGTCTTGATTTACCGAATGTAGTATTTCATTCTCTGAGACACTCCAGCACCACTTACAAGCTGAAGCTGAATAATGGTGACATCAAAGCGACTCAGGGCGATACCGGACATGCACAGATTGACATGATAACAGATGTTTATGCTCATATTCTGGATGAAGACCGCAAAGTAAATGCACAAAGATTTGAAACTGCATTTTATGCGAACTGTGATTTACGGAAAGTCACATCGCCGGACAGCAAACCTGCATCCCCTGAAGTTGATAATCTGGTACAGGTGCTTCAGAACTCGCCGGAATTAACCGCAATGCTTACTGCATTAGTAAATAAAGCAGGTGGACGAACTATGTAGCTTTTATGAGCATTTTCATTAGCACGTATTTTGCTAATTAGATTTTATTAGCAACTCATTAGCAAGAGTTCGTATCCCACATATGGCGGGTCGTCCACCAATTAGCAAATATTCACCCTGGTTGCATAAATTTTGAATATCATTTCTCAACTCAGTTATTCTTAGTTTCAAACAAAAAAATACTGAAAACCATTAGGAATCCAGTATTTTCAGCGTTCCCGAGGCGATTCGAACGCCCGACACCCGCCTTAGGAGGGCGGTGCTCTATCCAGCTGAGCTACGGAAACATATTCATTTTTATTTATAATTAACTCCTAAAGGTGGGCGGCCACCGCCCACTTAGGAGGGATCCGTAATATCCATTTTACTAAGGGAACCTATTTAATTTTTCAGAACGATAAGATTGTATCACATTTTTCACTTTATGGAAAGGGACTTTGCAATCAATTTTTAGTAAGTCAAGCGGATTTAAAGTATCCACTTGACTACTGTTTTCAGGTTTCCCTGTCTTTTTAAAGATTCTTTTACACATTTTCCAAATAATCTCTTCTAAAAATTAATGAATCCCTGCAGCCAGATTGTTGCCTTGAATCGTCGCCCGACCTGCGGTTCCCCCATCACTTCTGAAACCGGAACGCATACATCAAAATGCAATTCATTGACATTCAGTGCCATCTGGTACAGCTCTACTCCGGTGATAAAGTTAGTAACCTTTTTGATGTCAAGAATCTCTCCAAGTATGGAATACTGGTCACACTCCACGCCATATGGCATAAAATATGTGTCTACAATCGAAAATAAGTCCTCTTTAATCAATCTTCTGGAGACTTGTGAATAAATGTCTATGTCATCGAGTGTTAAGGTCTCTATGGCTGTCTGGTCGCCTTGACGGGCAGCCGAGAGAAGACTCATCCGGTTTTCAGTCTCTTCCTTCTTGTTTTTTACCTGATTTTCATTCTTCATCACTGGAAACAGAATCTTGCCGGAAAGTGCAAGTCCCGACAGAGTCACCGTGGTTGCCTGCGTCTCCACAGTTCCAAGCTGAAGCTCCTTCATATACTCGATTCCATTTTGCAGATGGAAAATCAGGCTGATACCGATTCGCACATCCTCGCAGACACCCACATACATTTCCTTTTCAATCCGTCTTTCCACTACAATGTCGGAATAAGAAGTAATTCCTTTTCCGCGGAAATATGGAAAATAGTATTCTCTCTCGAAGAACTCGCTTTCATCCATTTCTCCACAGACTGTGATTCCAATATTCTCAGCAAATTCCTTCTCATACTCACAGAAATCCGCTTCGGTATTATAGGAGACAATCGTCTGGTGGCTGAAGGTATCCTCCACCTGGTCAAGCAAATGTGTCTCTGCTTTTTTCGTCTGAATCTTACTAAATCCAATTGCTTTAAGATATTGATGCATAATTTTCCTTATTCCTATCTGATTGCGTCTTTACCACCCATGTATGGTCTGAGAGCTTCCGGAATTCTGATGGAGCCATCTTCCTGAAGATTATTCTCAAGAAATGCAATCAACATTCTCGGTGGTGCAACTACTGTATTGTTCAATGTATGTGCAAAATATTTGTTTCCTTCTTCATCCTTCACGCGAATGCCGAGTCTTCTTGCCTGTGCATCTCCAAGATTTGAGCAGCTTCCTACTTCAAAATATTTCTTCTGTCTCGGTGACCATGCTTCTACGTCACAGGATTTCACCTTGAGGTCAGCCAAATCTCCCGAACAGCATTCCAGTGTACGAACAGGAATATCCATAGAGCGGAACAGATCTACCGTATTCTGCCATAATTTATCATACCATTCTTTGCTTTCTTCCGGCTTACATACAACGATCATTTCCTGTTTTTCAAACTGGTGGATTCTGTATACACCACGCTCTTCCACACCATGTGCACCCTTTTCTTTACGGAAACATGGTGAATAACTTGTCAGTGTCTGTGGCAGTTCATTCTCTGCCAGCATAGTATCGATAAATTTACCGATCATTGAATGCTCACTGGTTCCGATAAGATAAAGGTCTTCACCCTCAATCTTGTACATCATGGCATCCATCTCCGCAAAGCTCATAACACCTGTTACCACATTGCTTCGGATCATAAATGGTGGGACGCAATATGTGAATCCACGGTCAATCATAAAATCTCTGGCATAAGAAATGACTGCTGAATGAAGTCTTGCAATATCTCCCATCAGATAATAGAATCCATTTCCGGCTACCTTTCTTGCACTGTCCAAATCAATTCCGTTAAACTTCTCCATAATCTCTGTATGATAAGGGATCTCAAAATCCGGTACAAATGGATCTCCATATTTTTCAATCTCCACATTGCAGCTGTCATCTTTTCCAATTGGAACAGATGGGTCGATGATGTTTGGAATCGTCATCATGATTGTCTTGATCTTCTCTTCTACTTCTTTTTCTTCTACAGACAATGCCTCAATTTTTGTACCCTGATTTGCGATCTCTGCCTTTACCTTTTCAGCTTCTTCTCTCTTGCCCTGAGCCATGAGCGCACCAATCTGTTTGGAAATCTTATTTTTCTCGGCACGGAGCGCTTCTACTTCACCTTTGATATCTCTGTTGCGCTGATCAAGTTCTAACACTTCATCAACTAAAGGTAATTTTTCATCCTGAAACTTCTTTTTGATATTCTCTTTTACCACTTCTGGATTACTTCTTACAAATTTAATATCTAACATTTATATGTCCTCCCGTTTTACTCTCTTTTCAATTTTATTATCTTTACAGCAGATATTTCTAAACTGCTGCTTTGCCAACTCTATTTTTTCTGGGATCTATTTTTCTTTGGCCATACTGTCTATCCTATAATTTCTGAAATTCACTTTTATTCGATATCGTCTGACTGTGAAACCTGACTCCCTGTTCTTGCTATCTTTCCTGTAGTCTTTGGAATTGAACCTGTGGTTCTTGGTATTTTTCCCGTAGTTTTTGGCATCGATCCTGTAGTTCTCGGTATCTTTCCCGTAGTTTTGGGCATTGAACCCGTGGTCCTCGGTATTTTTCCTGTGGTTCTTGATGTCTTTTCATTTGCCTTTTGTGCAGAACCCGTTCCTTTTCTTGCAGGTTTTCTTTCCTTTTTTTCTTTAAACTCTTCCTGCTGTTCCATAGATTCTTCTATCGCACTTTGTTCAGTCTGCCGTGGATCAACAATCTCAACATCATCTATATCAAGTCCATATGCTTCCTGGTAAATAGCTCTCTCAAGGGATTCATTTTCTTCCTCTGCCAGTTCGATATAACTTTCACCTTTTACAATTTCTTTGATATAAGTATAACAGCCTTCTCTGCTGTGCATTGCATTCAAAATCCATCCGTTATTATTATTGTCAAGCATAGTTAATGCAAAGCTAAGATTTCCACCCATTTCATGGAATGCATCATATTTTACGATTCCAACTTTCTGGTAGTGGCTCTGTACCATTCGGCGAAGCTCACGAAGACTTGTTCTGTTCTGTCTTACCATTGCAGCGAGATCATCTACCTGGCTGAACTGCTCCTGCAGACTTTCTTCCAGAGTCTTTCCATCTTTACCTTTCATAAACGATGCATAGCTGGCTTTCAAACGCGTGTATTTCATATTTATGTTAATCAATAATACAAATAATAGTATCTGTATTAAAAATAATAAAACAAGCAAATATGCGGGATCAATCCCTATATTCGCTAATATACTATTCTCCATTATTTATCTCCTCTTTTTATATGTACAAGTCTATATATTACTTTTCTTTCTTTAAGAATGCAAGTAAATTGTAAGATTTTAATATATAGAAAATTTTCTATATACTTTTTTACTGTTCCAACTTTTCCTCATCATGAATAGACATAATCAAATCATAAATTCTCTCAAGTTCTTTTTCGGAATAGTATTCAATTTCAATCTTTCCTTTTCCATTTTTCTTTTGATTGACAATAACTTTTGTTCCTATAACATCTTTCATCTTAGTTTCGAGATTTTCGTACACAAATGCATGTTCATTTATCTTTTTCTTTACTGTTTTCTTAGGGTTCTTAAGAGTTTTAATCATTTTTTCAGTCTCACGAACACTAAGTTTTTCATCAAAAATCTTACTAGCAAGTAAAAACTGTTGTTCTTCATCATCAATTGCAAGCAGAGCCCTTGCATGTCCTGTTGAAATCATATCATCAACAATCATCCGCTGCACTCTTTCACTTAGCTTCAAAAGACGCATTGAGTTTGTAACTGCAGTTCTGCTCTTAGATACTCTCTCTGCGACTTCATCCTGTTTCAATGAAAATTCATTTAACAATTTTTTATATGCCATAGCTTCTTCAATCGGGTTTAGATTTTCTCTTTGAATATTCTCAATCAAAGATATTTCTAATATTTCCTGATTACTATAACTTTTTATAACCACAGGCACTTCCTTGATTCCAGCCAGTTTAGCTGCTCTCCATCTTCTTTCACCTGCAATCAATTCATAAAATCCATTTTTTTCCTGGACAAGCAATGGCTGTAATACTCCAAACTGCTTAATAGAATCTGAAAGTTCAAGAAGGCTGTCCTCGTCAAAATCTTTTCTAGGTTGTTCTCTATTAGGCTCAACTAACGAAATCTTAACCATTTTTTCGCCTGTGCTTTCTTCTTTTGTTTCAAAACTATCTTCTTTTACTACATCATTTGTAATATCCTTACTTATTTCAAAAAGTTTTTCTGTTACGGCCTTTGGAGATTCTTCTACAACTTCCAGAGTTTCATTAGTAACATTCTCTGAAATTTCAGCTGAGACTATTTCCTTTTCTGATTCTTTTTCTAAAACTTTTTTCTCTTCCTGCTTTTCAGCTGTTTTTTTTACATTTTTTCTTGTTGTATCTGGGATAAGGCTGTCAAGGCCTCTTCCAAGCCCATTCCTCTTTATAGCCATTACTCTTCTCCTTTATTAATAACTTCTTCAGCCAGTAACATATAACTTTCAGCACCTGTAGACTTTGGATCATACAAATTAATTGGCAGACCATAGCTTGGTGCTTCAGCGAGACGTATATTTCTAGGTATAATCGTCTTATAAATGTTCTGTTGCAAATTATCCTTAACATTTTCCACAACCTGCAGTGACAGATTTGTTCTGGCATCATACATGGTAAATACAACGCCTTCCATCTCCAGTTCTGGGTTCATTCTGTTATGAACTAAGTCTATTGTATGCATTAATTGACTTAATCCCTCTAATGCATAGTATTCACACTGTATCGGTACAATAACTGATGTCGCCGTCGTCATTGCATTGATAGTGAGAATACCAAGTGCAGGTGGACAATCTATAATAATATAATCATAATTGTCACATATCTTTGCTACTTCTTCTTTTACAATAAACTGTTTATTTTCAATGTCTATAAGATCAACTTCAACTGCCGCTAAATTAACATTTGCCGGCAAAACATCGAGATTTTCAAGTACATCCTTGCAGATACACTCTTCTATCGTTGACTCCCCAAGTATCAACTCATATACTGTGTTTTCAACTTCATCTTTATCTACTCCGAGTCCACTTGTCATATTTCCCTGTGGATCCATATCTAGAGCAAGTACTTTTTTCCCAAGGCTTGCGAGACAAGAAGATAAATTAATAGCTGTTGTTGTCTTGCCAACGCCTCCCTTTTGGTTGGCAATTGCTATAATTCGTTCCATTTTTATGCCCCTTTCACTTATTCACTGTTCATTATACCACCTTTTTCGTATGCTATCTACACAATGTTTCACGTGAAACATATATTTTTTAGTTTTAATGTATAAATTCCATGTTTCACGTGAAACATGGAACAGTAAAAAATGTATTTATTAACCTTAGTAATCAAATTTCTCATTTTAAGTATTAAAACGCTAAGTGTTAGTAGATATTTTTATATATTAACAGAAATTCAAAATTTAAGTTTCTTTTGATAAAAAGCAATAGTTCATAATTCAGTAGTAATGAAAAACAATCTAAAATATTATTAAATGTATATTTCTTCGATAATTTAAATTTAAAATAATAGAAAAATAGAATGTTTCACGTGAAACATCTTCTAACAATTCTTTTTTATCAGTAAAAAAGATTTTTTAAATCTGTTTTGTTGCTTCTTCATAATTTCTTAGAAGACTTACTTGTTTCAGTAGAATATAAATACCACTAAAACAAGCATAAAAAAACACTATTTAGCACTCCATGCACTTAAATTGAAAGTTTGTTTATCAACCATAAATACTTAAAAAGTTCATAAAATAAGGCTTTCTCAATACTTCAAACTGTAGTATAATAAAGGAATCGGATACATTAATTACACAATAATTTAAGCACCATATATGTCTGATAAGAAGGTTATGAAAGCAGGTGATATTTTGAGTTTCAAAAAGAAATTTACGACGATTGCATTATTAGGAACAGCCACTGCTGCTACTATCCATATAATTAATAAGGCTATTGAATATAGTGCAACACTTTACAATTATTTAGCTCAACCAGAGGGTAATTACTATGATTGGAGATTTGGAAAAATATTTTATACAAAACAAGGCGAAGGTTCTCCTATCTTATTAATACACGATTTGGATGTCAGTAGTTCTTCCTATGAATGGAATGCAGTAGTAAGTACATTATCTAAAATAAATACAGTTTATACATTGGATTTATTGGGATGTGGCAGATCAGACAAACCTAATTTAACATATACGAATTTTCTATATGTTCAGCTAATAACAGACTTTATAAAACACATAATCAAAGAAAAAACAGATGTTATATCAACTGGAGCTTCCGGATCTTTTACAATTATGGCATGTGCCAACGATAACGACATTTTTAATAAGATTATGCTTGTCAATCCAGCCAGCCTTATTGAATTAGCAAAGATACCTACCAAGCGTACAAAGATGCTCAAACATATTATTAATCTTCCAATTATAGGTACATTGATTTATAATATAACTGTAGCAAAGAATATGATTGAAGAGAATTTTGAAGAGAACTATTTCTATGATAATAGTAAGATAGATTCCAAGGCTATTGATACATATTATGAAGCTGCGCATAATAAAGCAATGGCATCCAAGTTTTTATTTGCAAGTATTCAATCTAGATATACCAATGCTAACATTATCCACTGTTTAAAGAATATTAATAACAGTATTTTTATTATTACTGGAAATGGTAATCCACTGAACGAAGCTTTTGCAGATCAATATGCAAACCAGATTCCTGCAATTGAAGTTTTTGGAATTGAAAACACAAAATATTTACCGCAGCTTGAAGCGCCGACAGCATTTATTGAACAAGTTGACGTTTTATTTGAACTTTCAATTAAAACTTGTGACAAAGAAGAAATCAGTGCATAAGTCAAAGTTATCCACATAAAATGACCGAGTTATTCACATTATCAACAGTTTTTGTTGATATAATGTAAATAACTCGGTCATTTGTACAAATGAATAAAACATCTCATACGATTTTTTCATATCATAACTTCATTTCAGATCTTATAAATTAAGAATATTAAGCAGATATTTAGAATAGACAATGATACTTTTTTATAAGATTATATTGGTTCTTTTGCAGGAAGTCCAGCTTTTCTAGGATATTTTTTCTTTGTTTCCTTCGCTTTTTTAATCTTAACGAAAGACCTTCCAATTTCACTGCCCGGAAGAGTAAATTTTACGGTATCATCGATGTTTCCACCAAGAACAGAGACTGCAAGCTTAGATTTCAACAATTCATCATCGATATCCTCAGACTTATATGAAATAAAAAATCCACTTATCTTTACATATGGCAGGCAATACTCAGACAGTGTGGAAAGGTTTGCTACTGCTCTTGATACACACAAATCGAAACATTCTCTATAATCTGCCTGTTTTGCGTAATCCTCAGCTCGACCATGAATTGCTCTGATACCAGATAACCCAAGTTCTTCAATCACAGTATTCAAGAATTTTACACGTTTATTTAGGGAATCCAAAAGCACAATCTCCAACTCAGGAAAAGCAATTTTTAGAGGAATTCCCGGAAAACCAGCTCCCGTTCCAACATCAATTACTGTCTTAAACTTTTTAATATCAATTGCCTTTACAATTGCCAGACTATCAACAAAATGTTTTTCATTCACTTCTTCATATTCTGTTATTCCTGTGAGATTCATTACTTTATTCCACTCAACAAGCAACTCATAATATTTATCGAACTGTTTCTTTTGTTCGTCATCCAGTTCTATATCCAGTTCCTTTAATTTATTATCAAATATTACGCTCATATATTTCTCCCATATTTCTATTATTCAGGAAAGTTATTCACAATCCTTGTCCTTTGCTTGTTTATAACTCTTGCCAATAAAATCAAACATGTAAAAACACAGTAAAACAGACACTTTCAATCTGTTTTACTATTTATAAAGATCCGGCTGCTTCGCTTTTTTTGAGTAAAAGATTTGTATTTTCTCCTCAGACAAGCACCCCTCTGCCCATCATTTGGTATCCTACGTAATAGGATATGAGGTGTTTAAAGTTCAATATCAGCAAACTGCCCATTTATAAATACGCATATATGCGTATTTATAAAATTACCTAATAGTCCCTGAATACCACTTGTCAAAGCAGATATTGGCAGTTTGCTTCATCACTTACTCATAACCTTATTACAACTATCTGAACTGCTCCATATACACAAGCAGTACAGAAATATCTGCCGGTGACACTCCTGAGATTCTTGAAGCCTGTCCAATGGATAATGGCCTGTACTCGTTTAGCTTCTGCTTTGCCTCGATACGAAGACTTTTTATCTTGTCATAATTGATATCATCTGGAATACGCTTCGTCTCCATTTTCTTAAACTGCTCAACCTGGCGCTGCTGACGCTTGATGTATCCTGCATATTTAATATTGATGTCCACCTGTTCTCTGACATCAACTGGAAGCTCATTTCTCGCTGTATCAATTGGTGCAAGCAGATTATAGTTCAGCTCTGGTCTTCGGATTAGCTCTGCAATCGTACTTCCAGATATAAGCGGTGTGCTGCTGCATTTTTCAAGTAAGTGCTGTACTTCCTTTGAAGTTCCTACATGAGTATGTTCCAGTCTGTCAATTTCTTTTGCTATCATCTCTTCCTTTTTCAAAAGATGTTCATAGCGTTCCTCGCTGATCAATCCAATTTCATGACCAATTTTGGTCAGCCGCTGATCTGCGTTATCCTGACGAAGAAGCAAACGGTACTCAGATCTTGAAGTCATCATCCTATAAGGCTCATGGCTTTCCTTTGTAACAAGGTCATCAATTAAAACGCCAATATAAGCCTCGGAACGGTCTATAATGATAGGATGTTTACCCAGAACCTCTAAAGCGGCATTTATGCCCGCTACAAGGCCTTGTGCGGCTGCTTCTTCATATCCTGAGCTTCCATTGAACTGTCCGCCGCTAAATAGGCCTCTAACTGCCTTGAATTCCAGTGTAGCATTCAGTTGTCTTGCGTCAATACAGTCATACTCAATTGCATAAGCATTTCTTACAATTTTTGCATGCTCCAGTCCCGGTACACTTCTGTACATTGCATACTGTACGTCTTCCGGCAGTGAGCTGGACATTCCACCGATATATACTTCATCCGTATGCAGGCCCTCCGGTTCAATAAATACCTGATGTCTGTTCTTATCTGCGAATTTTACCACCTTGTCTTCAATGGATGGACAATATCTTGGACCTGTCCCTTCAATCATTCCCGAATAAAGCGGCGAACGATCCAGATTGTTTTTTATAATTTCATGTGTCTTCTCATTCGTATACGTAAGCCAGCAGGAAATCTGTTCCTTCTGAATATCGTCCGGATTCGTTGTAAATGAAAATGGAACGATTCTTTCATCTCCGAACTGCTCTTCCATTTTACTGAAGTCCACTGTCTTTTTGTCAATTCTGGCAGGAGTACCTGTCTTAAAGCGATACATTTTGATGCCCAGTGATTTCAAAGAATCTGTCAGATGATTGGCAGGCTGCAATCCATTTGGACCGGTCTGCATACTCACGTCTCCGTAAATACATCTGGCGCGCAGGTACGTTCCTGTACAGAGCACCACTGCCTTACATGCATACTTTGCCCCGGAATATGTCTGGACCCCGGTAATGTGACCATCCTCCACCAGAAGATCTGTCACTTCCATCTGCTTGATTGTAAGATTCTCTTCTGATTCCAGAACCTGTCTCATGGTTCTGCTGTAATCTGCCTTGTCAGCCTGTGCCCGAAGTGAATGCACCGCCGGACCCTTTGACTTATTCAGCATCTTCGACTGAATAAATGTCCGATCAATCACCTTTCCCATCTCACCGCCCAGCGCATCCAATTCTCTGACCAGATGTCCCTTAGAACTTCCACCGATATTCGGATTACATGGCATCAATGCGATGCTGTCCACACTGACTGTAAATATCATGGTTTTTAATCCAAGTCTTGCAGAAGCGAGTGCGGCTTCACAGCCCGCGTGTCCTGCTCCAACTACTACTACGTCTACTTTATCTTTATTTTCCCATACAGAATTTGCTGAATATTTCATTGACCAAATCTTCTCCTATCGTTTCTCCTGTGATATTTCCTAATGATTCATACGCATCTAACAAATCAATGGAGTAAAAATCCTCCGGCATCTGATTCTCGATACTTTCATTTACTTTTTGCAAGGATTTATATGCATCTTGCAAAGCCTTCTTCTGCCGTATATTTGTGATAAAAACCTCATCGTTAAATGAGATATTACCATTTAAAAACATTGATTTTAAAGCATTTTCAAGATTTCTGATTCCTTGTTCTTCCTTGGCGGAAATCTCGATTACCGGAAGGGTTTCCCCCAGTAGAATTCCTTCTATTTCCAAATTTTCCAGTCTTTTTTGCAGGATTTCCTGCGTAATTACAGTACTTAAATCTGATTTATTTAGTAAAATGATTCCTCTTTGCTTACCTCCTGCCTCCTTTTTTGAGAGAATCTGGCCTAAGAGCCTTAGAATCTTATCATCATTCTCATCTAATTCTCTGGATGCATCCACGACATAAATGATTAAATCCGCTTCATTTGCATAATCCTTTGCTTTTTCAACACCCATTTTTTCAATGATATCCTCGGTATCTCTGATTCCCGCTGTATCAATGACATTAAGGCTCAGTCCATGGAGCGAAATCTGTTCCTCCAGAATATCTCTGGTCGTTCCGGCAATATCTGTTACAATCGCCCGATCCCTGCCCACCAGTACATTTAACAGAGAGGATTTTCCTGCGTTTGGCTTTCCAACTATGACTGTTTGTATTCCCTCTTTCATAATTCTCCCATTATCCGAAGAATCAATGAGCTCCTTCAGATTCTGTAAAAGAAGGTCAATTGTCTTCTTCAATTTTTCTCCATATCCATCAACGCTGATGTGTTCCGGGTCATCTAATGCCGTTTCTATAAATGCCGTATGGTAAATAATTTGATTTCTTATCTCACTTATTTTTTTCTGAATACTCCCCTTTAATTGACTGACAGAACTTTTCATTGCATATTCATTTTTTGAATTGATTACATCGATCACGGCCTCCGCCTGCGACATATCTATACGTCCATTCAAAAATGCTCTCTTTGTAAATTCGCCCGGTTCTGCCGGAAGTGCTCCATACTTTATTACAGTCTCAAGAACCCGCTTTACCACGTATGTTCCACCGTGACAGTTGATCTCCACCGTATCTTCCCCCGTAAAACTTTTCGGGCCTCTCATAAGCATCACTAGAACTTCATCTATTGTCTCATCTCCGTCCTTAATAAAACCATAATGTATCGTATGGGAAGATGCCTGTGACAGCCGCTCCTTACCAGAGTATACTTTATCTATAATTTCAAAAACTCCATCTCCGCTCATCCTGACGATTCCAATTCCGGAATTTGTCATCCCTGTAGAAATTGCGGCAATTGCTCCATTCTGCATCCTAACACCTCTCTATAATTAATAAATCAGACATTTACAATCCACTTCGCTGCTTAATGATGTCCAAAAAAAAGACGTAACATCTAATATGCTACGTCTCATTTTACTATTATTTCTTCAAGCTTACAACTATCTTTCTATATGGCTCTTCGCCTTCACTATGAGTTGTAACATACTTATCAGACTGAAGAACGGAATGAATGATTCTTCTCTCATATGGATTCATCGGCTCGAGAGAAATAGGCTTTCTTGACTTCTTCACTTTGTAAGCAATATTTTTTGCAAGATTCTCTAATGTTGCTTTTCTTCTGGAACGATAATTTTCTGTATCAAGCTTTACTCTTACATAACCTTCCTGGTGCTTGTTTGCTACTCTATTTGCCAGATACTGCAGTGAATCTAACGTCTGTCCTCGCTTGCCAATAAGGATTCCCATATTTTCACCGGAAAGCTCAATACTAAGACTTCCTTCCGCATCAATAATTGCCTCAACCTTTACGTCCATATTCATGGCTTTAAACGTATCATTCAAAAATTCAATGACTGCATTTTTTGTATCATCTGTAATCTTCGCCAATTCAACTTCATGTTCCTTGACAGGATTAGCTTTCTTTTCTTCCTTAAGTGCTTCAGGCTCTGTCTTCTTTTCTTCTTGAACAACGGGCTTTGCATCCTTGTGTAAAGATTCCTTTTTTTGAAAATTATTTGTATGAGATTCTTTTTTAGCTGTATCTTTTTTAACTGTTTCTTTTTTTACTTCTGTCTTTGGAGCTTCTGCCTTTACTTCAGGCTTTACTTCTTCAACCTTTTTCGGAGCTTTTTTGCGGGCAGAAATGACTGCCTGTTTCATTCCGATTCCTAAAAATCCTGCACTTCCTTTTTCAATTACTTCATATTCAAGCTCACTGCTTGGAATTCCCAATTGAATCGATGCCTCTGTGATAGCGTCATCCACAGTCTTGGCCGAAATTCTGATTTCATTCATTGTGGTTGCCTCCTCTTACATACATTATTTGATAACGTTAAAAACTATATTCTTTACTGTATCATTCCTTCTTTGTAAATAAAATACTTTCTATTTTAAAATAATAGTTTATAGTTCATCTACTTTACTATTTTTTTCCTTGATTGTACTTATTTACCATATTTGCCTTTGAAGCAAGACTTCCCGGTTTCGCATCTTTATAATATTCAGAAGCTTTCTTGAGCTTTTCTTCTCTCTCAGCATCTGATATTGTAGACTTTTTCTTTTCTACCGAACGGGTACTCTGTGTAGCCATTTTATTGATTTCATCGGCCTTCACACCTTTTTTCTCACGCTTCTTTGCTGCCTTTTCAAGATTCTCTTTTAACATATCTTCTGATGATTTTGTGCTTAAGTATTTGTTGATTGCAAGCTGCTGTAAACAACGTACTACTGCACTGATACACCAGTAAAGACCAAGACCTGCCGGCAGTGTGAAACACATAAATACTGAGAAAAGCGGCATTGTATATGTCATTGTCTTCATGGAATTCATCATCTGGTTATCCGGATCAGATGCTGCCTGTGGCTGAAGCTTTACACTGAGGAACTGTGTGAGACCCGCCATGATTGGGATAATCACTGCCAAAATAATTCCGCCGATTGCCATTGTTTTCAGAGAATCCATAAACATTGTCATAGGAGCTTCTGCGATATTAATACCAAAGAAATTGTTGATACTTGTAAGAGAAGCTTCTGTTGTTCTTGCAATGTTCTCAATAGAAGGCATCTTGTCCACTAATGTATGCCAGGTAGAAGCCTGAAATTTATATAATACATCAACCAGTGTATTAGCCTGTGTATAATCAAATTTATCTGAACTGATCAGGATTGGCTTTGCATTACCGATTGTTTCCATAATTTTCTGGAAGCCATCCGTTGCCATAATCTGATTTACAAGTGGAGTATACACTGCTTTTACTCCGTCTACATATGCAGGAATATTACGAATTACTGCATACATACCAAACAGAATTGGCATCTGAATCAACATACTGGAACACCCGCCCATAGGGGAGGTACCATATTTTTCATAGATTGCCTGCATCTCCATCTGCTGCTTTTCCATAGATGTCTGATCTTTTTTATTCGCATACTTTTTCTGGACTGCCTGAATCTCTGGATTCATCATTGCAGACATTTTAGAAAACTTCTGCTGTTTGATTGTAAGTGGAATCATCAATGTATACACGATAATTGTCAGAATAATAATACACCAACCAATATTGTGAACACCTATCACATTGTAAATCCAATTCATTACTTTTCCGATTATCCAGGCGATCTGCGAGATAATCGGCGTAGTTGAAGCTGTTGCTACTAAACCGTACATTCTTATCCTCCTTAAGTGATAAAGATCTTGCCTTATCACATATATGTTGCAGATATATTTTTCATAATAATTTTTTCATGATATCTGCTCGTGCAATAAGGTATCTCATCCCCTATTACATCTATGGAACAGGGTCAAATCCGCCTTTGGAAAATGGATTGCATCTTAAAATTCTCCATAATGCCATAAATCCACCTTTAAATGCACCATATTTTTCAATTGCCTCCATTGCATATTGAGAACAAGTTGGTGTGTATTTACAGGTGGAATGTCTTTTCATACCGGATAAATATTTTCGGTAAAACTGAATCAGTCCTATGAAAATATTCTTCATTTACATCACTCCAGTGGCGAATACTTCTATTGCCATATTATTTATATATATTATGAAGCTTTCCCAAATGGACAAGTGCGCTGTCAATATCATGATAGCTTCTATCCTTCGCGCTGTTTCTTGCAATCACAACGATATCATAGCCATGTTGGAAACGATCTTCTTGTAGTCGATAGCTTTCTCTTAATAATCTTGTAAGATGATGTCTTACAACACTGTTCCCTACCTTTTTGCTCACAGAAATTCCAAAACGGTTCTTTTGCAGATTATTCTCAAGGATATACATAATAAGATATCTATTTGCAAAAGATTTTCCTTTTCTGTAAACCAATTGAAAATCCTTATTTTTTTTTAAAGATTCCATACTGATAAACTCCCTATTATCTTTTTTCATTGCAAAGCTTCCTATTATGATAAATGAATTCAACTATAGAAAGGTATTCCCTGATTAAAGATACCCTTATTTTAACACATTTACCGCTTTTTTAGAAACTTTTTCTTCTTTTATAATAGGAAAAAAGGCCACAATAATGCGGCCTAAGCTGATAACTGCTTTCTTCCTTTTGTTCTTCTTGCTGCTAACACTTTTCTTCCGCCAGCACTGCTCATTCTTGCTCTGAATCCATGAACTCTAGCTCTGGACTTCTTTTTTGGTTGGAATGTCATCTTCATATATATACACCTCAATTCTTCTTTTGCTTTATTTATAAGGACACTGCTAATTATTATATTGAAAAAATACCTATAAGTCAAGTAAAACCGTTGATTTTGTTAGTTTTTAAAAATTTTTATTGTGGATAACTTGTTGATAACTGCAAAATAAGCTGTGGATTTATATTTTAAAAATGCGATAAGCCCGCTTTTTTACTGAATTTTCTGTTAATAAAGTTATTCACACCTTTTAATCGTTGCTAATAGCTTCATTTTGATGTAAAATGTAGTGTATAAGGGTTTTTCTTTCTTTTTAACGTAAAATTGTCTTAAATCGCCTTTTATTGCGTTTGAATGATAACTGTGATTTTCAAAATCATAGTTTAACCCAACAGTTTAATAATCACTGACAGCTTTCTATTCCTGATTATATCTGGAATTTTATTTTCTATATATAATAGGAAAAAAAAGCTGTTTTGCATGATGATATACAAATATAAGGAATCAGGAGTCGCTATCAATGAACATAGTAGAAGAAAAATGGAACGACATATTGGAGAAGATGAGGGTCGAATACTGTTCGACTCGTATTTCCTATCAGACATGGATTTCCCCCCTAACGGTGAAAGAAGTGACAGGTAATACAGTTCTTATCGCAGTAAGCATCAAAGCCAGCATCGAACATTTGCAAAAAAAATACTACCTTCCTTTTAGAGTATGTATTGCCGAAGTAACCGGCGTAGAATATGATGTTGCCTTTGTAAATGATGATGAGTCTTCCATGGAAAAAGAACGGAACAATGTTATACAAAAGAATATGAACAACACATTACTTGAGAAAGCGAATCTGAATCCTAAATATACATTCGATACCTTTGTCGTTGGAAGTAATAACAATTTTGCACATGCTGCATCTCTTGCAGTGGCTGAATCTCCAGGCGAGATTTACAATCCACTGTATCTTTATGGAGGTGTTGGACTTGGCAAGACCCATTTGATGCATTCGATTGCTCATCATATTATAGAAGCAGACCCTTCCAAGAAGGTGCTTTATGTAACAAGTGAGACATTTACCAATGAATTGATTGATTCATTGAAAAAAGGTAAGACTGGCAACGAGCTTTCCATGACAACTTTTCGTGAGAAGTATCGGAACAACGATGTACTTCTGATCGATGATATCCAATTTATTATAGGAAAGGAAAGTACTCAGGAAGAATTTTTCCATACTTTTAATCATCTTCATGTATCCGGTAAGCAGATTATTATCTCAAGTGATAAACCGCCAAAAGATCTGGAGACATTGGAGGCAAGACTCCGTACCCGGTTCGAGTGGGGACTGATTGCAGATATCCAGCCTCCTGACTATGAGACAAGAATGGCAATTCTCCAGAAAAAAGTAGAATTGGACCATCTGGAGATGTACAATATTCCGAATGATGTAATGGATTATATTTCCAATAATGTAAAATCTAACATTAGGGAACTGGAAGGTTCCCTGAATAAACTAATTGCATTATCCAAGCTTACGAATAAAAAGATTGATATCCCGCTGGCTTCTGAAGCACTGAAAGATATCATTTCTCCGGATGCTAACCGGACAGTTACTGCTGATTCTATTCTGGAAGTGGTTGCAGAACATTTTAATGTATCCACAGCCGAATTGAAGGGCAAAAAAAGAAACGCGGAGATCGTCCTGCCACGGCAGATTGTAATGTATCTCTGTCGTACCATTACCGATACACCATTAAAATCAGTTGGATTGACCCTGGGAGGGCGTGATCATGCATCCGTCAGCCACGGTGTCAAGAAAATCACCCATGATATTGAGACGGATGAGGCACTTGCCAACACCATTCACATTATTATGAAGAAGATCAATCCTATTTAAACTTTACATTATGGTTATAAAAGCAGACACTCTCAATCTATTTTATTGATTTTGGGGTTAAAATACACGCTTTAACCTGATTTTATTCCCAGTAACAAGGACTTGAAGGTGATTTTTTCTCATTCAGATAATATTTGTACACAACGAATGTGGATAACTTTGAAAAATCCACTATATTCGTGTGGAAAATCTGTGTAAAGAATTTGTTTTACCTGTGGATAACAAAATTTTAAATTTTTTCAAAAAAGTTATCCCAATATTATCCCATAAAAAAATGACGGTTTTCTTCGTACTTATGAAAGCGGTCAAAGCCTTGTATTATAAGGGTTTAAAGCAGTTATACACTTTTCCACAGCCCCTACGGCGGCGAAGGCGGAAATCTTTTATATTATTTTATTCATAGAACACGACGAAAGGAGTTTTACACAGATGAAAATCGTATGTACAAAATCTAATTTAGCAAAAGGAGTTAGTATTGTATCAAAAGCAGTTCCTGGTAAGACTACAATGCCTATACTTGAATGCATTCTAATTGACGCAACAACAGATATTATCAAATTGACAGCCAATGATATGGAACTTGGCATAGAGACAACTATTGAAGGAGAGATTATCGACAGAGGAATGATTGCATTAAATGCAAAGATTTTTTCTGAGATCGTCCGTAAATTGCCTGACAACGATATTGTAATCGAAACAGATGCATCGAATCAAACACTGATTACCTGCGAAAAAGCAAGATTCAATATCGCAGCACAGTCAGGAGAAGATTTTTCATTTCTTCCATCTATTGAAAAAGAAGATTTTATTACTGTATCTGAATTTACTTTAAAAGAAATTATCAGACAGACGATCTTTTGTACCGCTGATAATGATACCAATAAGATGATGACCGGAGAGCTTTTCGAAATCAATGAAGACATTCTAAGGGTCATTTCTTTGGATGGACACAGAGTTGCAATCCGTAAGATTGAACTGAAGGAAGTTTACGCTGATAAAAAAGTGATTGTTCCCGGTAAGACGCTTCAGGAAATCAGCAAGATTATCGATGGAGATGCAGAAGCAACCGTCGATATCTGCTTTACGAAGAATCATATTGTATTTGAATTTGCCAAGACACTGGTTGTATCCAGATTGATTGAAGGTGAGTTCTTCAAGATTGATCAGATGATTTCCAGTGATTACGAGACAAAGGTAAGAATCAATAAAAGGGAATTATTAGACTGTATCGACAGAGCTACACTCCTGATTAAAGAAGGAGATAAGAAGCCCATTATAATCAATATGGTTGAGGGCTCTATGGAGCTTAAAATTTCTTCTCAGATTGGATCTATGAATGAAGAAATCTTTATTACGAAGGAAGGTAAGGATCTGATGATCGGATTCAATCCAAAGTTCTTTATTGATGCACTTCGTGTCATTGATGATGAGGAAGTAGATCTTTACTTTATGAATGCAAAGGCACCTTGTTTTATTCGTGATGAGAATCAGAATTATATTTATCTGATTTTACCTGTTAATTTTACTGCAGCGTAAAGGAAAACATCACAAGAAAAGGAGAATTATGGAAACAATTCATTTGAAAGAAGAATATATTAAGCTTGGTCAGGCTTTGAAAGCTGCTGGCCTTGTAGAATCCGGAGTGGAGGCTAAGGAAGTCATACAGGAAGGATTGGTTACTGTGAATGGAGAAATCGACACCAGAAGAGGTAAGAAATTACACAGTGGTGACTCTGTTTTGTTTGATGGGGAAGAAATCAAAATCGTATAACGATGGATATTTTATTCTAAAGTCATGTTGGCGAAAGTAGATAGAACATATGATTATTAAATCCCTAAAGTTAAAGAATTATCGTAATTATGAATTACTTCAAATGCAGTTTGACCCAAAAATCAATATTCTCTATGGCGACAACGCCCAGGGAAAGACGAATATTCTGGAATCTTTATATTTGTCGGGAACGACGAAGTCCCATCGGGGAACGAAGGATAAGGATCTGATTCAGTTTGAACATGAGGAATCACATATTGAAGTTATGGTTGAGAAGAAGGGGACACCCTTTCAGATAGACATGCATTTGAAAAAGAATCGTCCCAAGGGAATCGCAATCAATAAGATACCCATTCGAAAAGCAAGTGAGCTATTTGGTCTTGTAAACTTTGTATTTTTTTCACCGGAGGACTTGAATATTATCAAGGAGGGACCTTCCGGACGAAGAAAATTTGTAGATTTGGAATTATCACAGCTTGATAAAGTTTATCTTAGCAATTTATCCAATTACAACCGGGTGATCAACCAGAGGAATCTATTATTAAAAGAGATTGCTTCCACATTTTTCAGTGGAGCGGACAAAAAACAGAATCTCCTGGAGACGCTGGATATCTGGGATATTCAGATGGTTTCTTACGGTTCAAAAGTCATAGAAAGCAGAAAGAAATTCATCAATCAGGTGAATCGTATTATCCGGGAGATTCATCAAAAACTGACCGGAGGAATTGAGCAGATTGAATTATCGTATGAATCAAGTATCGGTAACATGTCGCTGGAAGCTGCTGTGACGAAGAACCGGAACCGGGATCTTCGGATGAAGAGCACATCGGTGGGTCCGCACAGAGATGATATTTGTTTTACGGTTAATGGATTGGATATCAGAAAATTCGGTTCCCAGGGACAGCAGAGGACAGCGGCACTTTCCCTGAAGTTGTCTGAAATTGAGCTGGTAAAGCAACTCATTGGAGACACGCCAATTTTGTTATTGGATGATGTGTTGTCTGAACTGGATAAAAACAGGCAAAACTATTTATTAGACAGTATTCATGATATACAGACCGTCATTACCTGTACGGGATTGGATGAGTTTGTAAATCATAGATTTTCTATAAACAAGATTTTTCATGTGAAAAGTGGAACAGTGGAATAAAACGAAAGAAAATTAGGAGGTTTTTAGAATGGGTGCATCAAGTACAGAATTTGATCTTGAAATGGAACACATCTCTCAAGTTGAGGATGGGGAATATGGAGCAGATCAGATTCAGATATTGGAAGGATTGGAAGCAGTAAGAAAACGGCCGGGAATGTATATTGGAAGCACATCTTTACGGGGACTTCATCATTTGGTATATGAGATCGTAGACAACTCCGTGGATGAGGCACTTGCAGGCCAATGTGATACGATTACCGTTTCCATCAACGAAGACAATTCTATTACCGTTACTGACAATGGTCGTGGTATTCCGGTTGGAATCAATCATAAAGCAGGACTTCCAGCAGTTGAAGTCGTATTTACTGTGCTGCATGCCGGCGGAAAGTTCGGCGGTGGAGGATATAAGGTATCCGGTGGACTTCATGGTGTTGGGGCATCGGTTGTAAATGCCCTGTCTGAATGGCTGGAGGTTGAGATTTTTAATGAATCGAAGATTTACAAGCAGCGTTATGAGAGGGGTCATGTAGCTTATAAGCTGAAAGTGGTAGGAGAATGTGAGCCGGACAAGAGCGGTACTAGAGTCACATTTCTTCCGGACAAAGAGATTTTTGAAGAGACCGTTTTTGATTATGATACCTTGAAGCAGCGTTTCCGCGAGATGGCATTTCTTACGAAGGGACTTAAGATCGTACTCAGGGATGAACGTCCGGAAGAGCCGGTTGAGAAGACCTTCCACTATGAGGGTGGTATTAAGGAATTCGTGACATATTTGAACAAAAGCAAGACTGCCATTTATGAGCAGATTATTTACTGTGAGGGAATCAAGGATGGCGTCGCAGTTGAGGTTGCCATGCAGCATAACGATTCTTATACAGAAAATACTTATGGATTCGTTAATAATATTACGACACCGGAAGGTGGAACCCATATTGTTGGTTTCCGTAATGCATTGACAAAGACATTTAATGATTATGCAAGAAAGAATAAGTTATTAAAGGACAGCGAACCAAATCTGTCAGGTGAAGATATCCGTGAAGGTCTGACTGCAATCATCAGTGTCAAGATTGAAGACCCGCAGTTTGAGGGACAGACCAAACAGAAGCTTGGGAACAGCGAGGCAAGAGGTGCGGTGGATAATATTGTGAGTAATCAGCTGCAGATTTATCTGGAGCAGAATCCATCGATTGCCAAGATGACCGTAGAAAAATCTGTAATGGCGCAGCGGGCAAGAGAAGCTGCAAGAAAAGCGAGAGACCTGACCAGAAGAAAATCTGCGTTGGAAGGAATGTCGCTTCCGGGCAAGCTTGCGGACTGTTCGGACAAAAATCCAAAAAATTGTGAAATCTATATCGTAGAGGGAGATTCCGCCGGCGGTTCTGCCAAGACAGCAAGAAGTCGTGCAACACAGGCAATTCTTCCACTTCGAGGTAAGATTCTGAATGTAGAAAAAGCAAGATTGGACCGTATCTATGGAAATGCAGAAATCAAAGCTATGATCACTGCATTTGGAACCGGAATCCATGATGATTTTGATATCAGCAAGCTTCGTTATCACAAGATTATTATTATGACGGATGCCGATGTAGATGGAGCCCATATTGCTACGTTATTGTTAACATTTATTTATCGTTTTATGCCGGAACTGATCAAACAGGGATATGTATATCTTGCACAGCCGCCGCTTTATAAGCTGGAAAAAAGTAAAAAGCAGTGGTATGCATACAGTGATGAAGAACTGGATTCTATTCTCAAAGAAGTCGGCCGTGATGGAAATAACAAAATTCAGCGTTACAAAGGTCTTGGAGAGATGGATGCAGAGCAGCTTTGGGATACCACAATGGATCCGGAACACAGAGTTCTGCTTCGTGTGACAATGGATGAAGAGACTTCTTCTGAGCTGGACCTTACATTTACCACATTGATGGGTGATAAGGTAGAGCCGCGTAGAGAATTCATTGAAGAGAATGCAAAATATGTTAGAAATCTTGATGTTTAAAAGGAGAAAATAAATGGAAGACAATATTTTTGATAAGGTCCATGACGTCGACCTGAAAAAGACAATGGAATCTTCTTATATCGATTACGCCATGAGTGTTATTGCTTCTCGTGCCTTACCGGATGTAAGAGACGGATTAAAGCCGGTTCAGAGGAGAATTCTTTATTCCATGATTGAACTGAATAACGGTCCTGACAAGCCCCATAGAAAATGTGCACGTATCGTCGGTGATACCATGGGTAAATATCACCCCCATGGTGACAGTTCTATTTATGGAGCATTGGTAAATCTTGCACAGGAGTGGTCCACACGTTATCCACTGGTAGACGGTCACGGAAACTTTGGTTCTGTGGATGGTGATGGTGCCGCAGCCATGCGATACACTGAGGCAAGACTGAGTAAAATTTCCATGGAAATGACGGCAGACATCAACAAAGATACTGTTGATTTTGCACCAAACTTTGATGAGACTGAGAAAGAACCTGCTGTTCTTCCTTCCAGATATCCAAACCTTCTGGTCAACGGTACCTCCGGTATTGCGGTAGGTATGGCAACCAATATTCCTCCGCACAATCTCCGTGAGGTCATTTCTGCTGTTGTAAAGATTATTGATGACGAGGTTGCAATTGAGGAAGATGGAACACTTCCGAAGACTACAATAGAAGATATTTTAAAAGTAATCAAGGGACCTGATTTCCCGACCGGTGCTGAGATTCTTGGAACAAGGGGAATTGAGGAAGCATATAGGACAGGCCGCGGAAAGATTCGTGTCCGGGCAATCACGAACATCGAGCCTATGGCAAATGGAAAGAGCCGTATTGTAGTTACGGAGCTTCCATACATGGTCAACAAGGCGAGATTGATTGAAAAAATCGCTGAGATGGTGCGTGATAAACGTCTGGATGGAATCACTAATCTGGAGGATCAGTCCAGCCGTGAAGGTATGAGAATCTGTATTGAACTCCGTAAGGATGTCAATGCAAATGTTATGCTGAATCTTTTATACAAACATACACAGCTTCAGGATACATTTGGCGTGATCATGCTGGCACTTGTAAATAATGAGCCACGTGTCATGAATATTCTGGACATGTTAAAATATTACTTACGTCATCAGGAAGAAGTCGTTACCAGAAGAACAAAGTACGAACTGAATAAGGCAGAAGAGAGAGCCCATATTTTACAGGGATTACTGATTGCTCTTGATAATATCGATGAAGTAATCAAGATTATCCGCGGCAGCGCAAATGTAGCGATTGCAAAAGAAGAATTGATGAAGCGGTTCGGTCTTTCCGATGCACAGGCACAGGCAATTGTAGATATGAGACTTCGTGCTCTCACCGGTTTGGAACGTGAGAAGCTGGAAGCGGAGTACAAGGAATTGATGGCAAAAATCGAAGGTTTGAAAGCAATCCTTGCGGACCGGAAGGTACTACTCGCAGTCATCAGAGAAGAGATTCTCTTAATCAGCGAAAAATACGGAGATGACAGAAGAACTTCCATCGGATTTGATGAGTTCGATATCTCTATGGAAGATCTGATTCCACAAGAGGATGTTGTTATCACGATGACAAAGCTTGGTTATATCAAACGTATGACCATGGATACATTTAAGAGCCAGCACCGCGGTGGGAAAGGAATCAAGGGAATGCAGACCCTCGAAGAGGACTACATCAAAGAATTGTTTATGAGCAATACCCACCAGTATATTATGTTCTTTACCAATACCGGACGTGTATACCGTATGAAGGGATATGAGATTCCAGAAGCATCCAGAACCTCCCGTGGGACTGCAATTATCAACCTTCTCCAGCTTATGCCTGATGAGAAGATCACTGCAGTTATCCCGGTAGATGACAGAAAGTATCTGCTCATGGCAACCCAGAAAGGTATCATCAAGAAAACAGCTATTTCTGAGTATGCAAATGTAAGAAAGAAAGGTCTGGCAGCCATCACCTTAAAAGAAGATGACAAGCTGATTGAAGTAAAGATTACAGACGGTCACAGAGATGTCATTCTTGTGACAAAATATGGTATGTGTATCCGTTTCAACGAGACAGATGTGCGTGCAACAGGAAGAACCTCCATGGGAGTGCGCGGTATGAACCTCAATGACAGAGACCTGATTATTGGAATGCAGGTAGATGTGCAAGGTGATTATCTACTCATCGTATCTGAAAAAGGTATGGGCAAGCTGACAGATATGAAAGAATTCACGGTTCAGAATCGTGGCGGTAAAGGTGTGAAGTGCTACAAGATTACCGAGAAAACTGGCAACGTTGTGGGCATGAAAGCTGTCAACGAAGACAATGAACTGATGATCATCAATACAGAAGGAATCATTATCCGTATGCACTGCGCAGACATTTCCAAGCTTGGACGTGTGACCTCCGGAGTGAAGCTGATTAACATTCCAGAGAATGAAAAAGTGGCTAGTATCGCGAAGGTAAGGTCTACTTCAGCAGAGATTGACGGAGAAGAAATTGAGATTTCTGATGAAGATGATGATGTGGAAGTGGTAAAGGCTGTTGAGTCTGTAAGCGATGATATAGAACTGGCAGAAGATGCTGAAACGATGGAAGATGTAGAAGTGGAAGAGAATCCGGAAGAGGATGCATAGGAAAGATTATCGAGATAATCTTGTTGAGCAGTGAAGTTATATAAGGCGGTAAACAGAAAAGTGGACATCATTTAATATCCGCTTGGTAAAATACACAATATAAAGAAAAGCCATAGGGCTGATTTGAAGTTTGAAATCAGGTCTGTGGCTTTTCTTTTTTGATGATGTTAAAAAGCATAACAAACTGTTATCTTGTTTCATTTGAGTAAACAAAAAATCTGATGGATGTTTACGAATAAGTAGCGAAGTGCATTATGAATATCTGTTCATTACTATGGAACATAAATAATCTGAAAAATGTAAAAATTGTGATATATGTATAAAAAAAGTATGAAAATTTAGTGAAAAAGATAGGCACAAAAGTTAGGCACATATTGTGAAAAATTTAAAATATACATATGATGAAGGCAGTATAATTATGACGGATTATGCATTTTTATAAGAGTTTATAAAAAAAGATAACCGATTATAATAAAAAAAGCTTCAGGAGGGCTAGTTAGATGAAAAAAATATCA
>JAQUUB010000179.1 GCA_028694115.1 Lachnospiraceae bacterium
AAGAATTATCACAATCAAAAACGTGCCGTTCGTGAATATGAGGAGTAGCCTCATCCAAGTGTAATGCCCAATCAATAATATGAACCTGCTCTCCAAATTTTTCTTCAATCTGTTGCATCAATTCCACCGATACTTTACACAATGTTTCACCTGTGACCGATGCATCTATATTGCCAATCTGGTAGACTGTTTCTTCTGGGCAAGTCTTAGTATTTTTCAATACATCCTCAACAGTTCGATTTCTTTCGGTGTGTCTGTTCTGCTCATTTCTTTCATTCTGTGCATCAACATAATCTCCATAATTTTCTCTGTAATAAATCTGCTCAATCTTTTCAAAACTTAATTTTGGCTTTCCATCTTCTCCAAGAAAATCTTGAGTTCTAAATCCTTGATAGCAGTCCCAATAGATGTTTTGTCTGGCTCGTTCTTCATCAATATGCTCACTGTTTCCGAGTTCAAAATCTCTGTCATTATGCTTTGGATTATATGCTCCGTGCTTTCCAGCTCTGCCATTATGTCTTGTTAGTTTCATTTTAGATTTCCTCTCTTTCTGCTTTTTTCTTCTAAGCGAAGCGGTGGCAGCTTACTGCCAACCTGTTTTTTTGCGTCAGGTAATACCCAGTATTTAATGACGCAAGCATCATTAACTGGGTAATGGCTACCGCCCTTAACCTGTTGGAGGCTCTGCCTCTCAACTCCGTCAAAGGTTGCACCTCTGTACTTTGCCATAAAAAATTCGGCTATAAGAACTTAATAGCCAGAATTATTTTATCTTCTCTGATGCATCTCTGAAACTTATTGTCTGTAGACTTATTGTCTGAATATCTTATAATAACTTTATAATATCGAGGTGATCAAATGAGTTTAATTCATGTATTTGCAATGAATGTAAAAAAATATCGTATAGAGCAAGGACTCAGCCAAGAAAAATTGGCTGAACTTTCTGGTTTGCATCGAACTTATATCAGTGCTATCGAAAGAGAACAAAGAAATATTTCCATCGAAAATATAGAAAATATTGCATCAGCTCTTAATATTGATGCGTATGTTCTTTTCCAAAATAAATAACCAATAAAGGGGGGAAATTTATGTCTATGTCAAACTCAGAACGCACCGAACATGGGAAAAATGCTCAGGACAGTTTAGAGGCAGTTATGCAACATTGTCTTGACCTTGGTTATATTAAATCTATAACACCCAATTATCGTATCGGACTTCAAGGATATTCAGATGACACTCAATTCTATGCACCATTTTTGATTGAATTTGATGACGGAAATAAGTGGGCAATATACTCTACCACATCTATGAGAGATAGATTTAAGGGACAACTTTGGGATGCCTATTTTTTAAAGAAAATTGATGACACGATCATTTCTGCATACCTTGTTTATCCTGATGGAATGGATGAAAAAAATGTAAAACCATTCTTAGCCAAGAAAACAGCTATTCTTTCAAAGAATGGATATTATTCTATTGATGATATTCTTTCACAAGATGAATTTAACAATCTAATCGAAAAGTATGTCTTAGGTTCTACTGTCAATGGTTCAAATGCGGGAAAACTTGGCAACAAATTTGAAGACAGAGTTGCACATTTGTTGAGCTATTCAGCGAATTTGCAAAAATGGAAAACCCAAGCCGCTACATTAGAGGGAATGCACTACAATATTTTCACATCAATCGTAGAATGCTTTGAACTTCCAAAAGATAAAACTGTATCAATTTCAGCAACTTCTGATAAATCAGTCATTGGACGTTTGCCGTCTGGTGGTAATCCAAAAACTGATGTATTAGTCGATGTGGATTTTTCAGACGGAACTCATGCCCATTACACCATTAGTTGCAAACGTAGCTCTGCAAAGGAAGTTACTATCCATGATTATACCGCTGACCAATTTGCTGATGTTTTAGACAAAAATAATTCAGAACTTCGCTTACTTCTTGAAAAGTTTCAAGATGCAGGAAGCCTAAGTGCATTTGGCGAAACAAACTGTGCACGTTTCCAAGAAGTAGTTGCTCCATACATAAAAAAACTGTCCTTATGGGCATTGGGTGGCGAAAACGGATATGGTAAACCAGAAACACAGTGGGCTGAATACATTCTAACTTATGACACAGTTGATAACTCAACATCAATTCACAGGCTTATAGATTACTACAATGAACTTATGGCAAATAATTATTCAAGAAACTTTGGTACTCCATTTTCTTGGACATACCCATCAAAACAACGTGGTAAACGTATCCAACTGAAAAGTCGAATTATTAAGTAACTAAAAGGAGCTTCGTTTGAAGCTCCTTTTAGTTACTTATTCTATATGTGCTGGTAAACACTGAACAAATTGCCTTGCTAATGCACTTGCTAAAAGCGGTGGAATTGCATCACCTATCTGTTCATATTTATCCTGTACTTTATCTCCATGAAACTGAACGTAAGGCCCAGCAAATTGATACCAATCTGGAAAGCTTTGCAACCTTGCCGCTTCTCTTGGTGTGATTGCCCTATTTAGTGTTGGATGTAAAATTTCATCTAGGCAATGTGATGTAACTGTAAAGCTAGGTTCATCCCACAATAATCTTCGATTTCTACTTGCATATATTGTGTTTGGAAAAAGATGCCTGTATTGGTCAATCTGCCCTTCTTCCGTTAAACGTTCAAAAGCAGAACGCATTGTTTCTCTCTCTCGAATAAGCGCTAACAGATCTTGCTTTCTCCTAATATGACCGGGACCTTTATGAACACTTACAACATTATCCATAAACAATCCTTGTTCTACTAAATAATGTGGAATATAAGAATGAATTCGATTGTCATTATAATGTCCCCTCATTATCGAAACAAAATCTCTTTGATTATCGGAAACATACTGATTAATTTGTGTGTAATCAATTAAATCTGTACCCTCACCCATTCCAACTCTTGGTAAATCTGAAATGGCATCTTCTACTGTGACATAAGGATGTTGACGTCCGGGTCCATGGGTTTTTTCCGGATATGAGAAATTAACATTCTCCAAATCTCGTCTTATTCCTACTAAAAATAATCGTTCTCTTGCCTGTGGGACACCATAATCACACGCTTTTAGTAATATATCGCTTTGTTCTCTAGAAATTAATTTATATCCAGGCCTAACATCTTCATTTTCAAATGTATCGCAAATATAGTGGAAAATTGCCCCTCTTTCACCCTCTGCATTTCTTTTTGAAAACATTCCTTTTACATTTTCAAACAATATAGCTTTCGTATTTACTGTTCTAGAAATACGAATAATATTGCTGAACAAATCATCTCTTTCATCTCCAAGTGTTCTTGTTCCTGCTAAACTAAAACTCTCACACGGAGCCCCTCCCGATACAACGTCCACTGTTTCATTTACCGAGTCAAGACCATACCTTGCTTGCAACAAATTTCTAATCATATTACTACTTACAAGGTTAATATCTCCATGGATTAAAAGAGTTCTTGTGCTTTCACTCATAAATTGTTCAAGATACTCTTCATTTATACCATCTTCGTTTGAATATTCAGAAAGATGTAGCACTTCTGCATTATGACTTACCGAATATGTCTCTACTGTAGTGTCTGTCCATTCGACTGCGATTAGTGGTAAAATACCTGCCCACTTAAATCCTGTACATAATCCTCCGGGACCAGAAAATAAATCAATGCTGACTAAACTAAACTGCTCATTTATCATACGTTCCATGAGACTATTATTCATGTTATTTGCCCTCTCCTTCTAGAGTTTCGCCATTCGCTTTAAGAATTCTGGTTGCTTCAATCAACGCAGTTCTTCTTATAAACTCACTATATGATGCATATGCCTCTAATTGGGCCACTTTTTTAAATTTTTCTAATTCCTCTTCACTAATGCGAATACTTATTGATATTGTCTTTTTCATACACAACCCCCATTTGATAATAATACAGAAAGTGTGCAACATTGTCAATACTTTACCCGGCGAACAGGTGTTTTATTTTTCATTCACATTATATGTCAAATTTATGCTCGTACCTCTTTCTTTGGTTCCGCTAGAGGAACTGTTATCATTGGAATAAAAATACCCTTTTCTACATCCTCAGCTCTAATCTGTTCTTTCATAGCTTCCATTTTTTTACGCTTATCACACTTAATTCGTTCTTCATACTGCCTCTGCCAACCGTTTGTTTTACGTCTAAGATACTGTTCATGGCGTTTATTCTTAATTCGCTCGATTTCTCTCTGCTTTTCCAATTCTTCCTCTGATACTTCCACTTCCAGAGTAGGTGGTATATATCTGCCAACAAAATTGAAGTATATTTCGATTTCCTGCGTTGTCTGGCTACTTCCTTTTCGGTCTCTCTCATGAACAAGCACTTTTTCGACAAACTCATTCAGCATAGTGGTGGTCACTTCTCGGAAATTCTCATATTTTTCGATAAGTGCTATGAACTTTTCAGTATCATGCTTTCCTGCCTCAAAACTCACGATGCTCTTCGTCAACTGTTGTATTTCATCGGTTAAGGCTTTCATCTCACTTGAATACTGCTTGTCCAAAACTGCATATCGTGTATCTGGTAATTTTCCCAGAATATTGTCCTCATAAATTCTGCAAATCAATTTTTCCAATTCATCACTTCGGCTTTTTGCTACTACGAGTCGGCTCTTATTTCTCTTGATTTCCTCAGTTTCTGTTGTTGCCTGTGCTTTCTGTATTGTTCTTATAAATTCTGTTTTATCATATTTTGCAAACCTAAAGATTTCTCTAAGCATATCTGCAATCAGTTCCATTACAACTTCTTCACTGATACGATGTTGCGTAGAACAAAGCATACCAACAGGAACTTTGGTATAAGCAGAACAAGTATATTGTGGCATCCTCTTTCCATTGTAAGTTCTATGAACATACATCTTCGCACCACAATCTGCACAGTACATTAAACCTGTTAACGGATGTGTTTCGCCCCATCCGTCTGGATATCTTCTAACATTTCCTCTAATCCTCTGCACATTGTCATAAGTCTCCTGATTGATAATTGCTTCCTGCGTATCTTCAAAGATTAACCATTCATCTTCTGAAACATAATGACTCTTTTTGTCTTTAAAATGTTTTTTAGTCTTAAAATTTACAGTATGACCAAGGTATTCTCTCTTTTTCAATATGCTGACAACTGTGGATGAACCCCAATTATAAGGATCTTTGAATGTCTTGTTTCGGTTCAATCCCTGACCGGACCTTGCCATGTGGACGGCAGGTATTTCCACTTTCTGTTCTTTCAATAACTGCGATATTTGATATGGTCCAAAACCATCTATCGTCCATTGAAAAATCTGCCTAACCACTTCCGCTGCTTCTTCATCCACAACCCATTGATTTTTGTCTATTTCAGACTTTAAATATCCATACGGTGTGGAACTAGCAACGTGTTTTCCAGACTTTCCCTTGGCTTGAAATGTAGAACGTATCTTTTTGCTAGTGTCTTTTGCATACCATTCATTCATAATATTTCTGAATGGTAGAAAATCGTCATCCCCATTTTTACTATCATGGTTATCATTGATAGCAATCAGTCTGACACCTTTCTGCCGTAACATTTCTTGTATCTGTCCAACCATAAGATAATCTCGACCAAGACGGCTCATATCTTTTATTATGATTGTGCTGATTACTCCATCTTTGACTGAATTCATTAGTTTCATAAAGCCTGGGCGATCAAAACGTGTTCCCGATATTCCATCATCTGTGAAATGCATAAAATTGCTTAATCCACGTTCTCTGGCATAATTCTCTAGAATTTTCTTCTGGTTCGTGATACTGTTTGACTCCCCCTGCAATTCATCATCATGGCTTAATCTCTCATACAATGCAGTAATTCCTATATAATTCATATTATGTTGTCTCTCCTTTCCCTTCTGATAGGTTTTAGTTGTAAACTATAAGAGACCTTTTAGCTTTTAGTACACTAAAAAGTCTCTTATAACTTACAACACC
>JAQUUB010000180.1 GCA_028694115.1 Lachnospiraceae bacterium
CACACCTTTCATCTCCTTGTAAGAATATTTACTACTCTTAAATCTTACAAGATTTTTATTTCAAGGTGGTAAACTAATTCGCTAGCGAATCGGTTAAAAGTGGTTAACTATTATAATAGCGTTTACACACTCATAAATATTCTTGTAGCGTGAGTCTGTTTCATAATATTTTCAAACGATATATCTGTTGTTTTATTAAAGCTGGCATCCCCAATAAAATAGTGAAATTCATCGCATACAATATATTTATACTGGCTCATATCAAGTCCATAATGATATAATTCTCTGGTTTCAATAGCTTGATATGTCATGATATCAATATATTTTTCCTTACCATCTCTTCTAATCTCAGCTTTAAACTGGTCAACACAGTTAGTCCTATGAATTAACATTAATATCTTTTTACCTTCATCCTTTGCATATGAAAATAAAATATTCTTTATAAAATAACTCTTTCCTGCACCAGTTCCAGCAGAAATAGTGATAACATCTCCATCTTTCCATTGTTCAATTTGTTGATTACTTATTATGTCTCCAACACGTAATTTTTTCTTTATCATTTGCTCGCTATTTGCCAATAATGTTACACCTCCCTGCAGAATGTAGCCATAGTCTCGTGTAATTTATTGGTATCAGCGAAAAAGAAAACTTTAAATCTTGAATCAATTTCACTATCTTCAACTTTCAGGATACGATGTCCTTTACTACATAACCAATTGGTCATATTTAATGACCTTATAATATACATTTGTATCTTTTCATTATTCAAATTAGTTCCTCTCCTTGCTTTTCCGACTTTTTAGTTTAGAATTTCTTTAAACTGATTATACTTTGCCATAGTTTCTCTAAGTTCCGGGGAATCCTTAAAAATATAAATCTTTCTACTGGCATCTTTCAAATCAGGTTTCTCACCAATTTTATGGAAACGGTTTAGCATTAGCCATCCTGCCATTCTTTCTTGGGTAATTACAATAGTATCGTTTTTCATAGTTCATGTCCTCCTTGATATTAAAATAGTTTAAACAACCATTATTTCTGCGTTGTCCACCCTAAGCCAGCTTCGCTGGCGCTATCAAGAACCTTTTATAGACACAACTACTTTTATTACACTTTGAGAATTTTTAGCAGTAGTAATTTCTTTGATGTTAACATCATGCCCGATATATTTTCTCAAATCTAAGCCTGCGGATAATGTTTCATTTTCCTTAATACTCATATTGCCTAAAATACCAATCCACCCTTTTTCATTTTCAAACAAAGGATAAGAATTTCCTAGCATCTCCGCAGCAATCTCTTCTGTTCTTCCTTTTTCTACCCCCATAATGGTCAGGTTAAAATTAGAAACATCGGCAAGCTCTTCATTTTCTTTTTTCAAATATTCTTCTGGAATACTCATATTTTTATCATCATCAAAATTTAGAGGATACTCTCCTGTAGAAACCTGTGTCTTGTAATACTCGCCTAACCATTCAAAGACATCCTGACCAGATTTATTTGCCCGAACTACATAAATCTTCTCTTTATCTTCGTGTATTTTGATATTCTGAAGAATACCTTCCGAAGCTACTATCCAACAGAAAGAATAATTCTCATTTTGTTTGTTAAATTTTGAATTGATATAAGTCATACGAACGGCAGCTGATGCCAAAAGTGATGGGCAATTGCAAATCTCCTCAGACTCCATTTTTGTTTTCTCATACAGTTCTTTAAACTTCTGATCTACAATTTCACGCTCACGTTTATATTTATCATCACTTGAGTATGGATTTATATTTCCTTTTAATATAGCTAAATTCCGATTCCTGTCTATAAAATGGACATACACCTCTTGCAAATCGTCAATCGTCTTTTGAACGATTTCTCCATCCAATTCTGGATTCATCAAATAATTGTAGAGATTTTGAAAATTCTGACTTTGAATTTTATGTTGTGTTTTATCCACCATAACCTTTTCCACATAATCTTCAAATTTTTCCATTCTATTTGCCAAAAAATCTAATGCTGATTCAACCGACTCATCTTTGTTGTACTTATTCCCATCTTTGTAAAACATAAATTGTGGTCTTTTATTGAATCGACGCTGAATAATCTCAGGCACAACTACCTGGTCAAATAGCCCACTTTTACTTGCATCAATCATTTTGCCTTGCAAATCTTTCATAATAGCAATAGGCAACGCATATTTTTCTAAATCCCCCTCTGCGTTTGCCACATTTTCAATTTGGGTATCTATATCAGTAATTTGCCCTGTTTTATCTTCAGACGATAATATAAAATCAATTACGTTCTCCGTGTTCCATTCTTCACTAGCAGCAGTAGCTTTATCCTCATCATTAACTTGCACCAAAGAAGGCACAATATAGTCCTCTAATGTTACCGCCTCTTTGTCTGGAAACTTTTGAAGAAAATGCCCCTGAAGTTCCTGATTAAATACTTCGAGTACGTTTTTCCCGAAATTCTTACTATCCTCTTTTTTAGATATAAAATTGTAATTCTGCAAAAATTCAATTTGAATATCCTTTAAATTATAGTCAGTATCTAAAACTAAAACTTCATCCCCATCTTTATCCAGTCCACCGAGTCTATCTGGTTCTGTCCCAAGGGGTAGCTGCACTATATTATTAATCCCTCTGATAAACTCTGCATCTTTTCCTGAATAATCCACAAAATTAACATTTGTAATTTCCGAATAACTTACGATAGGATTTCTTGCAAGCACAGTTCTGCCGAGAATTTTTCCACCGCTAAAGCATTCTTTTTCTTTCAAAAATCCCATGTACTCCCAGCTATTCTTATCCGCTGCCCCTGCATAACTTAAAAAGGCAAGAATGTCCTGTGTGACATACATATATTTCCCTTTAATATACATCCTACCGAGATACATATCCTTGATTTTTTTCTCTATTACATCTTTAATGGTTTTGATGACTTTTCTATCGAATACCATTTTTTTGTTGATGTGAATGGCTTTAATAGCATCTCCACATTCCTTCTCTAGATTAGTATCCGGATTTTCCTTCTGAATCAGATTTAAAAAACTTATAATATACTTGATATCTTCCCAGTCCAATTCTTCTTTTCGGTAAATGGTTAAAACCTTATGAATAATATTTCCCTGTACATTGGCAAACGCAAGGATGTCCCATCTATCCACACCAAGCGCCAACCACAATTGATAGGTAGCTCGTCTGTATTGTTCTGCCATGGGTTTTGCAAAATTTGAGATGCCAATGACATCATAGCCATATGTTATTAATCGGTCTTTATAATCATCTATGGAAGAAAATAACCATTCTTTCTTTTCAGAACCATCTTCTTTCAGTCCGGTTACGTTTAATTTTGCTTTGAAAGTTGACTCCGTTATGAGTAAATCTATATCTTCTACAGCATGAGTTTTGCCCCAAATATCAGTAATGGTCTCTATGCCATACTTTTTATAGTAATCATGAAAGTCAACACACGGAAAAAACCCTTTCACGCTGGGCAATCTTAGCTGGTAACCTGTAATCTTATAAGGTACATCTAAGTAATTCTTAAATTTTTCTCCTAATTCCTTGCTCACCAATCCCATGCCATCGAATACATTTTCCATACATTCATGATTTTCTTCAGTACCAAGCTGTAGTCCTGTTGACCATTCTGTAATCGGAATTTCTTTTGTATCATCTTCTGAAATTTCTTCTGTCTGCTCTTCTATATACAAAGCGTAATATTTCGATTTAGTATCCACATAAGTTCTGGATTTTGGATTCTCAATCTCCTCCGCCTTTACTTTCTGACCAGCTTCTTTCCACTGGTTAACTGTCTTATATGTTCCCTTTTGCCTGTTTTCCTTTGGTTTCTTCTCTACCGTACATTCTTTGGAATTGACCGCTTCACTTACTTCTTTGACCTTTTTAGAATATTCTTTTTCCGCTTCAATCCAAGCCATTAATTCCTCATATTGTTTTTCTTCCTCTGGAGTACGAGAGTAAGGTTTTACCATGCGGACATCTTCATATACAGGAACTTCGCAGTCTGGAATAATGCAAATCCCTAGCTTATCCATCGCAACTGGAACTAAATATACATCCGTAGTGGTCAAAGCATTTCTGGTAAGATTCTTAGATATAGTACACTTTGTGGGCTCTATCCCAAGGGAAATATATTTCTTTAATTCTTCATAATAATCTTTATAGACAAAAATCTGCCTGCATTCTTTATTTTGAGAACCAGAAAGCACATTGTCTAGAAATACAAACTCGCCTAAAGGTTTTGTATTAATATTAAAACCTTCCTTTAACAATTTTTCAAGCTTTGCTGTTTGCTCTTTATTCCTACTTCTACCGGTTTCTATTGTAATGATAGGTAATTTGTTCTCTTTTTTATTTACATTGGTATCCTTTTCCCCATCTGCATCTTTCTCTTCTGTTTCTTCTTCCCCAATTTCCTTATATTCCTTATTCCTAATCTTTTCATTTAAAATATAATATAGCAAGGTTTCGCTTGTGGTAACTGCATCATCCTTTGAAATATTTACCATAAGCTTCCCATCTTTTTCGTATAAGTCATCCAGCTGATACTGCCATATGTAATATTGACGTTTTTTAATCATAAATTTATGCCCCCAGTCCAAACATATCCAAAGATTTCCACTAATTCTTGCTTAAAGTATACTCCTATATGGTAAATATTTGAAGATTTTTAGACAAAAAAACACCAGATACGGGTTGTATCTGATGCTTGGGCGTCTATATCTTTTTCCAATAAATTACTCTTGCTCATCTAAGTTCTTATACACAAACCAGTCGGATAAACTATATATCCCTCTTTCCTTGTCCAATGCCGGAACATCATTTTCTCCTCTATGAAATAAAACCTTATCTCCAATAATTTCATTATGAGGCCAATTTGCTGGTGAAAAAACTTTCTTAATAGAAGCCAATTTTAATGCTTTCACCGTTCTTAATATCTCATCAATGTTTCTTCCTATCTCTTTAGGATATTCCAACATAGTCCTTACTTTTCCATTATGATCTACAATAATTACTGCTCTAACTGCCGCTGTATCATCTTCATTTGGATGAATTAATCCAAGGGTTTGAGAAACGTTTCTCTTCTCATCATCTATAATAGGAAATTCTATTTGAACATAAATATTTTCTTTTATCCATTGAATCCATTTCTCATGAGATTCTAAACTATCCACACTCAATCCAATTAATTCAACACCTAAATCATCAAACTGTTTCTTTTTCTTTTGGAAAGAAACAAATTCAGTGGTGCATACAGGAGTAAAATCTCCCGGGTGACTAAACAACACAAACCATTTTCCTTGATAATCATCTGGTAAATGAATCATTCCTTTTGTTGTTTCTACTGTTATTTCAGGGAATTTGTCCCTAAGCGATATTTTCATAAAACCCCTCCTTAGTGATAATTCTTATTTTATAATAATTATATACTATATTTATTAAATTACAAATAAAATGTTGTTTTTTTTTCTACAACTCCATCTCATTCAGCACATCTCTGAATTTTTTCAATTCCTCAGCGGTAATAGTTACTCCCTTGCCCATCTTTTCATGCTCATGTGACCATTCTCGGATGTCAAATTTTGGTTCTCTATCGTTCCAAGAAATCAGGTTAATTTCTTTCGTCCAGCCTTTTGCATTTTCGGATAATACTCCCAGTTCTTTGGTTATATCGTATTTTATTTCTGCCATTTTCTTCTCCTCTTTTATCACAAAAACTTCTGCAATTTCATTTAATATGGAATTTTTTTCCATATTAAATCTTAGTAAATAAATGATTTAGTTTCTTAGTTTCATAATATTTTACACAAATCTCTTATTTACACATACGATTCATAAAATTTTCCAATTCAGCCTTAGCTTCGTCTGTTGTTCCATTTAATGAATGCATAAGTTCAAATAAATCTTTGTAAGAATTCTCAATTTCAGTTTTCACTGTTGTTAACTCTTCAG
>JAQUUB010000052.1 GCA_028694115.1 Lachnospiraceae bacterium
AAAGCCCAATATATTCCCATTGGTTGCCACTACTGACAGTGTTATTTGGAACCGGATGTCGAATCGGAGAAATTATTGGACTTCGATGGGAAGACGTAGATTACGAGAATCGTTTTATTAGCATAAATCATGCGACAATCTATATGTTTATGGAAGAAACGCATAAGAGCGAATTTCATATATCTACCCCTAAAACAGAAGCAGGAGTTCGACATATTCCAATGCTTGAAGCAGTTGATAAAGCATTTAAAGATGAGTATGAAGCGCAAAAGGAAACTGGATTTAATACTCAAGTAGTTGAAGGAATGAGTGGTTTCATCTTTTGTAGCAGAGAAGGAAAGCTTTTGAATCCAAGTGTAATCAATCGGGCAATAAGAAGAATTTACGAAGCCTACAATGCAGAAGAGATTATTAGTGCAAAGAAGCAACGTAGAAAGCCGATAATGATTCCACACTTTTCATGTCATCATATAAGGCATACATTTTGTACACGCTTTTGTGAAAATGAAACAAATCTCAAGGTAATCCAGAATATTATGGGTCATGCCAACATTGAGACAACAATGGACATTTATGCAGAAGCAACAGAATTGAAGAAACATGAAGCAATGAAAGCGTTAGAAAAAAATAGTGATATTTTTTAGGAAAGAGTCCTTGATAGAGGATATCTTTTAAATATATATACTGACATCAAAAAAAGTGTTTTACATCAAATTGACATTAAATTCTTAGACTTTGGTAGACTGTATTATCAGAGAACAAGAGGGAGAAGTCAAGGAAACAAGGCTTGGTAGACAAATGTAGACTACATGATACTAAGCCAAATTCATTTTCCGACGATGAAATCATTAGATAAATAAATCCAGTAAAATCAAGGGATATAAGACTTTTGAACTGTAATTTACAACAAATTTGCAACGCATAATAAGTGATAATAACTGAATTTGAATATTTTGTACTTTAAGGACACTTTTCTAGAAATAGAAGGTGTTCTTTTTTGTTATGGTCAAACAAAAAAAGGAGGAAGAAATATGCGTAATAAAACTAAAGGTTGCAATGTTATTGCAATTGCAAATCAAAAGGGTGGAGTTGGAAAAACTACAACAACAGCAAATTTGGGAATTGGATTAGTTCGTGCTGGAAAGAGAGTTCTTCTAATTGATGCAGATCCACAAGGAAGTCTGACTGCAAGTCTTGGATATGAAGAACCGGATCAGATGGATATCACATTAGCTTCGGTGATGCTTGGTATCATTAATGATGAAGAGAGAGAACCAGAGGATGGGATTATTCAGCATGAAGAAGGTGTAGATTTATTACCTGCCAATATAGAACTATCGGGATTGGAAGTTTCATTGGTGAATGTTATGAGCCGTGAGTTGATTTTGAAAGGATACGTAGAAAGTATAAGAGATCGTTATGATTATATTTTGATAGATTGTATGCCTTCTCTTGGAATGATTACGATTAATGCATTTGCTTGCGCGGATGCGGTATTGATTCCGGTTCAGGCAGCCTATTTACCGGTAAAAGGATTACAGCAGTTAATCAAGACAATCGTGAAAGTAAGAAAACAGCTGAATCCAAAGCTACAAATACAAGGAATACTTTTAACAATGGTTGATTTCAGAACGAATTATGCCAAGGATATCTCAGAGAAACTTCATGAGGCATATGAAAAGAAGATACATATCTTTCATAGTATTATTCCATTATCAGTAAAAGCAGCAGAAACCAGTGCAGAAGGAAAGAGCATTTTCGTGCATGAACCAAAAGGAAAGGTCGCAGGTGCCTACCAATCTTTAACTATGGAGGTACTTAAAAATGAAAAGTAGAAGTGGAGAAAAAATCAAACTTACCAGCTACGATGAATTATTAGGAGTAGATATCCAGGAAAGCTGTATTGAAGTACAGCTTTCAGAACTACACAATTTCAAAAATCATCCCTTCAAGGTTAAAGATGATAAAAAAATGGAAGAGCTGGTAGAGAGTATAAAACTGAATGGAGTATTATCACCTGCACTTGTAAGGAGCAGGAATGAGGGTGGATATGAATTGATTTCTGGGCACAGAAGGAAGCATGCTGCAGAGATGGCAGGAGTAGAGCGAATTCCTGTTATTGTAAAGGAGTTAACGGATGATGAATCGATTATTATTATGGTGGATTCGAATATTCAAAGAGAAGAGATCCTTCCAAGTGAGAAAGCCTTTGCTTTTAAAATGAAACATGATGCGCTATTACATAGGGGGAAATCTTTAGGACACGATGTGCAAAAGTGGAGTCATGAACAAGTCGGAGAAAGCAATGGAATCTCTGGTAGGCAGGTACAGCGATATATGCGGTTGACGGAACTAATACCGGAAATTCTTGATATGATTGATGAAAAGAAGTTGCAACTGGTATGTGGAGTAGAGCTATCCTATTTAGAGAAGCAAGTCCAGGAATGGATTATGAATTGCATTCTTTGCAAAGGGGCTAGTTGTCCCAAGCTTGAACATATCGTAAATTTAAGAAGACAAGCTGAAAAAGAAACACTGACACAGTCCTTAGTTGAATATATTCTGAACGAAAACATGGAAAAACAGACGGCAACAAAGATTACTTTGCCAGAGAAAAAGCTAATTTCCTATTTTCCATCAGGGTATTCAACGAAAGACATGGAACAAATTATTTATTCATTATTAGAGAAATGGAAGTCTGAAAATGAGGGAGAGTGACGAAGATGACATTTAATTACTACTATGGATCAGAAGCCGATCAATTTAATTTCATCAGAATACCTAAGTCTATGATAACTGATCCGATGTTTGCATCTTTATCATTAGCTTCCAAACTTCTCTATGGAATTCTACTGGATCGTATGAATCTGTCTATGAAGAATAGATGGTTTGATTCAGAAAATAAAGTTTATATTATCTATCAAATTGCAGAAATACAGGAAGATATGGGGTTAACAGAAAAAATGGCAATTAAGCATTTAAAGGAGCTTGAAAGCTTTGGTTTGGTGGAGAAGAAAAGAAGGGGGCTTGGACTTCCAAGCCTTCTATATGTAAAGAGTTTTCTTGTACCCAAAGACTATTCGGCAGAGGATGAATGTTCTGTGGAAGAAGCAAAAACAGCGGGAAGTTTAAGAACTGTCGAAATGGCAAGTTCTAGAAGTGTCGAAATAGGAAGTTTAAGAACTGCTGGAATCGGAGGATTAAGAACTACCATAATGGAGGCTCAAGAACTGCCAGGACAGGAGGCACTTATTAGTAATACTTACTTAAATAATACTAATTTGAATTATACGAAATCAAATCAAATCATATCAGATCAAAAAGATTTTAGATGCGATAACGATGAGATGTATGAGGTAACAGCATATTTGGATCTGATAAAAGTAAACATTGATTATGGGATACTTCTGGAGCGTTATCCATATGACAAGGAGCTTATTAATGGTATTTTGGATTTGATGTTGGAGACAGTCCTGAATCAGGGTAAGACTATATTAATTGCAAGTAATCAATATCCGACACAACTTGTGAAAAGTAAGTTTTTGAAATTAGATTCAAATCATATCGAGTATGTGATTGGATGCTTCCAAGAAAATACAACAAAGATAAAAAATATTAAAAAATATATATTAGCAGCATTGTTCAATGCATCAACAACAATTAATGGTTACTACCAGGCCGAAGTAAATCATGAATTGCCTCAATTTACAAGAAACAAAAGAATGGCTAAATAGGAACCTTTGGACATGATGTCCAAAAGTGAAAAACATGGTATTATGATACAGAAGTTAGGGGGGTGCATGTGAATGGATAATTTTGTGTTTAGAGGGGTAGCTGTACTATTAAGATTGTTACTAAAAATAGTATGTTTAATTTTGAATCTTGTTCTTACAGTACTTTATTTTATGATAGGAACAGCAGGAAGTGTCTTTGCTGGAATAGGATATTTCAGTGGATCTATTATTGGAATAGTAACTATAATATTTTGGATATTTGGAGAATATAGTACCTGGCAACAGGTTGTCGGATCGTTTGCGTTGGCAGTAGGGGTATTTTTAGTTCCACTTGGATTAACCAAATATGGTACAGTTGGATTACTTTGGCTGATGGATAGGGTGGATGATTTAGAGAAAATATAGATGAGTATTTTGGGATATTTTCTTAATCTGAAAAAATATGGAAATTCAAAGTAAATTATGCTATGATTTTGTATGAAAATCTATTTAAATTTTATTTGTATGGATGGTGACTATGATATGTATTAGAAATGGAACAGGAGAAAAAAGGAGAGGAAAATACAGTATATTTTTGAAAATAGAAAGAAGAGGTTGAATATGGGACATATTGGAAAAACCAGTATTAAATGCAGTCAAAGCAATTTCTAGTTTACAAGATAATGCGAGAAGAGAAAAGGGTTAAATACTAAACAAATAAAGGCATAGGAGGAATATTATATGATAGTGGATAATGAAGAAATGATTAAAATAAGGGGAACTGTTAAATTTCTTAGTAATAAGAAATTAACGATTGCAGTAGAGCCAGAACAAAGAGAAGATTTTGTGCTACAAAATAATGAATGTGATTATAGAGTTAGATATATGGACAAACAAGGTACGCCACGTAATTGGATTTACTTGGATTTATATGAGGCAGCTAAGGGGAAGCAAGAGAGATTAAGTCCTGGAATTCGTCCCTGTTTTAAAGAAGGGAGTAAAATCGAGTTTAATATAATTCCGTGTTGGACAACATTAGAAAATGCATACATAGATGATATAAAGAAGTGTTTGGAACTTGAAGGGCGGGATGTAACACCTAATTACAGTCTTAAAATACAATATAGTATCAGTATTGTTACTCCAGAGGGTCCGCATAATCAGTTTGGAGAATATCGTAGATCTATATATATGACAATAACCGGAACAGGAAACATTTTAATTGAGCAAGTATAACAGAATTTAGTAAGTTGATTCTATTAGAATTAGAATACTTGGTGTTTGATTGGATAGATATCTTAGAAAATGACACCAGATATTCTACATAAGTCATAAAATTATTTTGGCAGTATTGATGAAAATAGGCTTTTCGCAGAAGGTATTCTGCAATATGTAGTGCACATTTCAGACCAAAAAACAAGGGAGAAAAAGCAATGAAACAAATAAGGGGAAAGAAAATCATTTCACTGATATTATCAGTAGCTATGGTAGTTAGTCTGCCACAACTTACATATGCAATGGAAGGTATGGAAGTAAATAATGTAAATCAAACAGTGCTTTCTTCAAACGAAACAGAAACCAACGACGTATCCATACTAGACAGGGCGGAGATAACTACAGGACGCACCAATCCAAAAAATCCCACCTATAATGCAATAACAGATACAGCCACTTATGACTGTGTCTACTTTGGCTCCTATCCCCAAAGTGAGGTCAAAGGCAGTGCACTGACCGATGCTATTAAGAATGCAAACTATACAGCAAACAATGACTACACAGCTACGGTCAATGGAGTGAAATATAGAAGACTTAATGAGGAAATGACAAACTACTATAGAGGTGGTTTTTATGATTGGTCTGATAACGGTTATCATTATTTTAAATACGAACCCATTAAGTGGCGTGTGCTACATAACGATAAAAACAATCTTTTTTTATTAGCAGAGACTGCACTTGATGTTAAGAAATACGATGACACCCATACCGGTATTACATGGGAGAACTGTAAACTACGTAACTATCTGAACAATGAATTTTTTAAACGTGCATTTTCGGGTAATGAACAAAATGCAATACAAAAATCTACCATTCTAAATGAAAACAATCCTTATTATGGTACAGAAGGCGGTAATAATACAACCGATAAGGTCTATCTTATATCTATCAAGGATATGGTAGAGAGCAAATATGGTTTCTCCACAGGTTATGATAAATATTCGAATTCCAGATGGAGTAAGTGCACTGATTATGCAAAGGCAATGGGTGTATGGCATGAAGCTGTTGAGAGTAGCATTGTGGGAAGCAACTGTAAGTGGTGGCTACGGTCACCGGGCCTTAACGCGTATTGCGCGGCATATGTCAACTATGACGGCTACATTATTAGGAAGGGCGACGCTAATAATAGCTTTAGTTTTGCTGTTCGTCCAGCTTTGTCTATTCCTCTCTCATCTTCTCTCTGGAGCAATACGCCGGGAGGAACGAGTGGAGGACAGGATACCAATACTGATTTCACCCTACAACTCGATGGAGAAAGTATAGATGTTACAATCCCCAATTCCGTGCCATTCCTTAATGGACAGACTATTTCCATGGGATTACCAAGTGACTTTCCAGCAACTCTTTATTATGAAAAGTCAGATAAACATAAGCTTCGCATTACCATTAATACAGATGAAGAAGACAGTACAATAGATGATGCGGAATGGAATAAATTAAAGAAAAGCTACGATATACTAAAAGATGTTAAGGATACAAAAAAGCAAAAAGAATTATTAAAATCAATGACGGCAGGAGCAAAGGATAGTAAAATTCTATTCGGTGACAAAGTAAGTATGAATGCAGCAGGGTATCTAGAGGCAGAACTTGACGATGCAGGTGCATTTAAAAGTGTTACTGGTAATGTCAACCTCTACATATCCTATGAAGATACAAAGAGCTTTCAAAGTATGATCTATGTAGTTCCTGTAACATTAAATCTATCATGGGGATTAGATGGTAATATCACTCTAACAGGAACGATAAAAAGCGATCAAAAGAAATTTAAGTTTACTTCAGATTTGACATTTGATCCAAAAGCAAAGCTACAGATTGCAGCAGGTACAGGTGTTGGAACAACAGCAATGGTAGGAGGATATGTACGAGGCGATGTTAGTGCGAACTATATAGTACCAGGAGGATATTCACAATACAAAAAAAGTGGATTGACAAATCTCGAGGCGAAGCTTGCGGGTGGCTTAATAGCATATTTAGTTGGAAAAGAATTTACATGCACCCTAAAAGAAAGTGATACTTATGATATTTTATCCTTAATAAAGAAAAGTAGAACAGGAGGCAGTGAGGGAACTTCCATAGATTTATATGACTTATCAAATTATCAGGTTGCAAGCAGAGACTATCTTGCAGGACAATCGGAATGGATTGGAAGTACAGAAGAGATATTGGAAAGCTCAGGAGAAGAAGTCAGTGTTGGGGGAGCAGAAGAATCCTTGAATGCACTTTATCCTATATTGGCGAATACTTATGGAGCATCTTCTCCAAAGTTAATATCAAATGGAACAGATGCGGTTTTAGTTTTTACAACAGATGCAGAAGACAGAGACAAATATAACTATTCCTGTCTGATGTATTCGGTATGGGATGCAGCAAATAAATCATGGAATGAACCATTAAAACTGGATGGTAATAATACAGCAGATTACTACCCAAGTCTATTTGAATATAACAATGATATTTATCTCTGCTATGCGGATGAATCGAAAACCTTTACTGACCAATCAACCCTTGAGGATATGGTAGGAGCTTTAGACATTACCTGTGCCAAGTTTGATTCTAGCACCAAGAAATTTGGAACACCGACACGACTTACTGGTGGTGAACCTGTTACGGGAAGTGCATCGGGATTAGAAATGTATCCGTCAGATGAGGATGCTTTGGTTGATGATTTGGAAGATGGAGTATCGGAAAACAACATATCACAAAATAATGTATCAGAAAATGAAGTTTCAGAGAATGCAGCGGTTGTTTCGGGGTATGACGGAGAAGAAATGACAGGAACCCAGGATTCTGCCTATGATACCATGCCATGTATGACTGTGGTAAATGGTAAAGTAGCGGTTGTATGGACTTCCAATTCCAATACTGATGTTTTTGGAAGAAATACAACAAATAGTATTAAATATAGCACGTTAGAAACAACAGGATGGTCAGAACCACAGACATTAAAATCAGGTCTAAACAGTATTACGGAACTGAAAGCGGAGAGTGGTGAGGCAATCTACATCGTGGATGGAGATAATAATCCTGCAACCAGCAATGATCATACCCTGTATACACAGCCAATTGGAAGTGCTACGCAGACAACCGTATCCTCTGGAAGCATTTGGAATGTTACAACAGGCACCGTGGGGACTACAGAGCATTGTGTTGCATGGATTGATAATAACTCATTAAAATATAAGCCAATATCAACAAGTACCATATCTTCTTTGGTGTCTGAGAATTGTGCGGCATCGCCAGTACGTTATCAATTATGCGGGGATAGTCTTGTAATGACACTCGCGGATGCGGAAGAACAAAATAACCTGTATCTTTCAAAATATGATAGCACAGCAGGGGTATTTGGAAATCCAGTCCGTATGACATCACAGGAAAAATGTATTTATGACTTTAGTGCCGATCAGGTTGACGGGCATTTGATGACAATCTTAATGCAGGGAGACTTTAGCACGGAAAATGGAACGAAGAACCTTGCCTTTGCTTACCTTGACAGTACGCATGATTTAAAGGTGTCTGGGGCTGATTATGATTTTGACAGTGTCTCATCGGGAAAAGCACTTCCGATTAATGTGGAAGTAGAAAACAGGGGTTCTAGTGACGTTACAAAAGTGGATGTTAAAATCTGTGATTCGAATGGAACGATCGTAGGAAGCGAGACAGAAAAGGCAGTATCAATCGGAGTAGGGGAAAGCATTAGCTTAGAAACAGCATTTACCCTTCCAGCGACTTTGACAAGCCAGAAATATACGATTTCTGTTACTGAAAGCGGAGTAACAGAAAACATTACGACAAATAACAGCGCAGAATTTACGCTGGGAGAGACGGATATATCATTATCTGCAATAAAAGTATCGGGAAATGAAACAGGTGCGGATATTGTTATAAAAAATGAAGGCAAATTCGCAGCGTCCAGTACTGCTGTGAGTGCCTATATAAATGACAGTGAGACACCAGTGGAAACAAAAACAATTGATTCATTGACTGCTTCACAGACAAAAAGTCTGAAATTCACCTTTGGTGAATGGGCATTTGATACAGAAACAGAGGGAACCATAACCTATCGTTTGTCCAGTGGTGCAAAGGATATTTATGATTACAATAATGCATCGACGTTATACTACAATCGCGATCATAAAATCACATTTGATTCTCAAGGTTCTACAGAAATAGAAAGTCAGACGGTATCATATGGCAACACAATTACTCTGCCAGTGGTAACAAAAGTAGGGTATCTGCTCGGAGGATGGTATACAAAACCTTTTGGAAGAGGAGTTCAGTATACAGAAAATACAAGAATAAGAGAAGATGCCACACTCTATGCGTATTGGATAAAGAGCGAAGAGGCAAGAAAAATTTCAGATGCTACTGTGAAAGTAATTGCTAAGCAGACCTATACAGGAGATGCTATTACTCCAGCTCTTACTGTTCGGTATCAAAAGGTGACATTAAAAGCAGGAACAGACTATACCGTTACCTATCAGGATAATAAGAATGTAGGAACAGCCAAAGCAGTCATCTATGGAATAGGAAATTATGTAGGAACTAAGAGCGTAGAATTTGCAATCGTACCTAAAAAGATTTCCAAAACGGCAATTGAGGTTTATGACACTACTGCTACAGGAAAAGAAATCACGCCTACCGTAATCATTATGGATGGCAATAATAAACTTGAACAAGAGACGGATTATAAAATAACAAAATTAAAAAACAATACGAAACCTGGAAAGGCTTCCATGACTATTTCCGGAAATGGAAACTATGCAGGAAGTACCATCAATAAGACGTTTCTCATTTATAAAGCAGGTACTTTACCAATCTCCTCAACAGAAATAAGTTTTATGGATGGCCAGGTACCAAAGGAAGGCTTTATCTATAGTGGCAAAGCTTATAAACCAGAAATTGTACTGAAGGATTTGTCAGGTAATTCAATTGATAAAAAAAATTATACCGTAAACTACAAGAATAATAAGAATGCTGGAACGGCTTCCGTCATCGTAAAGGGAAAAGGAAAAGTTTATAAAGGTAGTAAAACTCTTTACTTTACCATACAGCCAAAGAGCATTGTGAAAAATTATTCGATAGGAAAAATCACGGAGAAAAAGTTCACTGGTGGACTGATTACTCCAACGGCTACCGTATCGCTGAACGGAACCAAAAAGAAGCTGGTTAATAAAAAAGAATATAGCTTATCCTATGAGAATAATCTAGTCGCTGGTACCGCAACTGTCCTAGTAACAGGAAAAGGCAACTATACAGGAAGCTTAATGAGTACCTTCCATATTAAAGCGATCCCACTTGGAAAGGGGTTCAGTGTAAAGGGATTAAAGACACAGAAATATACAAGCAGTGAGCTAAAACCTGCTATTTCCTTAGTCTATAAAAACCAAACCCTTGTAAAGGAGCGTGACTACACAGTAAGCTACCAGAATAACGTTCAAATAGGGAAAGCAACCGTGACCATTCAGGCTGTTGAAGGTAGTGGATTAACAGGAAGCATGACGAAGACATTTAAAATAAAGAAATAGAGTGGTGTAAGAAATATTAGAGTAGGCAATCGAGGAGAAATCTTCGGTTGCTTTTCTTTGGGATTATTGTCGTTTTAACCAGTGGTACTAGATATTTTCAAAGGTGATCTTTTGGGTTGTAGAAGAATAAGAAAATATCTATCATATCGAAATGGTATCTATCTTATGACTAAATAATGTGTCAAACTATGGAAAATTATGGTACAATAAAAAATGATTTAGTGAGAAAAACAAATTTTCGAAAGAATTAAATCAGGTTTAAGTTTTCGCTTTACGAGAATTACGAGAATTAAATCCTTTACGAGGGTTGAATAAACTGGAATTTAAAATTTCACTTTACGGAAATACATATTTCGAGAACTCATCATATTATCTTGTGATTAGGAAAGCGAAGTGCTATACTAACTCATAGGTATAGGTATAGGTATAGGTATAGGTATAGGTATATAGGTATATAGATCTTTGCTGATAGATCTGGAGGGATTTGAATGTCTAATGAAAGTATTAAAATCACATATAAACCTTTATGGAAACATTTGATTGATTGTAACATGACAAAAACAGAACTTAGGAAGAGGACTTCAATTGCGGCAAGTACTTTTACGAAAATGAACAATGACCAAATGGTATCATTAGAAGTGTTAGCACGTATTTGTAAGGAACTAGAATGTAGCTTTGATGATGTAGTACAAATTGAAAAGTAGGTTGGGATAAAATATGAGCGGATGTAGTTTTACTAAAAAACTGGACAGGCTAAGAAAATCTTCAAGTGATTCTATTGATAATATTGATACATTTGATGATTTTAAAAAGTATATGCATGTTGTCAGAGATGCAGAAGAAGATCTGAAAACAATTTTGCGTGCTATTAAAGTAACAAATAAAAAAACACTTGTATTGTTATGCGGAAGTGCAGGAGATGGTAAATCTCATTTACTATCTTATCTTAAGAATTCAAATCAGGAAGGTCTTCTTGAGAACTATGTTGTTCATAACGATGCAACTGAGAGTAGCGCACCGGATAAGACAGCTATAGAAACATTATATGAGTTATTATCTGGCTATAAAGATGATAATCTGGAGAAACCAGGAAAAAATGTAATACTCGCCATTAATCTTGGTGTATTAAGTAATTTTATTGAATCAGAATATGAAAAAGAATTTAGAAAATTAAAAGAATATGTTGTTAAAACAAATATTTTAACATCAAAGGTAAATGAAACAGAATATGACAGTAACAGTTCTTTTCAACATATTAGTTTTTCTGATTACCATATGTTTTTGATTAATAAGACAGGGATAAATCCAGAATATATTGAAAAATTGTTTGAAAAAATAGTAGATGAAGATGAAGATAATCCATTTAGTGAAGCGTATAAATCAGATTGCATGATATGCCCGTTAGAAAGCAAATGTCCTGTAAAAATGAATTATGATTATCTGAGAAATTCCAAGGTGCGTCATTTTATGGCTAATATGCTAATTAAAGTGATTATAAAAGATAAAGAAATTCTTACAACGCGAGAGCTTCTGAATTATATATATGATATTATTGTTGCACAGAGTTTTGATTTTTCAAAGTTGCAAAAGAGTTCCGTGAACATGTCTAAGTTTTTAAAGGATTATTTGGATTGCATTATGCCTACTATTATTTTTGATAGTAATGATATAACTACCATTATGAATAGAACACAGAAATATGATCCATTACTAATGAGAGATGAAAATGCTGATGATGTTGCAATTGAATATTATGTTGCAGATGATGTATCAAAAACAGTCAACGAGTATTTTGTTGAATCACCATATTTAGATATCTTAGGGACAAAAAAATCTTTAGATGTAATAAATGAAGACAAAGCTTTGAAATCAAAAGTGTTTAATATTCTGATTAGAACAAAAGTAATGTTAGCAGATGTTTCGGACGACAAGCTATTCATGGATTTCATTCGCGATTTATATAGTTATAATGCAGGTAAAATATCAGGATTAAGTACACTTTATTCTGACATTGAGGAGGCAGTTGTTAATTGGTGCGGAAATGAATCTGAAGGCAACATTTGTATAGATGATACACATAAGGGATTATCTTTATATGAAAATATTGATTTTGAAGCCTTCATAGATAATATTCCTCAAGACAAAAACGAAGAAAATTTACAGAGGTTTTTACCATACATAGTCGTTGAGTATCAGGGAAACGATGGAAGACCTATTCATTTGGATGTGGACTTTTCTTTATATGAATTAATTAAGAAGTTAAAAGCCGGCTATGTTCAAACAGCAGAAGATAGAAATAATCATGCAGATTTTATAAGTTTCATTTCTAAAATGTTGAAAACAGGATCTTCGGATAAGAATATTATAGTGCTTGCCGAAGACGGACGAAAGGCAGTACTCGAAAAAACTAAATTTGGTGTATACAAATTCAAGGTGGTGAAATAATGTCAGAGTATTTTTTTGATGAAGAACTTTTTAAGTATAATTTCAATGCAAAAAATCCAGGAACAAATCCAGGAGATAAACCATTTGACTCGTATAGGTTGAATCATGTGGCTGATAAATGTTTCAAACTATTTCCTTATAAAGCTACAACACGAAATGCATCACCAATTGTATATAATCTTAGTGACTCTGTAAGCGGGTTTTTTAGAAAAACATTGGGGATATCAACTAAAACCGTAGGATTTGAAGAATTATGCGATAGAGTTCAAGATAAAATTGATGTTGACGAAGATGATGTGGAATTTTTTGAGGATATTATTCGTTCATTGTTTTTTAGAGGTGATAACTTTCTGGGAAATAATATTGGACTATATCCGTACCAGACAGTAGTAGAAAACAAAAGTGCGGATAGAGTGGCTGATTATTTGTATGGTGTGTTAGATATTAATGAAAAGGATGCAGAAAATATACGTTCAGCAGAAAAGGAATATCCTTTTAATGTCTTAGAAAAGATGGTAGTAGATTTAATTAGTACAGATGAGGTAGAGAGTTTACCTACTGAAACTAAATATTATCAAGTGGTAAGGGGAATTCAAAATGGGTTTAAGGAAGATTTTGAGTTTATGCTATCTTCTGGTATGACAACCATAGAAGATATTTCAAATGTATTAGAATTCTATTATTTTTACTATGTGTCACAGACGTGTCTTACATTAGACCAGTTTGGTAATGGCAGTCATGATAATCTTGAAAAGTTATATTTTGCATTAGATTGGGAAAAAGTAAGTAAGAATAGACAGTGTTGCAATGAAGGTTGGGATAAACTGCAAAGTAACATTCTAAGAATGTTCAGTCATGCAATTACACTTGAAATTATTAATCAAAATGACTGTAAAATGATGGATTATGTTGATTTTAGAATGCTTGCAGATTCAAACAATGAAGCAGATCAACTTATTGCAGATGAAATTAGAAAAGCGGAAAGTGTATATATATCTTTCATAGGGGACTATAAAAAATTTGATAGTATTTCAAATATTCCAGGTGCCAATTTGACAGATGCCGCTATAAGACATTTGTTTGAATGTGTAAATATGCAATTTAACGAAACGGAGCGTAAAAGAGCAAGCCAGTTTTACTGCGAAAAATTTTCTGAATTTTGTAAAGTGAGATTTGTGAAAAATAGGAAGAAATCTGGATTGGTTCTAAATTTGACGGAAAGAGATATTATTTTTCTTACAAAGTTAGCATTGCGTAATGAAGAAAAAATACGATTAAATGATTTGTATAAAGAATATCAAAAGCGTGGAATATATGTAGATAATGCTTCAAAAACATTATTACAGGAGTTCTTTACAAAGTTGAACCTGATTGACAAAAAGAGTGATAGTGGGGATGCACAGTATGTTAAGAGAATTTTATGATTTTATAGCAAACAAAATAAACAGTTATTTCCAGTCCGCTGCTTCAGAAGGTTCATTGCTCAAAGGTGAAACTTTTTGCTTAAAGCTTGATACTGATGAAATGGTAGTTAATGTTGCAGATGCGTTAAGGGAGTTAGTTGAGAAAGATGGCAATATAGGCAAATTTTCTCATGTTTGTGGGAATGGAAATGAATACCATACATTTACAATTAAATTAGTGAATGACGAAATAATCATTGCCCCTCAAATTGACGGAATGACAAGTGATTTTTTGGGGGCAACACTTAGAAATGCAGCTAATAGCGTGCAAAAACCCATTTTGATGATTTCTTCCATGCCAATTGATAGTGCGATTAGTGGTTCAAAAAACATGTCTTCGAATGGTATGCCTTTTTATGGCGAAGAATTAATGAGAGAAATTCGAGGAATGGTTAATGAAAGCACACAACTTACATCTGTGGAGAAGAGACTACTTTCTTTTGAATTACTTAGAAGAGATGCTGATGTATTTAGTGATAAAGCTTCTTTGTATGAATATAGAGATTTACTTGCAATTATGAGTGCAGGGAAAATTCAAAGAGAGAGCTTTGCGGGATTTAGGTTGTTCTATGTTGATGGAAAATCAGAGTATTATAATGAAGGACAATCAGCTGTAGATAAGAAAATTAAAGAGAATAATAACCTTTTTGAGAGAATCGATAGATGCTTTAGATTTGGTAACGTTTCATCTGATTTGGCAAAAGATTTTGATGAACACTTTATCACTAGAATCGAAACCGAACAGCGAAAGGATCCAGAGTGTTGGAGTAGACTGTTTTCGTATTCCGAAATGGTATCACAAATTGAAAAGCATAAGTCTAAGATAGAAAATCCGCTTAAAATTGAAATTGAAGATATTTCTGTATATGGAGCTATCCCTTTAGAACGCTTTGAATATGGAAATGCATGGTTAGTGAGAAACGAAGGATCTCAAACAGCTAAAAAGAGACAAAAAAACATCCTTATTTTTAATTCTGAAAAATATTCGATTCTACATGTAAGATTTAATTGTAACGCAAGAGTTTTAAACAATGATATAGTTTCAGAGGGGTTGCTGTTTGAAAAGGATGGCAGAGATATCATCTTTGAAATGAATCATTCTGGAAAAAGTTTCAATAAAATTGAATTATATGATTCTGTAAATGATATAAGATATATTTTTAAATTATGCATTATGGATTTAGCATCTAATACAATGATGTCAGTAGTTAAGCATAGTTTTACAATAGATGCAAGAAAGAAAAAAGATATTCGAATTAGGTTGTCGGGGATAGGAACGGACTTAATATTCAATGAAGGAGCTCCAGAAGTATCGACTGCAAAGTTAGATGATAATGAATCGTATTATTGCGCGTATAATCAAAGACTTCATTTACATTCAACCGAAGATGAATTAAGTAATTATGCTACGGGAATTAGAATTGGAATTGATTTTGCAGGATTAATTGTACCATTTATAATGTATCCAGATGAAAGCAAAAGCAAAGAAATAATTGGTAGAGCCATTTTACGAGACAAGCTTGCTTCTAAAAAGAGTTTTGAGTTTCTTGGAGATAAGATTTATAGTGAGACGCAGGAATATTTTGCAAAGTCGCATCTGTTACGAGAATTAAGGGTAGAAAAACAGGTTATTGATGAAGAAATTCTTGTTGGCAGTTGTAAAAGATTTTATGATTCTGATCAAGTGAAGATTGAGAAGAATGAAATGATTCAAAATAGCGAATTACAACACGCGTATTTGGAATTAGTAAGAGGCCTAAAAGATACAAATACAATCCCAACACTGGCATATTTAAAGGATAACCTACTTGAACTTGCGCAAAATTATGTTGAATCATTTAAGAAAATTTTTGCCGATTTAGAAGAAGGGGCAACACTTACAGTTGAACAGACAAATGCGTTATATATTGGATCAATATCAGTAGGTTCTAAATCTAAAGAGATATTATTAACGCCATTGCACCCAATAAACGTTGCATATCAAATTGCACTTACCACAGAAAAGGGGATGCAAGATACGACTGATGTGGTAGTAGACAGATTGAATTCATTGAATCTGTTGCCATATTTAAAGAGGAAAAAAAGTATATATAAAGTATCAGATCAACTCAATTCTTATGAGTGGAAATATTATGCGCCAGTTGAAAATAAGAAATATAGAGGAAGTTGGCGTTTTGTTCCAAGATTGATTGAAGAAAAGATTACTGAGTTTTTAACCCATTTTAAGTATATTTTTGATGATATCAATAATAAGAATCTGAAGGTTAACTTAATTAACATGGGAGACTGTAGCGAAGTATTTGTTGGAATTGCTCAATACTTTATTCATTCCATTAACAGAAATCCAAATGTTGATGATCTTGTTAAGTTTGAGATTCACATTTATTCAGATAATAAACTCGACAATGCATTTTCAAACATAAGAGAATTTGGGACACTTAAACAGTATTTAGTAGATCATAAATTGGAAATTGCATCAGGAGTTTCCATGAATACACTGGAAGGTATTTTTTCAAAGAATGTAGAATGCTATTTTCATGAGGATAATGGAAAAAATTTTAGATATGCGCATCTTTCTTTTTACGAAATGGAATCAGAGATTACATCTGAACAGGCATCCATGTCTGAAATTGAAACAGGAGTTTCATTGAATGGAGTTTTATCAGGTATTCCATCTAGCAAATATGCAACAAAGTATAGAACTGGATATGGATGCAAATATGCTCCAAATAATGATTTAGTTCAAATGGCAAACCTATACAATTCTCTTATGCAGGTGGAAACATCAGGAAATCCATATTATAAGGGATTAAGCATTTCTACTCAGATTGATGAAAAAGCAGAAAGTAAAATGGATGAAATATATGAATCATCAAATTGGGTTGTATTTGTAGAGCCCAAGGTGGATCTTGATTTCTTTAGTGAGAAAGAAGCAGATAGTGATTTGCTAATAATTCATTATAGTGATCAATACACAAGTAGTAGTGGTTATGACGCAATTACAGTTACACACAAGTCTAAACAGTATGCATTAGTAATTCAAGATTATTTGAAGACAAGAGGAGTTGATGCCAATACCTCAGATGTTCATAGTATCATTAATCTATTTAATGCTGTAAATGGTGACTGGTTGTTAAGACTAATATCTTCGAAAAAGGCAACCAAGGATAGTACTTTTTCAAGAGAAAAAATAAGTATTGTAGCGGCAATAAAGTTTATGCTTGCTTTCTTGAGACATAAAGATATTGTGTGGGTTCCGATTTCATTAGAAGAAATGTTGAGAGTTTCTGGTGGAGCAGGGCTTTCACAGGGGGATGGCGTATTATCTGCAAAGAATTTAGGATTTGAAAAAGGTCCAACTAGCGACGATATCTTATTTGTTGGTTTAGATAAATCTGGCGAACAGCCTAAAATATATTTATATCCAACTGAAGTTAAGACCGGAATAAATGGGAATGATGTAATTAAAAAAGCATTTCAGCAAGCATCCGCAACAGCAATCGGTTTAATGAATGCTTTTGGAAATTCCAAAGATGGAGAAATAACTCAAAAGGTAAATAGGAATTTTTTAATGCAACTAATTGTGACAAGTTGTAAAAAAATGAAAGTTTATCATGTTGATGATTCTCAATGCTGGGAAGCGATTTTGGATGAATATCGAGAAACGTTACTTAATGAAAGATATTTACTATCAACAGATATTCATGAAGTACTTGGAAAGGGAGCAGTTCTTTCCTTTAGAACAGGTGTTGTGGATAGGAGAACATCATTCAAGGATGATATCATAAATTTTATAGAAGTCCCAGAAACAGATGAATTCGGTTTGATTCTGAAAACAGTTGACGAAATAAAAGATGACATAATACAACGAAGAGACAATGAATTAATGATTCTTAGCGAATGTAATGTTAGTGAATTGACTGGTGATACGTCAAAAATTAGTTTATCAGAATTATTGGATTTAGATTCTAATTTGTCTTCAAACGTTGAAAATGATTTACAAGATGAAAATGTAGAAAATGACGATGATAATGAGAATTTACAAAATAATGATACAGATTTGACAGAAAATGGTGGTGAAAATCCATTGACTAATGATGATGAAGGAGAAGTGATTGAAGAAGAACCAGGAATCAAAGTTTTACTTGGAACAGATGAACAGAATGGAAATCGTGTTATATGGAAACCTAATGATACGACACAGTTGTTTCATACAAATACGGGTATAATTGGTACAATGGGGACAGGAAAAACACAGTTTACCAAGTCATTAATTACACAGCTTCATTGTAAGCAGAATGATAATTTAGATGGACAGAAATTAGGAATACTGATTTTTGATTACAAAGGTGATTATAATGAAAGCAAACCAGATTTTGTTGAAGCTACCAATGCTAATATTCTAAAACCATATCATTTGCCATTTAATCCATTAGCATTGACTCAATCGCGTGTTTTTAAACCTTTGTTGCCTATTCACACAGCAAATGCATTTAAAGATACTTTGTCTAAGGTGTATGGATTAGGACCAAAACAACAAGATACCTTATTCCAATGTATTATAGAAACGTATGCAAACAGTGGGATTAATCCAGCAAATAAGGAATCTTGGTTAAATGAAGCACCTACATTCGATCAGGTATATCAAAGATATGCCAATGACGATGAAATTAAGAAGAACGATTCACTTGCAGCGGCGATAAATAAATTACATCAATTTGAGGTATTTGAAGGAAATCCAGAAAATACAAAATCGTTATTTGATTTATTAGATGGAGTGGTTGTAATTGATTTATCAGGATATGATTCGGATATTCAGAGTTTAATTGTTGCAATTACATTGGATTTATTCTATGCACAAATGCAGGCCGCTGGGTCTAGTAAAACCGAAAATGGGTATAGACAATTAAGTAAAATGATTCTCGTGGATGAAGCAGATAATTTTATGAGCGAAGGATTTCCGACCTTGAAGAAAATATTGAAAGAAGGAAGAGAATTTGGTGTCGGAACTATTTTATCAACACAATTTTTAAAACACTTTGGTAGTGGAGAGGATGATTATTCAAAGTACATTCTAACATGGATTGTTCATAATGTTTCAGATCTGAAAGGAAGTGATGTAGATTTTGTATTTAATGCAGAGTCTAAGAGCCATGAGAGTGGTGTACTTTTTAATCATATCAAAGGATTAAAGATACACCATAGCATCATAAAGATTGGTACTAATAAACCGGTATATTTGCATGATAAACCATTTTGGGAATTGTACAAAGAAATGCAGAGTTAAATTGACTTTACCACTATTGAATGCTATACTTAAGTAGTATACTTAAGTATAGCATTATTTGATTGGAGGAATTATGGATTTTGCATATAAATTTCCAGTGGTAAGAGGCAATCAAGCAGGAAGGGAGTATTTTATTGCAATGGTACCTCTCAAAATGCTGCCTAAAATATTTCCAAACGAGGAAGAGTTTATTTTGCCAGAATATAGAGCACAAAGAAAATTGAACGAAGCAAGAATCCCTGTAATAAGCAGATATATTACTGATAATAGGGATTCTTATGTTTTTTCAGCATTGGCAGCATCTATTGATGGAGAATTTGAGTTTCATGAGAGTAAAGATGGCATGGGAACAGGAGTACTTGAGATATCAATGGATGCGAGATTTCTTATTAATGATGGGCAGCATAGGAAAGCAGCAATCTTGGATGCGCTAAATGAAGATTCTTCATTGGCTACGGAAACCATATCAGTTGTGTTTTATGAAGATCAAGGATTATCACGAAGTCAGCAGATTTTTACTGATTTGAATAAGCATGCAGTGAAAACATCTAACTCAATATCTGAGTTATATGATTCGAGAGATGAAATGGCGGTAATCAACAGAACTGTTATTAGCAATGTGAAATTTTTAGAGGATTATACTGATAAGGAAAAAGATAATTTGGGTAAATTTTCCTCGAAATTATTTACACTAAATACTTTTTACATGGCGAACCGTCGAATCATTGGTAATAGTAAATTGACAAATGATACAGAACTGTTCTTGACTAAATTTTGGACGCTTGTTGCAGAAAATATCTTGCAATGGAATGAATTAACAAAACATGAAATTTCAAAAGTAGATCTGCGCGAGAATTATATTGTTACGCAAGGCGTTGTAATACAGGCTTTTGGTGTGGTTGGATCATATCTCTATAAAAATCAGAATGTAGATGTGACTACGTTGCTACAGAACTTGCGAAATATAGAGTGGAAGCGAAGTGCTTCACAATGGAAATTAAGAGTTATAAGAGCTGATGGAAAAATTATTACCAGTAATAAAGCTATAAATTTAACAGCGATAGAAATAAAAAAAGAAATCGGGTTAGAATTGACAGAAGATGAAAAACTTAAAGAAAAACAATTTCTCAATTCTATAAACGTTTAGGAGAAGTAATCATGGCAGAAAAATGCGAAAGCTGTGAAGCGAATAAGCAAGAAGTAACTATCAACAAAGAGATTGTCGATGGATTAATGGAAACAGTAAGAAATCTTTATCTATGTGATGATATTCCATGGGTTATTGGATATTCAGGTGGAAAAGATAGCACAGCAACATTACAGCTTGTATGGCTTGCTCTTTCTGAGTTGCCAAAAGAACTATTAAAAAAGAAAGTTCATATTATAAATACGGATACTATGGTTGAGTCTCCAATTATATCTAAGTGGGTACAGAATTCATTACATACAATGGATGTGGCAGCTTTGAGTCAGGATCTTCCCTTTGTAACTCATAGACTTACACCATCTATGGATAATACGTTTTGGGTGAATTTTGTTGGAAGAGGATACCCATTTCCTCGAAAAAAACTTCGTTGGTGTACTGATCGTTTAAAGATTCAACCAGTTAATACTTTTGTAAAAGAAAAAATAGCAGAACATGGTGAAATAATCATGGTAATAGGCACGCGTAAAGCAGAGAGTGCTCGTCGAGCAAAAACTATGGCTTATTACGAGAAGAAGAGAGTACGAGAACTACTTAGTCCAAACCAATCTATGGTGAATGAGTTGGTTTTTTCACCATTAGAAGAATGGAATGATAACGATGTATGGGTATTTCTAATGCAGTATAAAAATCCATGGGGGTATTCTAATAAAGAGTTACTTACCTTGTATAAAGGAGCAACAGCGGATAATGAGTGTCCTATGATGGTTGAAAAAGGACTTCCAAGTTGTGGGAAGAGTCGATTTGGTTGTTGGGTTTGTACAATGGTTGAAAAAGACAAATCAATGGAAGCTATGATATCAAATGATGATGAAAAGGTTTGGATGTCAGCACTACTAGAGTTCCGTAATAAGTTTGGTAACGAGGAACATGATAGAGAACGAAGATCTTTTCGTAAAATGCAAGGATATCTTCAAGGAAGTTATAAACAGCTTCATCATGGACCTTACAAAAAAGAAATTCGTGAAGAATGGCTAAAAGAATTGCTAAAAATACAGAAGGACATTAATGAAAATGGACCAGTAGAATTCAGTGATTTAGAATTGATTACGATGCCGGAACTTCGACATATTCGAAGAATATGGGTAAATGATAAACATGAGTTTGATGACACTTTACCAGGCATTTATCAAGAGGTTATGGGAAAAGAATTTGATGATTCAGAGTGGATAGCCCCAGAAGCGTTTAAGAGTGAAGAATGGGAAATATTGAAATCTGTTGTAGACGAGCTATATCCAGAAGAGGAATTAGCTTTTGAAATGGCATATAGTCTTATAGATATTGAAAATCACTCAAATAGCTTAAATCAACGAAAAGGTGTAGCTGATGCGTTAGAGAGTTGTATTCAGAGAACATTTTATAAAGACGAAAAAGATGCAACAGAGTATTATCTAAGTCAGATGGCTCGTAAAAAAGATTTAGGTGGAAAATATAACGAAAAAGCATTAGATAACACATATGATGAGCCAACAGAAGACGAAGAATCTGATGAAGACGAGGACTTTGGTAAATGAGAATAATGAGACTGATCATGCATAACTTTGGTGTTTATGCAGGTACAAATAGTTTAGAGTTTAAAGGAAATAAACCAGTAGTCCTAATTGGTGGAATGAATGGTCGTGGAAAAACAACCATCTTAGAGGCGGTCCTATTAGGACTTTATGGTTCAAATTCCTTTGCATATACAGAAAGTAAGTTTAATACATATGGTCAATATTTGAAGTCGTATGTAAATAAAGCAGATGGTTCACTAGAATCATATGTGGAGATTGAATTTTCTATGGATGACGCAGAGCGTGAGGTTTATTGCGTACATCGAGAATGGGAAGGAAACAGTCAGCGTGTAAGAGAAAAAATTCTTGTAAAGAAAAACGGAGAAGATAATACTTTTCTTACAGATAATTGGCCTATGTTTGTAGAAAATATTTTGCCTAGTGCATTATCTAGTTTCTTTTTCTTTGATGGAGAAAAAATAGCTGAATTGGCAGTCGATGAAACAAGTGAACAGATGAAAGAATCTGTTAAAGCAATGTTAGGGATAACTGTATTAGATGTTTTACAAGGTGATATAGGTAGAATAATCAGCAAAATAAGCAAAGAAAACAGTGGTAACCAGGATTTAAAGAAGTTAGAAGAATTAAGAATTGCAAAAGAAAAAGCGGAAGCTTCATTAAATATTGCTGATGAACAATTGTATCAGATGAATCATGAAATACAAGAGATGCAACTTAATTTGGAAAAATTGAATGGGGAGTATTCTGTAAAGGGTGGTGGTATTCTTGAACAGAAGAATTTACTTTTAAAACAAAGAACAGAAAGCATTGCTGCAGTTGCAAATAGTCAGGAACAATTACTTGAGTTAGTGGCAGGAGAGATGCCCTTACTTCTCGTTTCTGATTTAATGAAGGATATTCAAATTCAAGGTCAGATTGAACATGAAAGAAAACTTAATAAGATGGCATTGGACAAGGTAAAGTCATCATACGGAAAGTTTGGAGACAAGTCTGATACGATTACAAGTTTTATTGATTATATGCAAAGTGAAATAGGTGGATGTCAGGAAGAAGAATTGTATGGTCTTTCAGATTCAACCTTATATCAAATAGATGTGCTTAACCAAGATGGACTGCGAAAGTGTTCTGATAAAGCAAAATCTTTTATTTTCAAACGAAATAATTATCAAAAAAAGGTAGATGATATTGATAATTCATTATCAGTTGATATTGATGAAAAGTCTCTTAATGAATTATTTGAATCCATTAGGAACCAAGAACGGGAGATAACTCGCAAGCAGATTGAAATTGATAATCTAGAAAAAGAGAGAACCTCATTACACGGAAGACTCATGATAGCGGAATCTGAATTTGGAAAATATGCTGAGGGAATTTTATCAGTACTTGAATCAGTAGATTCAGATGAAAGAACCATAAAATATGCTCACATGGCGATAGAAATCATTAAGCTTTACAGGGTGCGTTTACAGGAAAGAAAGACAGCTGTATTAGCACAGACAATGACCGAGTGTTATAAAAAATTAGCAAATAAAAAGAACTTAGTTGATCACATTGTTATGGATTCGGAATCTTTGGATTTACATTATATGAATAATGAGGGTATCGTGATTGCAAAGAAAAGACTTTCTGCAGGTGAAAAGCAATTAATGGTAATTTCGCTATTATGGGCATTAGCAATCTGCTCGAAGAAGAAACTTCCTGTTATTATTGATACACCGTTATCCAGACTTGATTCATCTCATAGACAAGCATTGATTAAGATTTACTTTCCAAAAGCGAGTGATCAGACCATAATACTATCCACAGATTCAGAGATTGATAATAAATATTATGATTTAATGAAAACAAGTGTAGGAGATGAGTATACACTGAAATATAGTGATGCTACTAAAAATACAACAATTACTCCAGGGTATTTCGGATGGGGAGGTAGTGAGGCATGATTGTAAAACAGATTAAGTTATCCAGCATTTCGAAAGATCGATTGGGTAGACTGAAAGGAAAAACCGGAATAAAAAATTGGAATGTACTTTGCAGATGGGCACTTTGTTATTCACTTTCAGAAAATACAATGCCTACAGATGTTCCAATTGTGGCAGACAGTAATGTAGAAATGTCATGGTTTACTTTTGGTGGTGAATACAGTGATATATATGATGCGTTAATGATTGCATGGTGCAAGAAAATGAACTTGTCTACAGATGAAGATACATTAGCAAAGTATTTTAAGATCCATGTAGAGAGAGGAATTGCATATCTTTCAGGCACTAATTTTGTTAAGAATCTTGATGATCTGATAAAATTATCAATAGAGGAATAAAAATGGGAATATATTTGGACTACAATGCATCAGCTCCAATCGACGAAAGAGTATTGGATGTAATGATAGATGTATATAGAAATTCATATGGTAATGCAGATAGCAGGACACACGAGTATGGAGATCAGGCACGACAAATAGTGGAAAATGCACGAGCACAGGTAGCCTCGTTGCTAAACGTAAATACTGGTGAAGTATTTTTTACAAGTGGATCAACTGAAAGTAATAATATTGCGATCCGTGGTCTGATTGATTATGCAATTGAATCCGGTAAGAAGCACATTATTACTTCCAGTATTGAACATAAGGCAGTATTGGAAAGCGTTAAGAGTCTTGCAAAAGATGGATTTCTGATAGATATAGTCAATCCAGATGAAAGTGGACGTGTAAATGTGAATGAAGTATTGAATTTGATAAGAGACGACACGTTGTTAGTAAGTATTATGCATGCTAACAATGAAACTGGTGCAATTCAACCCGTCAATGAGCTTGGTCAAGCATTTAGTAAGACAGGTGTTCTCTTCCATATAGATGCAACGCAAAGTTGTGGAAAATTGGTGCCTGAATTAAAGGATATTAAATACGATATGCTCTCATTAAGTGCACACAAATTATGTGGTCCACAGGGAATCGGTGCGTTGATACTTAGAAAGAAAAGATATAAGTTACCACCTATTAAGGCAATTACATATGGAGGGCAACAAGAACACGGAATAAGACCTGGAACAATACCAGTTGCATTGGTTGCGGGTCTTGGGGAAGCTTGTCGATTAGCTGAATTGGAATATGATAGTAATATGGCACAACTAAAAGAAAAGAAGGAAGCTGTAATAAACTTAATTATAGAATCAGGAATAAAAATTCACTTTAATGGGAGTCAAGAGCATTGTATGCCAAATACACTAAATGTGAGTTTCGATGGAGTAGAATCAGAAGCACTTATGATTGCAACAAAACAATATTGTGGAATATCAAATGGATCGGCATGTACGTCACAAGATTATAGTCCAAGTTATGTATTGACAGCAATGGGACTAGATGAGAATAGAATTTCATCTGCTATAAGGCTGAGCTGGGGTGCAAAAACAGAGAAAATAGAATTGATTAGTCAATTAAAGGCTCTTCTTGATGTTGCAAAAGGACTGGTATTTTAAGGAGAAAACATGGCAGGATGGGATCTAAAGAATGGTTTAATAACTGAATATGCAGTAAGTGAAGACAGAATCTGGTCCTTATTCAACTATGTTTTTTCTGATTCGAGTAGAAAAAGAAATACTTATAAGTTCGGACTGGTTAAATCATTACTTGATAATGTGTTTAATGGACAGAATACAGATACTGGAATTAAGTATACATATGAAGAATTATTTTCCAGATTTGCTGAAAACTATTGGAATTTAGTCATCAAGTATGACCTTAGGCAGATGAGAAAAGATGGGAAATCTATTTATTCAAAAATAGAATCAATATTGATGACGACAGTTGCTGTGAATCCGACTCTTGCGCTGCTAGAGTTCGAACCCATCGATGAAAGAACGAAATCTGTGATTATTAAAAAAGTAGCATCTGAGTGCAAAAAGTGTGTAATTGGCGCACTATATGAGGATTTTGATGGAATCATATATTCTTTTGATTTAAAAAGTGATGGACTTGTGCTTAATTATTGCGTATATGAATTTATACTGAAGTATAAGGCTGAGCTTGAACGTTTAAATTATTATTCATGGGCACGATTCTTAGAACAGATAAATGATGATAATGCTCTGATAAGAGTAATAGATAAATTGGAGTTATCGACTCCAAGGAGAGAAAATCTATCTGTGTATAGAGAAATTCTTAGACGTGAATTCGAAGAGGATACCTGCTTCTATTGTGGAAGAAAACTTCAAAAAGAAATGCATGTGGATCACTTTATTCCATGGTCATTTGTGAAAGATGACAAAATATGGAATTTTGTGCTATCATGTCCTACCTGCAATATAAAAAAGAATAATCGTGTTCCAAATAGCAACTATTTGACTAAAATAGAAAAGCGTAATCAAAAGATACAATTGATTCAGGATACATTAATTCAAACGGAATTTGAAAGTTACACAGATGACTTACTAAGAAGAATGTGGAGCTATGCGAAGCTTAGCGGTATGAAGGAGTTTTCAAGATGAAGTATAAACTGATGATACAATCATTAAGTCCATTGGCTTTGCTCACAATGATCAGGAATTGTTCATTTGTTTTTAGAGACGAGAGTGAAAAATTTCTAACAGCAAACGTCTTTTTGACGACAAATATTGTTTTGCTAATAGTCTTTTTGATGTGCTTTTTATGGTTATGTGCTGCGATATTCTTCTATATTGAGTTTAAAGCATTTAAGTGGGTAGACAGAAAATCAGGGTATGAGATAAAGACAATAGGAGAGAATGAAGAGGCTAGTTTAAATTTCTTTTTAACAATTATTATTCCGCTACTTATAGATGATGTTAATACATTACAAGGAGCAGTTACCTTTGTAGTAATTGTGTCGTTTATACTGATTTTGCTTTATAGAACAAAACTATTTTATGCTAATCCAATATTATCGGTGCTCGGATATAGATTTTTTGAATTTGAATTCGTCGATAATGATGAAGTAGATGGCATGTGCTTTGCATTGTGCCGAAGCCAAATTGGAGTAAATCATACTGTAGAATACAAAAAAATAAATGGAAATGTTTACTATGTTAAGGAGGAAAAATGAATAAGGAACAATTGACGGAAAGTATTAGTAGCATACTTCATACCGGAAAAACCCATGGACTTGAAGTGTATACCTGTATTAGTGGAAACGAAGGAAGAAAATTGAAAAAATTTGTCATCACAGATCAGTTAAAGCGTGTATTGATGGATTCATTGGATGAATTGATAGAAAAGAATTTTTATTCAGATGAAGTGGAATTAGAAGATGTTGCTAATATTGCTGATAACAAAAAATCGTTATACAATATTCAATTAACTCCCGAATATAATCCATTTGCTTTCTTGGATGATTGGAAATCAGTAAATGAACAGTATTCAGAAGATGATAAGAACTTGCTTATGGGTTTTTTCTTTAAAATGAACTATAACAATAAGTATATCTGGGCATATCAACAGGTATATCCTATGTCGATGGTAAAAAAGAGTAAGAATGTATTGGCTGTTATAGGTAAGAATAATGTATATGATGTTTTACAAAGTGATTTAGTACCGATTGCCAACAGGATAGACCTAATGATTATTGATGGAAATGTAATCACTTCCAACATAAAACTCATGCAGAATAAGTTCAAATTTGAGAAATTTGTCAGAAATGAAGCAAAAGAAACTATTGATTATATTATTGATATGCATCTGCTTTCAAACACTGACAAGTTAGTTTCCTATACCACAAAAGATAAGCTTACGAATGCTAAAAAATTAATGAAAGCAAAAAAGTCTCCAATTCTAAAGATGGATAGAAGTGAATTATTGGAGGGTATAAAAAAGCATTCCAGATATAGTTATATGATAGGTATTGAAAATGGCGAAATTATAACAAATACAGAAAAGGAAATTAGTTCCTTCATTAAACTTTTGAATGATGATATTGTCAAATCAGAATTATCTCAAATCGAATATGACAGTACTTCAAAAAAGGAACTTGAGCCAATGTAAATAATTTTGTATGGCATGAAATTGAACAAATCTTTACTATTAACGGAGTCTGCCTCATTATAGAGTCAGGCTTCTTTTTATATGCATTATTGTTCTATATTGTGTAAACTTCAATAATTGATGCAAGACTTGTTTGTTTTGAAATAGAATTCAACCGAAGACAAGGTAGCATAGTAAGAACCTCTGATAATTTGAAAGCTTCTGAACAAAAGACAATGGAAGAAAACATTATAGCAACATTAATAACAATAAAGTAGTAATTATTCAATAGTAATCATAACAATAGGCGTGGGTTTATTTGAGAGAGTTAACATGGACCAGAAGCGGAAGTATTTGTACCAGTTTCTTAATGCCAAGATCATTACATGAAAATGTAGTGGTCTTCGGTATTTTTTATTGAAAAATGGCAAATCTAAAGAGTGAAACACTTAGTCCTAAGTAAAGT
>JAQUUB010000181.1 GCA_028694115.1 Lachnospiraceae bacterium
TTGTTCCACTCATGGTAAGAGAAGTAACTGCTGAACAGCCAGTAAAAGCATACTCTTTTAAATTCATATTTCCATTCATGTTGATATTTACTAAATTAATGTCATTTGCAAATGCCTGTTTATTTACAGTTACATTTCCGTAAATAGAAACATCCGTTACAGAAGAATTTGAAAAAGATACTGTTGAAAGCGTAAGACCTGTGTTTCCTCCTTTTACGGAAACAGCTTTCATCTTAGTTGTTTTTCCAAAAGCATATGATCCAACAGTACCATTCATTTCTGAAATCTTTACCCCTGTCACATAAGAATCATAAAATGCCTTGATTCCGATTGCCGTAACATGGGAAGGAATTGTTATTTGTGCTTCTGCCTTACTTCCATAAAAAGCATAATCATTAATTGTTGTTACTGTTGAAGGAAAAGATACAGAAGTATATGCTGTTTCTGATGCTGGTACTATTGGTGTAGATTCATCCCCTCCACCAATTTTTACTACTGTTCTTCCTGCTACCTTAGCTGGGATATTTAACGTTCCACCACCATCTACAAGTTTTACAATACTATTTTTGGTATAAAGACCAATAATATCTCCATTGCCATCCAACTTATAATTCCATGTAATTCCAGTACTTGCATCTTTATACGTATACCATGTCTCTTTATCGAATCCCGTTGCATTTTCAGAGCAATTGATTGTATATTTTTCTGATGAAAAATACTCATTTAAAACTGAAAGATCTTTTACCACTACGTAATATTCATAATTTCCTACGATTGTTTCTGGAATCTTCAATGTATGTACTAAATTACTATTACTTACCTTCTGATTGATTTCCCAATCTGATGCTTCGATAACGAAAATATCATCTGCTGCAATGCTGCCATTTAAAGTATTGTTATAGGAAGTGTATTTTCCAGTTACAGCGGAAGATTCAATACTTTCTCCAATACTCATATCTTTGCTATTACCATTGGTTAATGTAACACCTGTATGATAATCATCTACTACATTCAAAGACATTAATGCTACTGATCCAGATTGATAATCTGTCTCATATGCTTTGTATGTATGATTTGTACCAGAGAAAGATGTTCCATTATTTGAATTCTTTGTTGTATCATAAGTGGACGTTCCGCCTAACTGCTCTTCAAAAAGTGCAAGTGTATAATTTCCTACAGAAATATCTTCCGGCACTGTCAATGATACTGTTCCACTTGTTGCAGAAACTTTAGATAAAGGACCATAGTAAACAATTTTTCCTGTTGAATCATATAATGCTGCTGAAATGCAAAGTGCTGAACCAGTACCTGCATCGTTTACTTTGGAAGTACTTGCTCCACTGTAATCTACACTATATGTATTACCTACTGTAGCCATTCCATTTTTATTATTAATACTTGATGTAAATCCTGATGCAAAGTTATCGTCTTGTACCAGGAACTTAACTCCATCTGTTGTATCAAGATTAGATGTATCGTAAGCCTTCAATCCTGTGCTGGCAGCTGCTGAAGCAGCTGCATTAGAGGCACTTCGTGCCATTACAATCTGTTCCAGATTGAGATAAAAAGCGGGGGCTACGCCAAACTCGTAAGCGACGTAGTTGCTGTAGACCTGACCACTCGAATAGACACCGAAGCCATTACGGTGGGAGTACGAGTCGACACCCCAGAAGGAGCGGGACCACAAACAGCTACGAGCGCACTGCCAGCTGGTAGCGTTATACGTTGTTGACTGATCCGCTGCTAAATTTGCAATTAATTCTTCTACCTGAACAGGGTTATAATACATTTCATCAATGGATGCTGGAAATAAATGTGCATCTGTAACTGTATCATTTGTAGTTGTATTACTACTTCCATTCACTCCATCAGTCTTTACCGTTGCACTCCGTACCGCATTTTTTTCTGCATCTGAAAACCATGATGCACCAGATGCTGAAATAGTTGGTCTTGAATTTTTTGATCCATCATAAGAGAATCCATTATCATACCAACTCTCCACATCTGTCAAAATAGTAGGTGCAAATGCTGTTGTCTGCCCATCAAAAGAACGTGTCATATACTGTGCAAACAAATACTGATCGTCCCATACACCATCTGTATCCATCAACTGCCATGTTTTAGCAAAATCAAGGTCCGTCCTTTGCGTATATACATCAAAATCAGAACCACCACTAAAATTACCTTTTACCGCCATTTTTCCACTTGATGTAGTTTCTACTAAACGTGCACCATAAGAATCACTATATACTTTTAAATGTCCGCTTGTTCCCGAACTACTTTGCTGTACACCATCATTCATCTGATTCAACGCTTTAAATTCATTTCCTGCGTACCAATAGCTTACTTTTCCTGTTGTATCTCTCGCTGGAATATTTGAAGCATTCCACACAGGTTTTTCAACTGTTTTATCTGCACCAGACAATGTTGCTGCATAGGCAGTACTTGGTGAATAATTATAATAAATATCTGTTGCAGTTATTCCTCCAAGAAGCATTGCCGTAATCAGAGTAGATGATAGTAATCTTTTGCCCATCTGAGCAAGTTTACTCTTTTTCATAAGAATAATCCTCCTTATTCTCTAATAATTTTGTCTTCTGAAACTTTTTAGACTTATCTTTCTTGAAAGTCTCTTCGTTCCGAGTAAAGTTGTATCTATGTGATAAGTATCGCTTTAGCTGCTTTGTATCTCCCTGATCTAAAAATGCATAGGTACCATTCAGCTTCTGCTTTACATCAAAAGAAGTTAATTCGCCATGATAATAATCAATGGCCATTTGTTTCATACGTTTTTTTGTAATTTTCTTTCTGTCATTTTTCACAAGGCAACGAATGAGTCCATTTTCTGGTAACTCATATCTCCATCCACAAAATGTAATACCCTCCGAAATAGGGAAATATTTTGTTTTCATTGGATGAAGTCTGATTCCCATATCGTTCTCTATCAGATATTTTTCAATTTTTATCTTCAAATTCTTACATGAACTTTTTAATCGAAACGCCACAATAAAATCATCCATGTATCTAACTTGTCCTTCGTTTTCTGGAAATTCATCAATCAACCAGTCAACTTCATTCAAATAACTAAGTCCTATCCATTGACTAGGTAAATTTCCCTTTGGTACACCATATGAACCTTCAGGATCTGTTGCAGCTGCATATCCATCCGATTGTTTCCAATCATTAATAATATTCATGAAAAGGATATAACCTAAATACTGCATTCCACGAAATTGTTCTTTAATTCTGTCATGATTTACATTGTCAAAGTATCCTTTTATATCAAACTGAACGATATAAAAGTCTGTTCCATATTTTTCGTATAATCGTGTAAGCATTTCTATTACTATATCGTGTGATGCAGGTGGCCCAAAATCTGTTCTACAAGCCACATTACATGGATGCAATTTTGGTTCTAAAAAAGGTTTTATAAATTTATCAGTTAACCACTCTTCTACGATTCTATCTTTATAATATGGTGCACTTATAATACGTTCTGGATGATACACTTTAAAATCATGATATCCGTAAGGTTTCCATGTCCTGGAAATAATATCCTTTGCCATGGATTCCAAATACGTCCCTAAATTTCTTTCAAACTCAAAAGCTTCTTTTGTATAACTTTTTTGCTTTATACGTTCTTTCCAACACTCATATAATTCTGTTTCTATTTCTTCTTGTGTGATATGCCATGACAAATATGAATTTGTCGGATCATCGTATATTTCAATTAAATCTCCTTCTTTTTTTACAAGAAGAAGTCCGTACTCATTAATTTCAGTTACACAGCTTCCAAAATCTATCAAATTACCCATTTATTTTTCTATCACACCCTTTCCACCTGGGAACGGATGGTTTTGCTCCCCACAAGACATTGCGCCAATTTGGCACATCGCTTATGACAGGCGCCAGAATAGTAGTACCTTTTTATCTTATACATACACCTTAATGCATGCACACACTGTAAAAAGCGGGGGCTACGCCAAACTCGTTAGCGACGTTGTTGTTGTTGACCTGACCACTCGAATTGACATTGAAGCCATTACGGTTGGAGTTCGAGTTGACACCCCAGAAGGAGCGGGACCACAAATAGCTACGAGCGTACTGTACGACCACTATCCCTTAGTTCTGTTTGTATTACTTTGCTTAATCCGGTAGGAATCTGTTTCAAGCCATTTGTTAAATGAAAATTTCAAATTAGTCAGCTTATTATTCAATTCTTTCTCCTGCCCTGGCGAAATACATCTGCATCGCCTTACTACTGGGAGAATGTCTGTGATTTTTTCCATCAGCTCAATCGCTTTATCTTGCATTTCTTTCCTATCTGTACTTTGTGTGTACAAATCGAAACCATTTGCCTGCCTCGTTGTATGAATTAACTCACAAGAATATGTTTGTAATACTTTGCAAATCGTAAAGCGAAATTCCTTTGTTGCACCAGAAGATACGATAAATACGTCTGATGCAAATGCTTGACATCTGTGAATTACATCAAATGAATCTCCTCTTATTCTACCGTTATATGGTTTTCTTTTAGATTTACTTGCTGCTTGTTCTTCATCAGTCATACGGACTCCTTCCTGCTGGCGGATCACAAATCCTAATTATTCTTTTGCCAATCATTATTTTCCTTTCACTTCCATCAATCATGTTTATAATCAGAGTTTTCTTTTTTGTATTCTCTAACTCCTTTCATCAATAATGTTGAAATAAATACATCTTTGGGATATACTGCTATCCCATAAAAATTTATATGCTCTTTGTAAAGATTTTCTATCTCTTCTGCTATCTGATTGGGACAGTTAAATGTTGTTGTGGTTACGTTACTATTATCAAAAGTATCTTTATTATCCTTTGATAGAGTCTTACCTGTTCCTCTTGTATCAAGGACCTCAATTACATTCATATCAAACTCTTTCAGAAAGCTGCCATAATGATTATCTTCAAAGATTTCTTTTTCTATGATTTCAGCCCCATTGTAAATCACATAATTCACATGATTCTTTTTAAGCAAATCTAATACCTTATCAAAGGCTGTCTCCGGATAACCACATTTACACATTGCATTTTGAGATGTTTTTTTTACCTTGTAGCCTGTCAGCAAAGAAAGTACAAATGCTGATTCTTCAAATGTGTTATAAAACATTCCCCTCAACCTAACTATTACTGTTTCTTTATGTATGGAAAGAATCTTTTCATATTCCAGAGATTCCCCTTTACTCATCTTCCACTCCTCCTGTGTACTTCTGCTTCCACAAAGTCTGGTCCGTTATCCCTGTATGAATCATTTCCATTCATAATTTTCAAAAGACATTCAGTAAATTCTGATACATTCTTTTCAATGGATAATCTTTCATTTTGCCAGGTACCATTTTTTCCGTTTATACCATTCATAAGTTTAATTCCTTTAGCTGGGGGTTCCCATGCATGTAAGTTTTTGGAATAATCATCCAGTAAATAATCCGTCTGACGAATGCCTCCATAAAAGCTTTTAATATATTCACTTTTATCTTCTCCACACGGAAGATATATCCTATGTTCCCTATCAATTTCAGGAAGATATATATCCAGCCATTCATTTTTTTCATTTTTTGCATATTTACTGTCCGTTAATACTGCGGATAATACATATACTTCTATTTCTGATTTATGAAGTACTATGTTGCGTATTGAATCAACTATATTTTGCTGTGGCTTAAGTTTTAAAAAATAATTTTCTTCATATAATTTTTCCAACGTATCTACCGCTTTAAATTCAGATAATGTTCCATCCATATCAACAAATAATCTTAGTTTGATATTGTTTTTTTCATTTTCATCCATAACATCACCTCATAAAATTTTTAGGATAAAGAAATTTTAATATATTTCTTATTAAAGAATGTTAGTAAAAAATCAAAACCACACACATAAATGTTGATTTTAAGCAAG
>JAQUUB010000182.1 GCA_028694115.1 Lachnospiraceae bacterium
GTTTTTGATCAAACACGATGCCTTAAAGATCGGAGGCAGCAGTTCCACTGAAATCGATGCAAATGTAATTCTAAATGCAATTCTTCAAACCACCGAAGGCAAAAAAGCTTTAGAAAAAATATGTAAAGCGCCGGAAGATCCCAAATCTGTGGAAATACCACCGCGAAAGGTTATTTTTGATTAATTTTTTTTCGTTTATTTGATAATTCTCTTGTTTTTTACATTAGCATTGTTCTTTTTGAGAAACTGTATTTGGGTGAGTAGGTGAATCTATGCATAATTACAAGTTTAATGATGAAACTAAAGAGTTGTTTATCAATGGTAATAAAATTGAAATTCCAAAATACAAGTTTATTTCTAAGATTTCACATGGAAAAAATGGAATTGTTATAAAATCAATTGATCCTCTTCTAAATAGGCAAGTTGCAGTAAAAATTTGGTTACCAAGAGAAAACTTTTCATATCCTGATAAGGATCGTTTTTATCATGAAATTAGAAAAATCGCACAATTAAATAGCTCAAAAATCGTTCAAATTTATGATGCTGATATTGTAAATAAAAATTATTTTTATGCGGTATTTGAACTTGTAAATGGCATCTCTTTAAATAAATGGTTGGATAACGGACAACCATTAGTTTACAGATATAATATATTAAGCCAGATCTACAAAGAAATAAAGCAAGTGCATGAAATGAACATTTACCATGGGGACTTACATGGTGAAAACATTCTTATTGATAATAATATGAATGTTAAGATACTGGATTTTGGAACAAGTTATTTTGAGAGAAAACGTGGAACTATTAAAAACTCCCACAAACGTGAGGCAAGACTACTACTTAAAACCGGATTATCACTTTTGAAAGAAGAAACGAACAAATATCATTTATTAAGTGATGTAGTTCTAAGTAATAACCTACCCCCTGAACTGATTCCAGAAATCCTCTTGATATTAAATGAACTTATTTGGAATATAGAAAGTCGAAGCAATTTATTAGAAGATGAGAATAAAACACACATAGCATTTTTATTTTCATATCGTATTTGTGAGATCCCTTTTTTTAATTTAATGAATGTGATAAAAGTAATCCGAGAAATCGTTTTAGAGGATGAATATATTGAATGGTTTATTGCTTCGGTTTTTTCACAATGCATGGATCACATTTATAATGAAAATATACCAATTAAGCGTGTTAAATTAAGTAAGAACAATATAAGGTTACTTTATGGAGCGTATGTTATCTGGCGTGTAGAATATATAAAACGTTACACACAAAATAGCAATAGTCCATAATTAGAAGAGAAGAACTGAAAGGTTGTTTTTGACTAATTTGGAGTGCTTCCTATCAATAATTCAATGCTTTTGGATCTTGCAGGATAAATAAATCATCAGCTTCATAATTATTTATTAGCCCATTTTCTTGGTTTTTTTGGATTATTATCTATCGATCTATACAGTAAGAGTGGTCTCTTCACAAGTGGGATCAAATAATAAGTGTTTTAATAATTATAAACCTTTAAGAAGTAAAAGTGTTCTATATTGAATGAAGTTTTATTTTCTAATTAAAAAGGGGCTTTCACATGCAATTTGATCATAATTTCATTGGTTCTAATCTAATGGAGATAATCACATCTGGTTTATACGATGGAAATTTAAACTGTGTAAGGGAATATGTCCAAAATTCAATTGATGCAAAAGCAAAATGCATTGATGTTTACTTCGAAAACGAAGGAAACGATTTGATAATAAAAGATAATGGTCGGGGGATGGACAAAGATGAGCTTACTCATGCTTTGGGTATTGGTCTATCAAATAAATCAGATGAAGATGTTGGATGGAGAGGAATAGGAATCTGGAGTGGTGTCCCTGTATGCAAAAGAATTGTAATCATCACAAAAAAGGAGAAGCATGGGAAATACCGCATAGAAATTAAAAACAATGATATTCGATCATATCTTGGTAGTGGAATAGCTATTTCAGACATTCTAACAAATTCTACAGGAGAGATTGAGGAAATAGAGTTAGGAGAAGATGAATCTTTAGAAAAGGATCATTATAGCGAAATAAGATTAGAAAATATTTTAAACACTCAGAGAGATGTTTTCACAAACAATGGAATCAAAACTTATATGAGTCATGTGCTCCCTTCGCCATTGAATGATAAGGACTTTTCTATAGCAGCAGACGTCGACAAATGGTTAGAACAAAATAAGGTTTATTTCCCTGATATTCAAATAAAATTTAACGGGGACCAAATATTCAGACCGCCAACAAAGGACGATCTTTTTTTCCCATATATAATAAGAAAGTTATTCGAAGTAAATGGAGAAGTTGTAGCCGTCGGATGGTTTATGTCAGCAAATAAAAATGAGAAACTCGAGTCTCAGAATAAGGGTATTTTTTTCAAAAAGAAAGGATTTACTATTGGCAACGAATCGCTCGTCAAAAATCTACATGCTGGCACATATCATGAATGGCAATATGGTGAGATTCATATTATTTCCAAAAATATTATAGAAAACGCAGCAAGAAATAATTTTGAACTAAATAGTGGATTGGTATCTGAATTTTTGAATGATGTAGGTGATTATGTAAAAACAATCGAAGGTGTAAATCAATACCAATCTAAAAAAAATATTGGAGAACAAGTTTCAAAAGCAGCTGCACTTATAGATAAAGGAGACATTCCTGCAGCAAAAAAAGAGCTGGATAAACTTGATAAGAAAATAAAGGAAGGCAGGAAGTTCCCTTCAAACCCTGAATTTGAAGGCCTTAAAAAAATTATAGATGATGGGCATGAAAAAAGTGTGGAAGATATTGGCGCCTTAAAAACAGCTGTAAGGAAACCAAAGGCTGAAAATCAAAAATTAAAAGCAGCTAAAGAATATATGAATTATGTTATAGAGCAAAGTACGCCAGCTGTCAAAAAATCAATAAAAAGAGCTACAACTAAAGGTAGACTTCATCCAGAAATGTGTGTTACTGATCCTCTAAGAGATACTTTATGTAAAAAGACAGGAATCAACGGTGAGTTATATAATGTTGCGATGACTGCTTATGGCGCTGGAAATGTGGGTCTCAGAAGAAAAGATCCTCTTCTAACATTAGGCAATAAAAATAACCCTGATCGTGACGCCCGTTTTGGAGTAGCTCTTTACTTCTTCCATGATATATTTGTTAATGTATGTAAACATGAAAAGGGAACAGACTCTTTTAAATGGTATGAAGAAGCCTCTGAGGAAGAACAATATTATATAATGGCAGAACTTTATGCGACGATTAGTTTGCTTCATCGTATAATTGAGAAATCTGAAGAGTACTAATTTCCAGGATCCTGTAATAATAAAAAATAGGATCCATTTTTCCATATTTTTTAGAAACATTTATGAATCAACAAATGGATAGTGATTTATGAATGTTTTACTTGTCGAACCGGAGTATTATACTAAGTATCCACCTTTAGGTTTAATGAAACTTGCTTCCTACCATCGTTCAAGAGGAAACAAAGTTAAACTAGTAAGGGGAAAAACTGAAGACTTACCATTTAAACCAGACATTATTGAAATAACATCTTTATTTACATATGCTTGGAAACCGGTCCATAGTGTCATTGATTTCTATCACAAATTGTTCCCACATGCAAAGATGATAATTGGTGGGATCTATGCATCCTTAATGCCAAATAACATTACATCTTCCTTCCCTTTTGCCCATATTCATAAAGGATTGCACAATGATGCAGAGAAATATGTACCTGCTTATGATATACTCAAAGATGTTAAAAAGTGGGAAAACTGGAGTAGTTCAATATTGTTTTCATCTCGTGGTTGTATTCGAAAATGTCCTTTTTGTGCAGTTCCACAGATTGAAGGAAAATTCAGGACAACCGTGGAAGACATAGAAAATTATATTCATCCTAATCATAAAAGCGTTATTTTTTGGGATAATAACTTCCTGGCTTCTCCAAACTGGAAAAATATTTTGGAGAAATTAAATAATATCGGGCTGAAAGTTGATTTTAATCAAGGACTTGATGCTCGTTTAATTGATGAAGAAAAAGCCAGCATACTCGCAGACCTCAAAATGCCAATTATAAGAATGGCTTATGATACTCCTAAAGAAAATGTGCCAGTCGAAAGGGCTATACAATTACTTGAAGAACATGGAGTGAGGAAGAGGAACATTTTACTTTATACATTATTCAATTTTTACACATCAGGAATCTCTTACAGGGATAATCCTGAGTTTTTCTTTGAAAGAATTAAACATATTGCTGAGATGGGCTGTGTATCTTACCCGATGAGATATGAGCCATTGAATTCTTTGAAAAAGAACCAGTTTATTTCTCCTAACTGGACAGCAGAACAATTAGAAGCAATTGCCGATGCCAGGAGAGTTATAGGGTTTGGTGGCGCTTTTCCTCCTTACAAGGGATTAGTAGAAAAATTTGAAGAAGCCAGAAATTTTAATGAGGCATTTGAACTTCGCCCTATAAATTCCAACAAGACAGAAATTGTCAATAGTAATGTTCATATCATTCCAGAATCTGTGGTTGATACATGTTCTCAAGTTTAGGAATCCTCTGGTTTAGAATCATAATCTGATAATCTTAAGGGAATGTGCAACCCGGCCCGGCTGGATATCTCAAAGCCCAGAGGTTCACGGGGATCAGGTGAAGTTATACACTTTCTGGTAGCCCAGCACGCAGGGGGCATGTGCAATTAGCAGGAAAGGACAGCACGGCCCGGAGGGATCTTGAAGCCCAGAGGTTCATGGGGACCAGGGGAAGTTATACACTTTTTGGCAGTCCGGCCTCCAGGGGGTATGTGCAATTATCAGGAAAGGACAGCACGGCCCGGAGGGATCTTGAAGCCCATAGATTAAGGGGTGAAGTTTCGGGGGATTGAACTATTGTGATGGTTTGTTAGGTCAAAGAGTTGAGAATCATAGAAGTGGAGAAAAGAATGGGAATAAAGAAGAGACTCAGAATATCACATTGATTAAGATTTAACTTATCAACTCATCTCAAAAGAAGATTATGGTCTTCCTACTACAATTTCAGGTTCTACAATTACAATCCCATGGACTATTCCCATGTATAAAATGAAGATTGAGAAAAGAACACAAATTATCCACGTTATGAGGTCTATTTTTTCACTAAAGCTTCTTTCACTAAAGCTTTTTCTCATTTTTACCACCAAATAAATCCTGATCTAATAAAGCAAGGCGTTGAATCTGCTCATTTAGGAATGAGTCAAATATAATATCAAGTATTTTTGTTTACCATTCCTTAACCACGGAAGGATTCTGTTAGGGAGTGGGTAGTTGTCTCCTTGCCTGGAGGCGGGGGTTCGATGTTCTCACTTCTGATAACCTTTTTTTTTCTGGACGATCTTATGAGAATTATTCCGGCTTTCAGAAATGCCCGATATTCGCTTTTCTTGAGTGGGTGCTTATGGTTAATCCTGGTCGCTTACTTTTGGCAGACAGGGGCTTCTGAGGCTTTCGGAGATAAGCCGGGGAAGGGGGGAGGAGAGCTTCTTCAGGGAATGGGCTGCCGGTTGGATCTCGAAGCTTGAGGTTTGTAGGGTGGAGTTTTGCAGGGGTGAGCTGTTGTGGAGGCTCTTATTACTTTCAGATAGCTTGATTATTTCTTATATACTTTAGGATGTTTCTGTTTCCTAAATTATTTTGGGGTCAGAAATGTATGTAAAAGCTCATTGTCCGGTTTGTGGTACTGATGTTTATCATAATGTGAGGTTGCACGCTCTTGAGTATCTGAATTTTGAAGGAGAGGGGGAGGGGCAGGCTTGCAGGTATGTGGTGGAAAATGTTGAGGTGACCGGGTCCTTTACAGAGGATGAGATGATTGGAGACGTTCTGAGGGGGCTCCAGGGGGTAATCACTGATGGGATTG
>JAQUUB010000183.1 GCA_028694115.1 Lachnospiraceae bacterium
TAATATAAAGTAATACAAAAATAGTAAGGTAATTTATATAATTGCTTTACTATTTTTTATTGATAATAAATCCCCATAAATTTACCACATTGTTTTTGTATAATGCCACTAGTGTAAAAAGCGATACTAAGAAACAATAGGGAGGAAGGGTATGGAGGATAATCAAAAATCAAAAGATACTAATTTAGTACCTCTTGATAAAGATTCACAAGAGAAAACAGACGTAACAAAAGATGAAATAAAAGATGAAATAAAAGATGAAATAAAAGATGAAATAAAAGATGAAATAAAAGATGGAGAGGTATCTGTCATTGCTGATCTGTTACATATTTTGGGCATTAGTTCATCCAATAAGAGAAAAGCGGAATCAAGTGATATTAACAAAGAAATCGATGAAATATATGAAGCCGACATAAAACCTTTGGTATTAAATAATGACAGTGAGTTTGTAAATCAAGAGGAAGACATTAGGCCGTATAAAAATATTAAAAAAGTGTTAGTTCCTTTCATGATTTTATTAGTTTGCACGGGTCTTATTTATGTAGTTATATCATTTTCAGAACCTAATCCACCGGCTGAGGATGTAGTGGGTTCCTATAGCGGTAAAAATATCACAATTGAAGAATTAAAGAATTTTATATCCTTAGAGAATGCTAAAGAAGAGGAACACTATATATGCGAAACTCACGGTCGCGATCATTCAAAATGCGATCAGGTTGAAGAGTGTGAAACCCATCCGGTTGACAGCCTGGAAGGATATCGACAGTTAGTGGAAATGCTGGCTGTGGAACAAATTATACAGGAATGGGCATCGGAAGAAGGTGTTACTCAGAGAGAAGATGTACAACATGGAATAAAAGATTTATTAAGCGATGCAACTGTTGACCAGTTAATTAATCAGATACATGAATCAGAAATTACACCTGAATCAATCCCTAAATGGGAGGTACAGCAATACTATGACGATAATAAGGAAACATATGGGGATCGGGCATTCAGTGAGGTGGAAGACGAAATAAGGGACATTCTTGTTCAACAAAAAGATGAGAAATTTATTCCGGAATATATCGAAAAGTTGAAGGAATCTTCCGGTTTAGAAGTGAATTTTGAATTACTTCAGGTCACCGAGCCGACGGATGAGGAAATAACAACATATTATCAAAATAATATTAAAAACTACCAAACAGCAAGGTCAGCAGAAGTCCTGGAAATCAGGATAAATACACAAAAAAAAGCAGAAGAGGCAGTGGTCAAATTGAATTCGGGAGAAACTTTTGAAAATGTTGCGACGGCTTATGCGGAAGATGGTAAGGCTTTAAAACGTACTATAGAGGAAATCGGCAATGGCAGTGAAATTGAAACTAAAGCTTTTCGTATGAGTACGAATGAAGTCAGTGACCTAATTGTCAATGAGGATGGGTCTATAAGTATAATAAAGCTGTTAAGAATATCGGAAGCAGTAGTACAACCTTTATCTGATGTTAAAAATGATATTACGGTTGTTTTACAGATTGAAAATATGGAAAAAGAGTATAACCTAAAAAAAGATGAAGCTTTATTTAGTGTACATAGTAAACGCTATACGTTGGGTGACTTTTATACGGAATTTAAAGAACTGTCAGAGGAATATCAAAAGGAGTTTTCCACTTTCGAAAATAAAAAGCAACTCGTAGAGATGTTAATCCAAAAAGAACTTTTGCTGGAGGAATCAGGGGAGAATAGTACTTCAGGCGAAAACCAGCATGATTTTGAGGAATTGAAAATACAATATCTTTCGCAAATATTACATACGGAAAAAGTTGATAATCAGATAACAGAGGTTTCAGAAGAAGAAATCAAACAATTTTATGATATAAATAAGAGTGATTTTGTTGAAGAGACCAGTGTGAAATTAAGTCTTATCTGGATTGGTTTGTCGGAAGAAAACTCGGAACAGGCCAGAAAAAGGGCTGAAGAAGCCTTGGCACTGATTAACAGCGGCACAGATTTTTCAGAAGTGGCAAAACAATATTCGGAAGACAGTACTGCTGAAGCAGGAGGGCAAATTGATGAATGGTTCTATAAGGATTATCTGCCAGAAGAAGTTGGAGGAAAGATCTTTGACTTGAATATTGGGGAAGTAAGCGACATTATAGAGAGCGTTGATGGATTATTTATAGTAGAAGTCAGGGAAAAGCAAGAAGAACGACAGAAAACCTATGAAGAAACGAAGGAAATGATAAAAGAATATCTAAATGATGAAAAACATCTGGAACTGGAATCTAAGATGGAAGAATCATTGCTAAAAGATGCAGAATTTATTATTTATGATAAAACATTAAAAAAACTTCTGAAAGAAAAAGAAAAAGAAAAATCATCATAAGAAGGTTTTAAAACAAAATGAAAGGCAGGATAAACATGGGAAGAAAAGAAAAAACAATTTTCATTACTCTTATTGCTAACATCATATTAATTGTATTAAGGTTTTTCTTGGCAGATTTGTCAGGAAGTATTGCACTTGCCGCAAACGCATGGCATTCCTTTACTGATGTTTTTGTATCATCAGTTGTATTTTTGGGACTGCTTGTTACTAGGCTCGGAGCGAACAGACTCAAGAAGGCGATAGGAAAAGCAGAAAATTTACTGGCCATATTTGTATCACTCTTTATTTTTTATATGGGGATAGAACTGTTGTCGGACGCCTTAAGTAATGAAAATGCTGAGTTGAAATATATCGTTTTTACGGCTTCGGGAGCCTTTGTCGGAGTTATCATAAATTATTTTATGGCAAGATACAAAATATATGTTGGTGAACAGACGAATTCACAGAGCCTAATTGCAGACGGATATCACTCCAAAATGGATATGTACTGCTCCATAGCCGTTTTAATTGGTTTATTAGGTTCACTTTTTGGCATGAACAGTCTTGATAAAATCGCAGCAATTGTAGCAATGGTGCTTTTAATGATTTCAGGTTTTGAAATATTTTCTTCTAATGTAAGGATGTTGCTTCATCCTCAAGAGGAAAAGAAGGAAGATAATCACCAACATTTTTCCTTCCATGGCAGTAAGAAAATGTATGCTGGAATCTTTAGTGTGTTAACAATCGCATATCTGCTATCGGGAATATATCTTGTTAACTGGGATGAAAGAGGAATAGTGAGGAGATTTGGTAAAGTCGAAACCCAGGAGGTACAGCCTGGTATTCATTACCGTCTTCCTTATCCCATTGACCAGGTAACACTTGTTAAAAAAGATAATGTACAAAAAGTAGAAACAGGTCAACAGGAGTTGCTTACCGGAGATACAAATCTGTTGAATGTTAATATGTCAGTACATTATACAGTTGATGATACTATAAAATATGCTTTAAATATGAATAATCTGGATGCACTTATCAGCGTGGGAGCAACAACCAGTATCAGACAAATTGTGGGACGGGAAACAATTGACTATTTATTAACAGAAGGCAAGTCAGAAGTGGAGAAATTAGCAAAGGATGCCCTGCAGGAAATTATGGATAAGAATAATACCGGTGTCAGGATAGTTGGAGCGCAGCTTATTGAGGTATCACCACCTGAGAGTGTACTCTCCAGTTTTCAGGATTTGGCCAGTGCAAGACAGGATAAAGCAATCTATATTAATGAGGCAACGGCTTATAAAAACACCATTATCCCACAGGCAAACGCTGATGCTTATAAAGAAATAGCAGAAGCGGAAGCGTATAAGAATGAGAAAATAAAAACTGCAGAAGGGGATGCAGTACTGTTTTCTGAGAAACAAACTGCATATTCTGCCACGAAAGGTGTGACAGAATTTAGGATGTACATGGAAATGATGGATAAAGTACTGCCAAACGTCCAAAAAATACTATTAGGTGCAGATGTAAAAATTGATAATGCAGAGCTTTGGATTACGAATAACATATCAAATGCTGTAGATGACAGTCAAGGACTAACAAATAATCAATTAGGAGGAACAGAGTAATGAATAATACTACAGTAACAGTAAATCATAAGGCGGGTAAAAAAATAATGATAGGTATTGGACTCATAATCATTATATTTTTTATGACATTGATCGTATATAAAGTTGATGAAACGGAATACGCTGTAATTACCCAATTTGGAAATCCGGTAACTACTATTTCTGAGCCTGGACTTAAGTTTAAGCTTCCAGATCCCATACAATCTATTCAGCGTCTAGATAAACGAGTTCAGATATATCAGGCAGATTCATTAGAACTTCTGACTTTGGATAAAAAAAGTGTCTCAATCAATTATTATGGAACCTGGAAAATAACAGATCCGGTTGTTTTTATGAAAACTGTAAAGGACAGAGTTGGTGCTGAAGCGAGGTTAATGGATGTATTTTCATCGAGCATGGGTATTCAGTTCGGTAAATACAATCTTGAAGAACTGGTTAATGTTGATACAAATAAGTTAAAGCTTGATACCATGATAGAAGAAGCTGCCTTGTATGCAAAGGAACGTGTTGCAGAATATGGTATAGAAATTGTTGATACCCAAATAAGAGTATTAAATTTTCCGGAATCGAACAAACAAAGTGTTTATGATCGAATGAAAGCAGAGCGGGAGCAGATGGCGAAGAAATATCGATCCGAAGGAAGTGAGGAAGCTGCTAAGATACGTGCGGATGCAGAAAAGGAGCAACAAATTATTTTATCGGAAGCTTATAAACAGTCACAGCAGATTAAGGGAGAAGGAGATGCTGAAGCAATCAAAATTTATGGTGAGGCGTTCCAAAAAGATTCGAATTTTTATGAATTTATTCGTACATTAGAGACCTATGAAAAAACAATAGATGGGAATACGACATTAATACTACCATCAACTGCTGAAATTCTTAAATATCTAAGTGGTAACAGTTCGCCAAGTAATACAATAGAATAGGAGGTATTTAGTATGAGTGACGAATTAAAGAATCCGCCAGATGTGATCGAAAGGGATAAAACTAGGAAAAAGAGAATATACATACGAAATTTATTTGAAAAGTTAAAAGTAAGCATAAGCAGGAAAAAGGAAAGTACGGCTTTCAATGATATAAAAAATGCTTTCAACCATATAAATCCGAAAAAGGCTATGATTATTTTTGCTGCTGGAGTAATCTTTATCTATTTGCTAACAGGCATCTTTATCGTAAATCCGGGAGAACAGGCAGTGATCCGCCGTTTTGGTGCAGTCCTGCCCCAGACAGTTAGTGAAGGTATCCATTATCGACTTCCATACCCTGTTGACCAGGTGCAGAAGGTCAATATATCTGAAATCAGACGGGCGGATGTGGGAATGAGTTTACCAGAGCATATGCATCAGGAGGATACCCCACAGGCGATTCAACTAATTACAGGGGATGAAAATATAATATCTTCGGAAGCAATAGTACATTATAAGGTAAAAGATGCGGCTAAATTCTTGTATAATGTAAACAGTAATGAAGAAAAACTGGTCCGCAGCAGTGTTGAATCCGCTTTGGTCAGGCTAATTGCTAATATGGCTGTTGATGATATATTGAGTACAGAAAAGGTTCAGGCTCAGAATTTTGTGATACAGAAGTCACAGCAGATGTTAGATGAATATGGTGCTGGTATACAGATTACTGCTTTTAATATTCAAACTATCCAACCTCCGGATGCTGTAGCAGAAGCCTTCCGTGATGTTAACGCTGCAAAAGAAGATAAGGAAAAAGAGATTAATGATGCAAAAGGTTATTATAATAGTCTTATACCCGAAGCAAGGGGTAAAGCAAACACTATGATAACCCAAGCAGAGGCTTATCAAGCAGAAAAGATTAATCAAGCAACCGGTGAAGCACAAAAGTTTGAAAGTTTGTTGGCAGAATACAAGAAAAATAGTGAAATATATACAAAAGATACAACGAAATATCGACTTCTCTTAGAAACCTTTGATAAAATCCTTCC
>JAQUUB010000184.1 GCA_028694115.1 Lachnospiraceae bacterium
TAGAGTACCAAAAAGGAAAGACGCAGAATAATCATGGAAAAATATCTGTGAAAAAGTTAGTGGGTCAGAATGCTGGAGTATCAAGTATTGAAGTCACGGATAATAATATCAAACAATTTGAAAAAGTAGCAAAGAAATATAGTGTTGATTTTTCAATTAAAAAGGATAGAACAGTTGATCCGCCAAAGTACATGGTGTTCTTCAAGGGCAGGGATGCTGATGTGATTTCACAGGCATTCAAAGAGTTTGTTAAAGTGAATGAGAAAGTGAAACAGCGTGAATCAGTAAAACAGAAATTGCAGAAACTGGTAAAGGTTGTGGCGCAGAATAAGAACAAAGAACGTTCAAGGGAGAAGGACAAAGATCGAGGGCAAAGCTTATGATAAAAAAAGTGATTGCTGGAATAACAAAAGATCTTGGGGCATTACCAAAGAAATGGAAAGCAGAATGGAAAAAAGCAAATAAAAAGAAAGTCATACTGTTAAATCTTCCGTATCTATTAGCGGCGTATTTCTGTAATAAGGTGGCATGGGTATATCGAATTTCTTATGGTGACAATGCATCAGACAAGATGATGGCTACCATGAATGGGTTAGGAACGATGTTCAAAAACCCAATTCCAAGTTTTCAAATAAGGGATGTGGTGATTGGTGCTGCTTGTGCCATAGGCCTTAGGCTTATAGTGTATTTTAAAGCAAAGAATGCCAAAAAGTTCAGAAAAGGTGTAGAGTATGGATCTGCCAGGTGGGGCAATGAAAAGGATATTGAACCTTATGTTGCACCAAAGTTTGAGGATAATATCATTCTGACAGAAAAAGAAAAATTGATGATGTCAGGTAGACCAAAACAGCCGAAGTATGCCAGAAATAAAAACATATTAGTAATCGGTGGTTCTGGTTCTGGTAAGACTCGTTTTTTTGTAAAACCGAATTTGATGCAGATGCATAGCTCCTATGTCATAACTGATCCCAAGGGAACCGTGCTAATCGAATGTGGAAAAATGTTAGCTAAAAACGATTACAAAATCAAAGTTCTGAATACCATTAACTTTAAGAAATCCATGAGATATAACCCATTTGCGTACATTCAAAGCGAAAAGGATATCTTAAAACTCGTCAACACAATTATCGTAAATACAAAGGGAGAAGGACAGCAGGCAACTGAAGATTTTTGGGTGAGTGCGACTTGTTCGTAGGCGGTAAGAAGTCTACGCACAAGCAACAGTTCATGTTGTTTGTGAACTGATAATTTGATAAGTGGAATGATAGGGTAACGCCTTGAAACGCTTACACTTGATGGGCATGCATTTTCTGTAAATGAATTTGTGTGAAGCCCCATGACAAAGGCTGAGAGCAACCGTAATAGCTTGCCAAAAGCTATCGAAAGCGGTCCAGAGGTGGACTGTGTTGCCTATAGGTCGAGTGTCTATAAAATATCTATGGTTAGAATGAGTATCCTGGCAGATACTCTGACGAACTTGCGAATGTACGGGTCTATAAGAAGACTGTGCAGAAATGTACAGGTGCGTTAAAGCGCAGTTAGTGTGGTTTAGTAGAAATTTTCCCTACGAACGACCATTTTGTGTTACAGGCATAAACAAGCTAACAGGCTCATAGCAAGAACCTAAGGGTATATATGTACAGATAGAGTTATCGGAACAAGGAAAGGTACTGGGTTCTACATGGAATAATCTGACGAAGAATAATAAGCAGATGAACCAGTACTGAAAAGTAGTGTTCGAACCAATGAAGCTTTTGTAATGAAAGCAGAGGGATGGGCACAAGTCGTTGGTCTAAATGAGCATTATTCAATCGCTATAAGGATTCGAATAAGACCAAAAGGGTCACTTTCAAAAGAAAAGGAGGTGATGCCTTATGCCAAAAGGAAAGAAAAACCTAAGTGTAGACAGCTTGCGCCATGCAGAATACTATGGCATGCAATCTAAGTTTGACAACCTATACCAAAGGAGCAAAGAGGGCGATGATTTTATAGACCTCATGCAACTTATTCTGGGCAAAGATAACATTCTGTTAGCATACAGGAATATCAAGTCAAACACAGGCAGTTACACAGCTGGAACAGACAATCTGACGATTAACGATATTGGGTGCTTACCACCTGATACAGTAGTGGAAAGAGTCAGATATTATGTCACAGGTAGTCAACATGGCTACCGTCCAAAACCTGTAAGAAGAAAAGAGATACCAAAGCCGAATGGAAGTTTTAGACCATTGGGAATTCCATGCATATGGGATAGATTGATACAGCAATGTATCAAGCAGATACTAGAGCCAATTTGTGAAGCAAAATTTAGTACTAACAGCTACGGATTCAGACCTAACAGGTCAGTAGAACATGCAATATCAAGAACCTATTCATTATTACAAAGGTCGCATTTACATTATGTACTCGAATTTGACATCAAAGGATTTTTCGATAATGTAAATCATAGTAAATTGATAAAGCAGTTATGGGCACTGGGTATCAAGGATAAGCAACTTATTTATGTAATAAAGCGAATACTTAAAGCACCAATCCGAATGCCAGATGGCAGTACGATTATTCCAGACAGGGGAACACCACAGGGAGGTATTATTTCTCCATTATTAGCAAATGTGGTGCTAAATGAATTAGACCATTGGGTTGAAAGCCAATGGCAAAATAGTCCTATTGTTATGGAAAATGGTAAAGAACGTATGATTAGGAATTCATTAGTCTTCGATAGAAGTCATGGTTACGCTGTGATGAGAAGAACTGATCTAAAAGAAATGTATATAGTGAGGTATGCTGATGATTTTCGAATATTCTGTAGAAATAGGGAAGACGCTGAAAAGACAATGGTTGCTGTTACGAATTGGATTACAACAAGGTTAAAACTTGAAGTATCTCCAGAAAAGACAAGAATCGTAAATGTCCGTAAACGGTATTCAGAATTTCTTGGATTCAAAATAAAGGTAAGGACAAAAGGGAAAAAGTATGTAGTAAATTCCCATATATGTGACAAAAAGCAGATGGCAGTAAGAGAAAAACTTGTAGAACAAGCAAAACGAATTGCAAGACCACGCCAAGGATATAAGCAGTTAGCAGAAATAACGCTATTTGGAGAAATGGTTCTTGGCATACAGAATTATTACAAAATAGCTACATGTGTAAGCCTTGATTGCAGAGATATTCATAGAGCAGTTATGACCGTATTAACAAACCGATTAAACACTGAGAAAGGTTGTAGTTTGAAACGGTCGGGTGGAACAATGACAGAAAGCGAAAAGGAACGGTTTGGAAATTCAAAAATGATACGTTATGTATCTGGTATTGAAAGACCAATCTACCCCATTGCATATGTCAAATATAAAATGGCTATAGGAATCAGTGCCTCAGTTAGTTGTTATACGACAGAGGGAAGAAAGAAACTACATGAGGACTTAAATATCAATAAATCTATACTGACTAACTTATATCAACAGTCAATGAATGAGCATAGTCTTGAGTATTTGGATAGCAGACAATCTTTGCTTGCTGCACAAAAAGGAATGTGTGGGATTAGTGGTATTGAGTTTACCAATGTGGAAGAAATCGGTTGTTGTTTGAAAGTTTCTGCCTTTAATGGTGGAAAAGAGCAATACAAAAACATGGTTCTTGTAATGAAGAAGTATTTACCAATTTTACAATTCAATGATATGCATGTGATACAGGATTATCTGAAAGTTATCAAACCAGAAAAGAAACAGTTAGTCAAAATCAATAAGTTAAGAGAATTAAATGATTTGACTGCTATAGGTTAATATTTTCAATTGGAGATTGATTAAATGCGAATGAAAACCAACGATGGAACGCCGGATGCGGTGAAAATCGCATGTCCGGTGTGGAATGGGGGAAAAGGTGGAGATAACTTCAAAACCTTACCTATCATTATAAGCTGAAAAATTACTGTATCAGGCATACATTGGATACATCTGGTATGAAGCACCAGAGGACGAACAAAACTTCGCAATGCTCATTGATTTTATTGATGCCAGTGAAGCCAGAGAAGACGATGAAAACTTTAAAAATGCAGTGGATTTATTGTTTGAGGAACTGGAAGAAAAAGACCCCAATCACTTTGCTGTAAGACAATATAAGAAATACAAGTTAGCGGCAGGAAAAACAGCTAAGAGTATTTTAATTTCCTGTGGTGCCAGACTTGCGCCATTCGATATTAAAGAATTAAGGGAACTAACACTCGTGGATGATTTGGAATTAGATACGCTTGGAGAAAAGAAAACAGCATTGTTTGTGATCATCTCTGATACGGATTCGACGTTTAATTTTATTGTATCCATCATGTATTCCCAATTATTTAATCTTCTGTGTAACAAAGCAGATGATGTATATGGAGGCAGATTACCGATTCATGTGAGATGCCTTTTGGATGAGTTCAGTAATATCGGACAAATTCCGCAATTTGAGAAGCTGATAGCTACTATTCGTAGTAGGGAAATATCGGCTTCTATTATTTTGCAATCAAAATCGCAGTTAAAGGCAATTTATAAGGATCATGCGGATACCATTGAAGGCAATTGCGATTCCACTCTGTTCCTGGGAGGAAAAGAGAAGACCACACTAAAAGAGTTGGCTGAAATACTGGGTAAAGAGACGATTGACCTTTATAATACCTCGGATACAAGGGGAACGCAGCAATCCTATGGTCTGAATTATCAAAAGACTGGAAAAGATCTAATGAGCCAGGATGAGATTGCAGTTATGGACGGTGGAAAATGTATCATGCAGCTTAGAGGTGTGAGACCTTTTTTCTCAAATAAATATGATATTACAAAGCATGAGCAGTACAAATATTTATCCGACTATGACGAGAAAAATGCGTTTGATGTTGAAAAGTACATGAAGAATCTGCACAGAGCCAAGGTAAAAGAAAATGATGTGTTAGAGGATGTATTTGAATCAAAAGAAATAATTGAATAACGAGACTTTTGGACATGATGTTCAGAAGTGAAACTTAAAAACAAATAAAACTAAAAGAAAAAGGAGAGAGGGGTAGACAAAAGAGCTACCCTTCAATATTTTAACTATGGCATTTTTTACAACAGCAGTAACAGGATTAAAGACAGTCGTAACAGCAATCGGAGCAGGTGTAGGTGTATGGGGAGTGATTAACTTACTGGAAGGATATGGTAATGATAACCCTGGTGCGAAATCACAGGGAATCAAACAGCTCATGGCTGGCGGAGGAATTATTATTGTAGCACAGACGGTGATCCCACAGCTTACTACACTTTTCTCATAATAAATGAATGGAATCATTGATAAGATTACTGAATTCATAACTGAGATGCTACAGGGGTGGGTATTATCCAATCTGGAAACAATGTTTACTGATGTCAATGACAAAGTAGGCACAATAGCAGGAGAGGTAGCAAAGACCCCTAGCACATGGAATTCCAGTATTTTCAATATGATTCAGACCCTATCAACAAATGTAATATTGCCTATAGCAGGAATGATCATTAGTTTTGTCCTTGTCTATGAGCTGATTACCATGGTAATGGATAAGAACAATATGCATGAATTTGATACATCGTTGTTCTTTCGTTTCCTTGGGAAAGCATTTGTGGCGGTTTGGTTTTTAAGCAATACATCGACAATTGTTATGGCACTTTTTGATGTAGGAAGTCATGTAGTTATGCAGGCACAAGCACAAATAACAGGATCTACTAGTCTTGATGTGACAAGTACACTGACAACCATGTTTAATAATCAGATTGCCACTATGGGGATAGGAGAACTGATTCAGCTTGGAATGGAAACCATGATTATCAGCGTATGTATGAAGATCATGTCAG
>JAQUUB010000185.1 GCA_028694115.1 Lachnospiraceae bacterium
AGAAGTATCATCTACAATTTTTATTTATATCAGCGAAGCAATTAAAGAACATTATAATGTCAATTTTGCAGATGAATTTCCACGCTATAAATTGTCAGATGTCGGTTTTGATTCTGATACAAAGATATTGTCTTTCTATTTTGAAAATAATATTATAAAGCAGATTGACTTAAGCATCTACGAAATAAAGCAATCTAATAGCGTTCCAAATGAATTCTATTTTCAAGCAAAATCTGACTCATCAAATGATTATTTTGTAATAATTTTCAACTATTAAAAAAATTAAGGACCAGAGAAATTCTGGTCCTTATTATCACTTACATTTTATTATCTACCATGATGTCTTGTTTTCAAAATCTGAGCATCTTCTGTTTTTCCTAATACTTCTTCGTAATAAGGTAATAACAGATTATTAAGCCTTGCTTGTAATTGTAGAAGTAATACTTTCTTCCTTTGTTCACTACACACAATTACACTTCTTCCATCATCAAATTTATAATTTTCTGGTATCTCCATGATGAAAGATTTAATTCTATCCATATTGTTTTTTATGATTGGCACCACTTTTTTTATTGCACTTTCAAGTTCTTTATTATCCTTATACATATTTAAAAACTTAGTGGCTGACAAAGCATGCCCATCTACTCCGTACGCTGTTTGAATATTAGACGCATTTCGGATCAGCAGTTCCGGATCTTTTAATAGCTTTTCTATTTTATCTTCAGAAATTTTAGTTTGAAAACTTCCTCCGTTATCAAATATTGGTGCTAATCTGTCTTTTTCTTCTGATATTCTACTTCGCAATATTCCCCAATTTCCATTGTTTCTATCATTATTGTTTATAAATATATCGACAATCGACTGTTCCCAAAAGCGTTCTTTTATACCTTCTACGTTTTTTAAAATAGTATTATTATTCAAATGAAGTAATAGCTCCTTTAACGCAACTACATGATCACTTCCTGTTGATGAAAAATCTTCTTCTAAAAGTTGGGCTAATTCACCATTAGCATGATTCTTAATAGTTCTAATTTCAATTAAATCATCTTCAATCGCAAAATCTTTACATGCCACAACTATCTTTCCTGCTCTTGCTGCTAACATTGTTTCATGTACATCATATCCCAAAATATCAAATATATGGCTTCCAAGAAACTCACTAAGGGGAGACGTAGAATATGAAGCTTCACCAGTTCGTTCTAATCCCATTATATTTTTAGGATATTTAATAAGCCAATATTTTCCATTGTAAATTACACCATCCTTATTTCCTGCGGCACCACCATATGTACCATTCTTACGACTAAATTCACAATTATCTAAATTTATAATTTCCATTATTGTTGATACCTCCTTACTATTGTATTCCATTGCTCATGTGTTAATTTTCCATCTGCATAATAGTTTTTTGCCCATATATCTATTGAATCTGCCAAATTATCATAACTACCATCATTTATTAAATCCGCTTTTTCTGCATCTGCCATCAAATTCATAAGAATTTCAGGTACTTTAAAAGTTATTTTTATACTATCATTTATGAAATGAAATGTCTTATTCAATTTATATTCTCCACCCTTCTTATTTTTTCATTTTTAACTGATTCAAAAACATTTTGTAATTTTAATTGACCTTTTTCAGATACACTGGTGGAATATTCCAGTGCTCATTGGGAAATGATTTACTGACTACTCTAACCGTTTTTATATTTATTTTTTCAACATACAAATCTACATACTCTGCCAAATATTTAGGTGCACTTCCATTACCATCATATTTCACATAATTTCCAATTTGAAAATCTGTTAGTTCCATTTCAGATATTGTATTTCCAAATAATGTTCTATATGTTTTCATAGCCATCACTTTCTAAATTCGTATCACCATTTGCTCTTTTTTTCTTTATAACATTGATAATTCTTCCACCAAAGAAATGCAGGAACGTCCCACCCCACGCAATACACATAAACAATATATGTGATGGACTTGATGAGCCTCCACTTAAGTAGTGATCTAGGAAATATCCAAGCATCATCCATCCGAATCCCCATTTGCATAATAGCCATATCATTTTAAATACGAAAAGCACCATTCTTATACAAATCATTATTACCAAAGATATTGGGTCCATTTTCTTTCTCCTCTGTTTTAGTCATTCTTTATATTTCTATCAGCTCCATAGAGTCCATGAGTGTAAGCCCAATATGCATCTTCTTCACTGATATTTTGTTCTTTTGCAATCTTTTGAACTTCTTTAACAATCATCTTTGCTGTAAAATGCTGCTGTATAGCTGTTAAATCGTCCATATTACCTTTTTGTGTATAATTAAAAGCTTTCATATGTTTTTACCTTTCTGCGCCAATTTGGCGTAAATATAGAAGATAAACATTCTAATTCAAATTTTTCTAAAAATATCAGCGACAAATAAAATCAAATGTTCACGAAATATAAGCACCAATATAATGAGTACAATTAAGATAATAATATTATTATTAACAATACTACTCGATGTCTTTTTAATAGAATATACCTGCATGGTTATTTATAAAATGAGTTGATGTCTCATTACGTTCTATCTCATTATATATTTCCTCTACAATAAACTGACATTCATAATCATTTTCATCATACCATTCTTTTGTATATTTTTCGCATAGGTATTTTTCTATTTCTTTTTGAGTATCATACAGTTTCATTTTATCCTTAGCATACTCATATGTTTTATTTTTAATTTCTTCACTAATTACGGTATTTCCTGTAATTTTATATTTCCCTAATAGACTACTTGTTTCCATTCCTTCTACTGGCAAAAACATATTTCTACCTCCACATGTTTTATATTGTCTACTTCCAATTAAAGTTGCTGCTGACCTTTATGGTTGGAAATTTCCTCTTTACCAAATTTTTAACTTGATAGGTTTTCCTTTTATATTCCGCATGATGATCATAAAAATCTTCTTTTAATACTTTATTAATATGAATATACTCTTGCTCTCCTAATTTACGTCCGTATAATAAGCAAATAGCAATCCATATATAATATTCATCTTCCCAAAGTGACAAGTCTATTTCATTAGGAATCTGCTTATCCTTCAATTCATCTATTAAATCTTCTTTATTGATATATCCAATCATATAAATGTCCTCGAAATCTTAATTTAATGAATTCCAATTTTCATCTGCAACCATAATAGAGCTGGTTCTCATAAGATCGTAATCAGATGATGCCATATATCCCAAATTATCTTGAATCGGATAGTACAAGTATGAAAGTCCATAAGTTCCATCACTTCTTAATACTTTTTTGCATTGCAGGTAGCAAGCTCCATCACAGTTAAGATTATAATTATCCATATGATTTTGAGGAATGTTACAATCATATACTCTGAAAATCAATTCTTCATCATTAACAAAGTAGTAATCGTAAATATTGATAGCATGACCTATTCCGCTATTCAAATACAAGCCAACATATAAGATTTTTCCCTGGTCTAAATAATTCATCATATTTTCAGCCAGTTCCCAATCATTGCTCCATTCATTGGAAATCATTGTTTCGTTTATCTTTGGTAATTTATCATTTGTTTCTCTCCAAGAAGCTCCTATCATCTTTACAAATTCACTTTCACCAGTTGTAAGACCTAAACCACCGATGTAATTATTATCATTTCCTGAATGATTATCAACAAAATCTTTCGTTTTATAATCACACAAGCCACTATTAACGAGTGTATCATTTTCGGAATCACTGGAAATGTCCCAGGTAACACCATTATATTCTCCTGCATTTGGAAAGCTGCCATTGTTAAATAAATATGATGTAAGATAAGATATACCTGCACAGTTTCCACCGGAAGCATATTCTGACTCAAAGTTTTGAAATGGCAATTCATCCACGTAAGGATCAAAAGTTGTGTGATAATTATTATAATGAACTACTTCTGTGTTTTCCCCATTGGAATCATTGGAACCTGCTGTCATAGTAGTTGGATCTTCTGCATAGTACTGATAACCAAATAATGCTAATGCCCAATTATCATTTATCACTCCATCTTCTGTTTCGAGTGCAGGAAGAACATCTTTGTATGAATTATATTTGTCTTTTATTTTGTCAATGTTCAACGCACTATAAGTTACTTCATTACCAAAAATTTCAGTTGCTTTGTTTAACATTTCTTTATCTGCATCCGCTGACTCTCTCTCTGGATAATAAACCTTGATATTTGATAATATTGGAGAACCTACAGCTAAGAAAACAACTTCTTCATCTTTAGAACCATTTAACTGTAAACCATTTTTTTGAGATGCCAAAATCGAATTAAACATATTGGTCTTTTCAGTCACGTATACATAATATGCTGAAGAAGCATTAAAATCATAAGACAATGTTACTACATTTCCGTTTGAAGTATATTTACACTTCTCCATATCAGCCAGCCCATAAATGAGAAAATCGCCCTCATATACTGAAATATCAATGTCTTTTAATGTAATATTGGCATTTTTTAACACATCAGTCAAATCCATAGTAAATGAACCCGAAAAATTATATACCCAGTATCCCTGGTAAACTTTATTAATGCCAAAATCAGATAACGAATAACGGCTTGTACAGTCTTCAATAACTGCCATAAAATCAAGTGGATTAGACGCTGTTAATTGCACATTGCTGCACTCATTATAATCAAATTTTTCGCTTTCCTGATATTCATATGATGTAAACAGGTCCATATTATTTGCCACTTTATAGCTGTCAGAATATAAATCTTCAGATGTTGATGCTTTTAACGGATCAGTTCCATAAATCTCAATTTCTTCTTTGTCTGTTAATCCATCATGATCGGAATCTGAACCTTCCTCTATCATTAATCCCATTTGAAATTTATCATAAACACTCATGCCTTCAATATCTGATGGAGTGTTACTAAGGCTTTTCATATATTCATCATGATTTTCTACTTCGAGACCACCAAGTAAATTCTTCGCAGCTTCTCGTTTTCCAATGATATTTTTTCCTATTAAAATTCCTACTAAAATTATAAATACTATCAATAAAAAAGTGATAAATTTATGTCTTTTAAAATATTTCATACGAGATCCTCCATATCTATCTTTCTTCTTATAATTATTGTAGCATTTTATCTTACTTTTGTCAACTTTATTATATTGCTATATTCTAAAAGGTCCTGATACGAATATCAGAACCTCTCATTAAAAAAAATATTTTAGCGACCAGATTTTCTTGCCCTGGGATTTTCAGTTACTATTTCAATATTATTAATATCTACATCCTCTGGATTCTCATGATATCCATTTGGTGTTTCTCCTCGAATGTACAATTCCATTCTCAATGCTTCTGCAGATACACATCCTGGAATTGGCTGACCGCATTGTGTTGCCATCCAAATACGATTTCTAAGATCATTTAAAGACCAGTCCTTGATAAAATTAAGTTCCCATTGATATACATCCTTTTTTATTTTTCTTCCAAATAATTTGTCATTTATATCAGAACTCACCCCTACACCTTCCTTCTGCTTAATATCTGTCTTTATCTACCTGTTTTTCGTCTATGAATATTGTTGGTTTCATAAACTGCCTGTGGCTCTGCCACTTGTGTTAAATTTAAATCTTCAACCTTTTTTGCATACAAATGTTGAATATCTCGCACCATTTCCTTCTCTCTAAAAGAAAACCATTCTTTCTCTCCGATGATGACATGATCTAATAAATTAACATCAAGTAAAGTACATACCTGGTTGAGTTTATCCGTCATTTGAATATCCATAGATGATGGGTGTGCTCCACCAGAGGGATG
>JAQUUB010000186.1 GCA_028694115.1 Lachnospiraceae bacterium
TCCTCAATAGTAATTCCATCTCTTTCAGTATCAGCGGAGGTTTCCACCAGATTCTGATTTGATTTCAAATTAGAGACAATCAGTATTCCAGCAGCTAACACTACTATAGTAAACATACCTATGAATGCCTTCCAATGCTTTCTTAAAAATCTCTTCATCTTCTCTTTCATTTTGTGTCTCCTTAACTAACTGGAACTGTATATTGTTCCATGATTACGGTTCTCTTTACAGATACCTGACCTTCTGTTCCAATTGGATGCTTATATTTCTCTATGACTTCTACTGATAAGAGTCCTTTTTGATAGTCAACATCTAATACATTGACCTTTGTGCTACAGTCAGAATTGATCTGCACCAATAAGGCTTCCATAAAATCTGCAATGAACTCATCATTACTGCCAGCGGAATACGTCTTACTATCAAACTGGTTCTCCACGGTATCCTGTAAGGCACTGTCTACTGCACGATTTAACTCGTTCTGTCTCATATTCGTTCCACACAGGGTCATTACAATAACAATCGATATCATCGCACAGATGGTAATTCCAAAGCCTAAAAACACATTCTTCATCCCTAGTTCCTCCTCTCGTCCACAGCAATCGGAATCTTCCAGACACTGGTCAGATTTTCTCTGTCCCTGATCTGGAAATAGACCACATACACCCCTGCATTAGGAAAACGGATACTTCCATCCGTAGAGGAATAGGCACTCATAACACTTGTTCCATCGGCTCTTCTGATATCTAACACTTTACCAAACATGATATTTGTAAACAACTTTGCAACAATGACCTTATCCATTGGATAAATCGTTCCTTCCATATCCTTCGCATAATACCTGGAAAGAAAACTGGTACTATCCAAAGCAAAGAATCTACCATAAGATGCTGTGTATGCTGCAACTGGTTTTGACCTGTTATGCCAGGTGACTACAGAATCAAAGTCATGATAAGAAGTAAAATCTATTTCTTCTTTTTCCACTGTCACCCCTGCAATCTTTAATATTCCTGTTTTGCCTGATACCGAAATTCCAAATAATACCCCAAGTATCAAGACAGCTGTAACAATAGCAATGATTGCAGTTCCAAACTCATGGAATATTTCTTTCATCTAAGCACCACCTCCTAACACACTGGTAATGAAAAGATGAATCAGCGTTGTCATAGGCGTACCGAGAAAGAAATATGCCAATATTCCAAGAAAGAGTCCACCACTAATTGCTTCAACGACAAACTCTCCATACTCTTCAAAAATCTCCTTCATTCAATCCTCCTCAACTGCTGATTACCCTTAAAAAGCCAATCAGTATGGCTGCCATTCCACTTCCAGCAATGGCATAAATAATACCACTTCCAAATTGTTCTATAATCAACTTCATAAAATCCTCCTATCTTGCAAATGCCCGAATCTGCTGGGTGCTGATGACTCCCAAAAAGTCCACATGATAGTTGTATCTCAGAATCACTTCCATCAATGTTGGTTTTCCATCTTCATCTTTTACAATACTGCTCTCGTCAATAAAAAGCTCATAGCCTGCATTGGCTGCCTGCGTCTTGCACGCATTGATCACACTTGGTGCAAAATTAGAATCCTCGATTTCTGCTATTACAGAAGCATGAAAGTCCCTCGCATTGTTTGCATCTATACAGGCTGACATAACTCCAGCCATCGTAAATACAGATAACAGAAGGATAAAAATTCCCACATAAGTCTTAATTGTTGTGCTCATTCTTTTCCCTCCTACATTCCAAACGTCAAGTTCTGAAGGAATACCACCAAAAGTAGGGCCATATCTACCATCAACTTAAAAGAAGCAAGTAGTGACGGTAACAGAATATAGATCTTCATCCCTGCAATCTTATCTTCCTGTGTCAACTTCTCTGCCTTATCCATCATGGCATTATTGCGGTCAATGAGTTCCTCTACCTGCTTTGTGACATCCCCTGCATTTCCACTGGATAATGCATAAAGCATTTTCATAGCGGACTGCACATCTGGGTTTCGATAATCCTTTAAAAACCTGTGATATGGTTCAATCGCATTTGGATCATCTTCTAAGTCATAAATCAACTCATCTAGTGCATGAATTAAAACATCCGGGGCACTGTCCATGGACTTACGGATTGCCATCTGTACATTATCAGTCTGTATCAGTAATGCTACCTCCATCAGCCAGTTAGGGAACTGCTTTTCAATCTCCCTTGCTACCTTTTTCTTGGCAAGATTGTGACCGACCTTATGCTGATTTAAGAAAAACAGTACCACTACAATCCCAGCTACCAGAACAGCAATGTTTTGAAAATACACAAATGCACCGATAAAAAGGATTGCTGGAATAACCGCCATCTTCTGACTGCTTTTGGCTTCCTTAGCTTCATCATAATCCCTTACCTGAAGATATTTTCGATCCATTCCTGAACTGTCCGTTTCCTTCTCAATCCAGCTTCTACACAACTTCTTATCTGCCTTTACATAGATGAGCATACAGATACCAATCAATACCACCGCTGATATCTGGCATAAAGGAATCGCACTAATATCCAAATCTCCTCCTAACAGATAAAGAGGCAGAATACAAATCAACAACGTTGCTACCAATGCAATCATGATATTTCGTTTTACAATTTGAAATTCCTTTTGCAGATTGATAATTCGCTCTGCCCACATGGCTCTGTTCTTAGAAAGCAATGCAATACTGCCGCCTGCATCACCACCACGTCTCTGAGCACCCATTACAAAGGAATGAACGGCATCGACTCTTTCACAATGAAAGAACTCGCTAATCATCACCAGTGCTTCCTCCTCTGGATCTTCGCTATCAGTGGCATACTGAATATGTTCGATTGCCTGAACCAGTATCTCATGAAACTCTCCTTCATCAAAAATAGTGGCCGTCTCCGTCAATGCATTCAGTATCGTTTTGTTTCTCTTAAAGGAATACAAGAACTGTTCCATATAATTATTTGCCATAGAAAACATGGTCGTGTGATACTTCCCTTTCATGGTCTGAATCAGAACCAGTGGTGAGAACACCACCCCAATGATTCCGATTGACGCAATATAAGGTAACTGCAACTTATACAACAGTCCAAAGATAGCTGCAAGAAGCACAATCATTCCATAGGATATCATTGCTTTCTTAGGTGTAAACTCATATCCATACCTTGCAAGCTCCTGTGTCAGATTCTTATATCGCAAAAATCTGAGAGAACTTTTTTTCTTCTTTCCACGTTCTTTCTTCAATCCTCACTTCCTCCTTCCCTTGAAAACGGTGTAATGCCCATTCGGTCAAATTTCTCAAGAACTGGTTCTGGAAGACACCTCTCTACCAGTTCTCCATTTAATACCACAGGAAACGTAATATTGCATCCGTCCTTTCGATAAAAGAAGCAAATCTGATCAATGTATCTTCTGATTTTGCCATCTTCCATCTGTTTCTTACGGATTAAAATACCTACATCAATGAACATGAAAATATCATTCTCCATTCGATCTGCATCGGTTCGGCTTGCCAACATATTTAAAATACGATCTGGTATCTTTCTTACATCATCCGTATGAATCGTGGTGAATCCGCGAATTCCTGTAGATAAGCTCTCAAGCAGATATTTTACTTCCACAGAACGAGCTTCTGATAGCATAAGCCACTTTGGATTTTGTCTAAGACTTGTCTTAATCGCTTTTGTATAGCTGAACCCATCCGATACCATCAATTCCACACAATCCTTCTCTGGATTGATTTCCCTGTAATGAAGCTCTGGCGTATCTTCAATGGTAATGACTCTTTCGTTTGCAGGGATATACTGTGAAAAGAACTTAATTCCTTCCGTCTTTCCCACACCTGGTTCCCCACAGAATACAAAGTTCATACGTGCTTTCACGCAATTTGTCAAAAGCTCTAAAATTTCTTTGGTACAATATCCATCTGCAATCATACTATCTCTTGTCATACGAACAGTCGGAAGGGTCTTTCTAATACAAACCGACCTTCCTGAAATTGCTGAGGACTCATGGACAATACTGATGCGTAGGGTATCCGTATCTGCCTCTAACAGATTCTCCACCTTGTTAAAAGGCTTACTTACGTTATTGGCAATATAATGGCTGAACTTCTCAATAAATTCCTTCGAAACGCTATGCTCCTCCACTTTTTTTCGTTCATTTGCTGTATTGGTAATCCATAAATCCGTACCATTAAAGTCAATATCCGTGATTTCATCATCCTCTACATATGACCATAAGGGTCCAAAATGTGCGGGAACAAGCTCCCACTTTGTACTTCGTTCCATATAACTCCTTTCCAAGAGGGGAGCCTGTCCCCTCTTTCTATCATTCTGTCTTTACCTAATCCCAACCATTAACCTGTAATGGTTCCAGCTGCTCTGTTAAAGAAGCTGTCGATTAGGTTCTTGAAGGAATTTGCTACTACACCATCTGTTGCCAAAAGCATTACAATAATTGCTACCAATGCGCTGATTGCTACTGCTGCAATAATTACTGAGCCATACTGTTCAAAAATCTCTTTCATTCGATTTATCTCATTCTTTCTTATAATTGTTTTTATTGGTTTCTTTACTACAAATGATTAGCCTGTGATGGTACCAGCTGCTCTGTTGAAGAAACTGTCGATCAGGTTCTTGAAGGAATTTGCTACTACTCCATCTGTTGCTAAAAGCATTACGATAATTGCTACTAATGCACTGATTGCTACCGCTGCAATAATTACTGATCCATACTGTTCAAAAATCTCTTTCATTTGATTTACCTCATTCTTCTTTTATTATTTGTAATTGTTTATATTAAAATAGCGGCTCCTTATAGCCGCTAATACCTACCCAATCCAGTGGATAGGCAATACTGTTCTCCGTTACTACCTATCCACATGACTGTGTGAAATTATTCAGTTTTGTACACGGAGACAGTAGATGGTTTGTCCCGTATATAATGCATCTAACTCTCCTTTGCTTAAACTGCCATATTTCTTAATTGAAAGAAATACTTCATCAATCTACGGTTTTCTCTGTATGCTTTATATCCTGCAGCCATACAATCAACCTCCTTTCATGGTGCTCCTACTCTTACGAACGCAAGGAATACTCTGAGAACAAGTCCAAACAATAGAAGTATTACCTTTGCTAATTCCAACAGCAATCTTAATAAATTCAATATAAACCACATGATTCCTTTTAGAAATCCAAGCATTCCATACCCTATTGTTGAAAAAACTCTTCTCATTCCCCAATTCCTCCATCATCTTCCATCCAACTACTCGCCAGGTCAGCCAGCTGATCTATTGTTTGTTCATCTTGCATATGATTCTCTTCATCAACTCTTCTTTCCTTACCCTGCGGAACCGGATAATATCCTTTCGGTACTATCTGTTGCATTCCAGCTACAACACCACCAAGTAATCGAATTACTTCATTCCTTGCTTCAGTAATTACACTGGCATGCAACTCCTCTTTAATCTCCTCTATATCATCTCTAGTCACATATTCATTCGATTTCATTTTATCAAGCTCTACCAGATTGGCTTTTCCAACATTATCAACATAGAACTCTAATGCAGCTATAAAAAGCTGGTTTTGCGTTTTGTTCATTTCCTGATTCAGATGCTTTAATATCTTATGAATTTCCAAATGTCTAGGATTCTTTAGATTAAGCCTAAGACTATAATGAACAATACTATCACGATCTGCTTTTGCCATTTATCTCACCTCTATCTTCTTTTTAGTCCAATATTTGCAAGATATTCAAATCCTTTTGCATTCGCTTTCACGTCTAAAATATAATTGATATTCTTTTGTTTAAA
>JAQUUB010000053.1 GCA_028694115.1 Lachnospiraceae bacterium
GGAAAACGGCTGGAGTCGATATTAGTTTTGGCGGTGCGACCACAGCGGCAGCAGAAGCACAGGGGCTTGATGAAGCAGGCAAGAGTATCACAGAAGCAGATTTACAACCTGGAGATCTTATTTTCTATAGTTATACCACAAACGGAAGATATAAGAACATCAGTCATGTTGGGATATATGCAGGGAATGGAAAGATGATAGAAGCAAAAAATGAAGCAGAGGGTGTTGTATATGGAGATTTCCATAATGGAAGTGTTGTAATGTATGCAAGACCAAACAAATAAATAAGAATAGTAAATGAGACAGAGCCAGTAAAATAAGGTTTGGTCTTTTTTTGATTGGAGGAAAAATGAAGTTAGAAGATATCATTCTTGTAAAAGAAAATGTGAAAGGAAGTGTCATGAATTATCTATCCACATTAGATGATTTTATGCTGATTCACACCGGATTAAAGACAGATTCCATTGTGATGAGCAGTCAAATTGCATTGGATCTGGCAAAGACCTTAACAGATGAGTGGAAATGGTCAATAGTAGAACTTTCTGAGTATAAAAGAATAGAAGCAAGATTTTGTACCAGCGAGGCACAGCTAAGGGGATTTCTTGGTGGAAGATTTGATAATCCAGAACAAAAGACAGTCTTTGCTGAGCAATTATGTAATGCTTATTGTTTGGATAAAGTAGCAAAACTTGGTATAAAACTGGATGGAAGCACCAATGGAAAAATTCAGTTTACCTATAAAGCTGTTGAAAGAATATATGTACAGGGAGATATTCTCCATAATTTTAACGGATCTGATTACAGGGTAATGGAAAAGTTCTCAGCAAGAAATCTATTGCTTATGGATGTAAATAAAGGAAACATGCTGGTGGCAATCGGTACTGGAACCTATACAAGATATCCAAAAGATGAAATACCTATGGAGGATAATCAGACCATTGCAATTGAATGGGATCATGGAGTTTATCTTGGAGCTACACCAAGCGGAATTGATTTTGGATTGCTTCGTGAGAAATACGGGGAAGTAAGAGAAGTTGAGAATTTGTCTGATTTTCGTACGCAACAGAGTGACATCTTTCTGTTCTATAAAAAGATAGCAGAAAGTCCACTGCTTGAAACTTTTGTCAAAGAGGCAGCAATGAATGCCATGTACGACATATTTATGACAGGCAGAGAAGAAGTCTTTAGAGAAAACTTAGACAGTGGAAAGTATGACCAAAGATTTCTTAGAACCGAGGATTTACACAAAGAAAAGGTGAGATAAATGTCAAAAGAGTATGAGGTCGAAATCAAAGAGGTTTTGTCAAGGATTGAAAAAATAGAAGCAGATTCACTAGGAGAAGCCATTGATAAAGCAATGGAAAAGTATTATGCGCAGGATATCATTCTTGATGCTGAAGATATGAAAGATGTGGATTTTCTTCCATATGAACAAAAACAACAATTAGGAAGAAGCAAATAGCGGAGGATAAAGAATATGAGCAAAGTAGTAGAAGAAAACGTAGTAAAGAACATGGCATTTTTAATGAAAATGCTGGAAAAGGAATGGGAAGTATCAAAGGAGAGCATTAAGACTGTTTTTATTTCAATGGATGAGGTTGCAAAGGTAAAATCTGATTTGTCTTTTATGATTCAGGTTAATACAGGAGTTCTTAACAGTAATAATGGAATGACATTTAAGGAGTGTATGATGATGAACAAAGAAAATTATACACTTCTTAGAATTACAAAAAAGATTATTACCGCAATTGAAAAGGCAGAGAAGGATGAAACAGAGGAATTTGCCATTACTTTAGATAAAGAGGAAACAAAGCTTTATAAGGAGTTGTTTGACAAGAAAAACTAGAACAGGAGGAGAATCGGATGAGCAATAAGTATGAAGCAAAAGCTATCTATGATGAGATGATTCATGATGTCACCACTTCTGAAAAGAAGTGGCAGGATGTTTGTCGACTCACCGGTCAGATATATAGATTTGAGTTTGATAACATCCTGATGGTGTATGGACAGCGCCCACAATCCACTATGATAGCCGATTATGATACTTGGAAAAAAGTAGAAAGATATGTCAAGCGTGGAAGTAAAGGCATAGCTATTTTTCCTTCAAGAGCATTAAATCCCCGCATGAGATATGTATTTGATATCAGCGATACGGGTGGAAAGAAACAAAAGCTCACATGGGATTTGGAGGGTGAAAACCTAAAGGATTATTTGGATTATCTGGTATCTGAAGGACAGATGGAGCAGTATGAAGCAACAACACGAGAAGAATTACTAAATTCATTAAAATTATTTACAGGAACAAATGTTTGGGGTATAATAAGAACAGATTTTGAGGAAAGAATCTCAGAATTATCGCAGCTAGCTGGGAGTATGATAAAGGAACTCAATTATGAAACGTCAGGGCTGACCACAGATGACTTGGTATATCAAAGTGTTATGTATGCGGTTGGTACGAGATGCGGATTTGACTTATCTATGCAAGAACAGGATTTTAGTCAGATCGTAAAGATAACCGATGAGGAAGTCATTTACCGTCTTGGTTCCCTGGTATGCGATGTCTCCTGCAGCGTTCTTAGAGAATTTAGTAGAAACCTAAAAACGATTGAAAGCGAGAGGAGAATTGCATATGGCAGAATTAACAATGACGTATCACGAAGTGGACGGACTACTGTATCCGGATATTCAGATGCCGGAAGAGCAGGAAGTGAAATTAACGAATCTAGGGAAATACGGAATACTGGCGATGAATTATCTAAAGGAGAACGAACCAGCAAGGTACAAGACACTTTACCGATTCGGGAAACTGGCAGAGAAAATGAACGAGGTGAACGAGGAAGCTTATCAACTGCTAGACCAGCTGATGAACGATTACCTGAAGAAACACAAACCAGAGAATCCGAATTCCACGATGGAGATGTGGAAACTGAGAGAACAGGCGAAGATGCAGGCAGAGGAAGTAGTGCTTCAGCAGATCGTAATGAAATTTCACTAAAAGCAGATGAAGAACTGAACAGAGAACTAAATGAAATCAATTCATTTGGAAATAGTAAGGAAGCCAATTACCATCAGGCTTCCTTTTTTGATGGGGATTTTGGTCTGAATAATAGCGATTCGGTGCATACAAAAAATACAAAAAATTCAGCTACTGGACAAAAATATACTTATATTCAACCGAAGAAAGAGTTGGTTGTACCACATGAGTTTGTACGCCAAACCCTACTTCGTGGTACTGGCTTTGTAAATGGCATGAGTCGAGTGTGTAAGATATATGAGAATGAAATTGACGCAGGAACCAGAGCCAGACGTATTAAAAAAGAGTATGGTCAAGGTGGAGCAGGCTGGCCGATAGAGGGTTACGGTTTGCATGGTTATGATTCTTTCCATGCACAAGGACTTCGCTTCCAGTGGAGAGATGAGGAAGGTGAAAAAGAAGGCTATATTTCATGGGGGACAGTTGAAAAAGAAATTGGTGTTCTAATTATGACTGGAGAGTATCAGCCAGAGAGACAATCATTAGATGAAATTGCTATGGATGGTGACAGGGAAGATTATGTTGATATCGTTCACCGAGTAATAGATGCTACTGATGAACAGGAAGTCGTTGAGGTCGTGGATGCATTTGCGATTCCCGATGAACCTGAAAGCTATGAAAGTCATAGGAAGATCACAGAACAGAAAGCAGAGACAGAAACTTATGAAATGACACCAGAGGAACTTGCAGAAGAAGACCGTATGGTCACAATGGCTGAATATGGTGCGGAGATTGAAGCAGAAAATCGTGAATATGAAAAGCAGTATGAGGAGAGCCATAGTGATGAAAGACTGGAAGTAATTCCTACTGATTATGCAAACATAATTGCAGATATGGATGAAGATATGCGAGAGGCAATGGAAATTCTTGTGACAGAATGTAGCTGTTATATGCCTTTTAAACCATTTTTACAGGATATTGTAAATTCAGAGTATTTGCTCATTCCAAACAAATTAGAACTTTTGTCAGATATGGTCTTAGGAAGTAAAGAAGAGCAAAAAGGCTATAGCAACAACAAATATGGCTTAATTGAATACACCTTAAAGCCTTATGAGATTAACATGAATTATAGGAACCGCTTTGGTGAAAGAGAAACAGTTGCAACAGGCTATAGAGAACTGTATGAAGTATTGTCCTATATGTCAAAGCAACCATTCTTCTGCGAAGCAGATCATAGACAACGGTATAATGAAATGATGGCAACTGAGGATAGAACAACCTTACAGCCAATCTATCAGAGATTCCTTGATAAATGTGACAGCGCAAAACAGAATCGTGAGGAACAAGCACAAAGACGAGTTTCTACTGGTAATGAAAGTGCAGCAGAGAATCTCATAGATGATGCAGTAACACATTCCGATAAAAGTAACTTTCATTACAATTTGTGGGAACTTCAAAAAGGTGGAGCAAAGACAAGATACCAGTGGAATATAGAAGCAATTGGAGTGTTAAAGCAGGTGGAATCAGAACACAGACTGGCAAACAGAGAGGAACAGAAAATCTTATCAAAGTATGTTGGCTGGGGTGGTATTTCTCAAGTATTCGATGAAAATAATGAAAACTGGAAAAGGGAATATGTAGAGCTGAAAAGTCTTTTGACAGAAGATGAATATATTGCAGCTAGAGCCACTGTAAATAATGCATTTTATACTTCGCCAGAAATTGCAAGTTGCATGAATCAGGCGTTACTCCAATTTGGTTTCCGAGGTGGAAATGTGTTAGAACCAAGTATGGGAGTCGGGAACTTCTTTGGAAGCATGCCAACACCTTTGCAGAATTGTAAATTATATGGTGTGGAACTAGATAGTATTTCCGGTAGAATTGCAAAGCAACTGTATCAGAAAGCAGATATCAGTATTACAGGTTTTGAGAAGACCACCTACCCAGATAATTTCTTTGATGTTGTGATTGGGAATGTACCATTTGGAGATTATAAGGTATTTGATCCAAAATACAATAAATTAAATCTTCGTATTCACGATTACTTTATAGCAAAGTCTATGGATCAGGTAAGACCAGGTGGTATTGTTGCGGTTATTACGACGAAAGGAACGCTTGATAAAAGTAATGCTACCTTCCGTAAATATTTGGCGGAGAGAGCAGAACTAATTGGTGCGGTAAGACTTCCTAATATGGCATTTAAAGAAAATGCAGGAACTGAAGTGACCAGCGATATTTTATTTTTGCAAAAAAGAGAACGTAAGATTGATATTGAACCAGATTGGGTGCATTTGGGCTATGCCCAGAATGGAATTGCGGTCAATTCTTATTTTGTAGAGCATCCAGATATGATGCTAGGGCATATGGAATATGACACTAGAATTTACGGTCAAGATAGCAGATATACAGTTTGTGTAAATGATGCTGAAAACTTCAATATGTACGAAGAATTAAATAAGGCTATCCGAACAATTTCAGCACAGATGGCTGACTTTGAACATTTAGAAGAGTTAGAGGAAGTAAGTGAAGATGTGATACCTGCAGATCCCGGTGTGAGAAATTTCTCCTATGCATTTTATGAAGGAAAGTTATATTACAGAGAAAATTCCCATATGTACCGAAAAGAAGTGAATGACACAGTAGAGGATAGGATTCGCTTGCTAGATGAAATTCGAAATAATACCAGACACTTGATTGATATTCAGACAGATGGTTGTAGTGAAGAAGAATTAGCAGAGGGACAAAAAAAATTGAATGCAACCTACGATGCCTTTGTAGAAAAATATGGATATATTACTGCACAGGCAAACAGTAGAGCATTCCGAGACGATTCTGACTACCCACTGTTATGCTCTTTGGAAGATGTAAATGAGGATGGAATTGTGAAGAAAGCAGACATGTTCTTTAAGCAAACCATAAAAGCCAAAATTCAGATTGAGAGAGTGGAAACAGCGGTAGAAGCGCTTAATGTATCAATCAATGAATATGGAGCAGTCAACATTCCTTATATGTTAAGTATTTATCATCCCGATTTAGCAACGTTGATAGAGGAATTGGCGGAAAAAGGGAATGAACCATCCTCAAATACTTCACTATCTGATGACGTAAAAGCAGAGTTAGAACGTGCGGTTATGCTTGAAGAATTACAGGGATTAATTTATCTGAATCCAAATCGTTATAACGAAAATAATCCAAACGCAGGTTGGGAGACAGCGGATGATTATCTGTCTGGAAATGTAAGAGAAAAGCTGCGTGTAGCAAAAGCTATGAGGGGAGCGAATCCAGAATTATTCGTACAAAATATACAGGCTTTGGAACAGGTGCAGCCAAAAGATATTGAAGCAAGTGAGATTGATGTAAGAATTGGAACCACATGGGTGGAGTCAGAAGACTATGAGCAGTTTATTTACGAACTTCTCAATACTCCGAGAAGGGAAAGAGCAGTACGAACTCAGTGGTACAATTCGGGAATACAGGTTCATTTGAATAAGCTGAGTATGGAATGGTTCATTGAAAATAAGTCAAGAGACAAACATTCTGTTGCAGCCACGAAAACTTATGGAACGAGCAGAGAGGATGCCTATTCTATTTTTGAGGACACACTGAACCTAAAGACAGTTACCATTCGTGACAGAATTGATGATGGTGATGGAAAATATCACTATGTCGTGAATAAAAATGAAACGATGTTAGCAAGAGAAAAGCAGAATCAGATAAAAGAAGCATTTAAGGAATGGTTATTCCGAGAACCAGAAAGAAGAGCAAAGTATGTGGAGTATTATAATGAAACCTTCAATAATATTCGCTTGCGGGAGTATGATGGTTCACAGTTACAATTTCCAGGGATGAATCCTGAGATTGAGTTACAGCCACATCAAAAGAACGCAGTAGCAAGAATCCTGATGGGTGGAAATACGTTACTGGCTCATTGTGTTGGGGCGGGTAAGAGTTTTGAAATGATGGCTGCCTGTATGGAGCAGAAAAGACTGAGACTTGCAGGTAAAACGATTATGGTGGTTCCAAAACCCTTGATTGGACAGACGGCTAGTGAGTTCTTGCGTCTGTATCCGTCAGCTAATATTCTAGTAGCAACGGAGCGTGATTTTGAAAAGAGTAGGAGAAAGCAGTTTGTTTCTAGAATTGCAACGGGAGATTATGACTGTATTATTATGTCGCATTCGCAGTTCGAGAAGATTCCTATCTCGGCAGAAAGAAAGGAGCGGATGTTGAATCAACAGATTAAGGAGATTGCCTATTCTATTGATGAAATGAAGTCACAGAATGGAGAACGATGGACTGTAAAGCAGATGGAGGCACAGAAGAAAAAGCTAGAGGAACAGTTGAAATCATTGGCAGATGAAAGTCGAAAAGATGATTTGATTACCTTTGAGGAGTTAGGTGTGGATTCAATTATGGTGGATGAAGCTCATAATTTTAAGAACCTTGCTATTTTCTCCAAGATGAATAATGTTTCTGGTATTAGCAGTTCAGGAGCAAAGAAATCTACAGATATGCAGTTGAAATGTCAGTATTTGAGTGAAATCAATGATGGAAGAGGGATTGTATTTGCAACGGGAACCCCGGTTTCAAACACCATGTGCGAACTGTATGTGATGCAGTTATATCTACAAAAAGAGGCTCTAGAGCAGATGGGAATTTATCATTTTGATTCTTGGGCAGCAAACTTTGGTGAAGTAACAACAGCACTTGAACTTACAGTAGAAGGAAGCGGATTCCGATTCAAAAGCAGATTTAATAAGTTTACGAATCTTCCAGAATTAATGAACATCTTTCGTGAGGTGGCGGATGTACAAACCAAAGATATGCTAAATCTGAAAGTGCCAACACTACGGGACAACAAGTACACAATTGTGGAAAGTGAACCAGACTGGTATGTAAAACAGGTCATGGAAGATTTTGTAGTAAGGGCAGAGCGAATCCGTAATGGTGGAGTTGATCCATCAGAGGATAATTTCCTAAAGATCACACATGAGGCTAGATTATTAGGTACGGATGCAAGGCTTTTAGATGCAGATGCACCAAACAATACGGACGGAAAATTAAATAAGGTCGTAGAAAATGTATGCTACGAATATTTCAAAGCTGTCAACGAGAATAAAATCGGTTGCCAGCTTATTTTTTCGGATATTGGTACGCCTAAGAGTGGATGGTCAAGCCGTGATTTAAGTAAAGATTTTGATGTCTACAATTATGTGAAAGCGCAATTGATTATTCGGGGAATTCCAGAAGAAGAAATAGCATTTATCCATGATGCTAAGACGGATGGGCAGAGAGATATCCTGTTTAAAGAAATGCGAACAGGTAAAAAGAAAATTCTAATCGGTTCTACAGATAAGTGTGGTACTGGTGTAAATGTACAGACACATCTTGTTGCAATGCATCATATCGACTGTCCTTGGAAACCTTCCGCCATTGAACAACGAGAAGGCAGGGGTATCCGTCAGGGAAATGAAAATTCCGAGGTGGCAATCTATCGTTATGTTACAAAAGGAACTTTCGATGCGTATTCCTGGTCATTGGTGGAGAATAAGCAACGATTTATCAGTCAGGTCATGACAAGCAAATCTGTATCCAGAACTTGCGAGGACATTGATGAAGCAACTTTGTCATATGCAGAAATAAAAGCAGTTGCGACTGGCAATCCATTGATTCGTGAAAAGATGGAATTAGATAATGAGATACAACGTTTGAAGTTACTAAAAGCTACTTATGACAATCAGCATTATTCGTTGCAGGATAATTATATGATCCGCTATCCAAAGCTGATTAAGGCAGCACAAGAGAAACTGTGCAATGTTAAGGAAGATATCAAGCTGAGAGATGCAGAACTAATTCAGAATCCGGATTTTTCTATTACGATAGGTAGAGCAAGTTTTGAGGAGCGTGTGGATGGTGGAACCGTTATGTTGGAAGCAATTAGTAAGTGCAAGACAGGTGAAATCAGTCCTATTGGTCAGTTTCATCAGTTTGATTTGCTGGTAGAAAAGAACTTCATGGGCACAAATTATCTGGTGCTTCGTGGAAAGACAGATTACAAAGTGGAACTGTCCACTAGCCCAGTTGGAAATATGGTGAAGCTAGAAAATCTATTTAGTGGAATTCATGAGAATGAAGAGTTTTTGCTGAAGAAAATTGACCAGTATCAGAACGATTTGGATGCCTCAAAATCAGAATACGAGAAGCCATTTGCTTATGAAAGAGAATTGAAAGAAAAGCTAGCACGTCAATATGAATTGAATGCACAGCTAGATCTGGAAAATGGGAAAGTGGAAGATGTGGACTTAAGTGCGACGAAAGAAGAATTGGACGAGGGCAATATAGAGAAGTCGGAAAATGATAAATATGTAGCTGAAGCAAAAACTGCTTATCAAACCAACACGGATGATAGGTGCAGATGATGGATAGGGAAGGACGTGAGGAGTAATGGAGAAAGTGTATCGCTTGTTCGAAGTGGAAGAAGTGATTGCAGAGATGGATTTATCAGATGTTGATGATGATATTGCTGAAACTGATGAAGATTATCAAATTGTTATCAGTGGATGGTGGGTGCATATCCCCGAATTAAATCTAAATCTACACGAGGGGGTTGTAAGTACCTGGGAAGAAGAATCACAAATGTTTATGCCTGATTTTGCTGTCACGGTAGTATATGAAGCTGGTGCTGAATATCAAGACTATATCTTCTTTGAACAGGATGGAATGGTCATAACCTTAGCCAATTGGCTGAATGGTCGTGTCCCTTTGGATGTAATAGAGCAGATGCGTTGTAGCATCTGCAAAGAGTAGCGGAGTGGATTACAAATATCCACTTTTGATTGTGGTGTATGCCTGAAGCATACAGAAAGTGAGGAGTAAATGAAATATTCAATTCATGTAAATGAAGTAAAAACAAAGGAAGGCAATATCAAAGGATTTGCCACAGTGGTATTTGGAGATTCTTTTAAGATTACCAATATTGCAATATTAGAAAATTGTGAAAGACATCAGCTATTTGTATCTATGCCTAGATATCGTTCCAGTGAAAGAGATGAGAATGGCGGTGTTATTTTTAAGGATGTCTGCAATCCCATCACAAAAGAATTTCGTGAGGAGCTGTACGATAACATCCTTGAAGCTTATGAGAATGTAATAAATCAGGGAAAAGAGCAAGGACAGGTAGAAAAAGAACAGTCTGAAATGCCAGAGTTTTCAGTAAAGGTTACACCGTTTGAAAGAGATGGTAGCAATGTATGTGGGCTTGCACGTATTTATTTCGATAATCAATTTATCGTAAATAATGTAAGTATCCTTCAGGGAAAAGATAAGCTGTTTGTTGCAATGCCGGCTTATAAGACAAAGCAGATAGACGAACAGGGCAAAGCGATTTATCAGGATGTGTGTTATCCAGTAACAAAGGAGTTTCGTGAAAAACTTTATGGAGAGGTAATGAAAACATATGAGGAAGAAAAGGAAAAGAAGCAGGAGGAGCAAAAAGAAACAAAAAATGATTTGCAGAAAGAGAAAGAAAAGTCAGGACAGCTTCAGAGTTTGCCTGATAGAGAGACACCATTTCGATAAATAGTTGCCATAGACGAAGGAGTCAGAGATTAATATTTGGCTCCTTTGTCTATTAAAAGCGTGTATAATGAGTGATAAAACTAATGCTTATGGTTGAGAATCTAAGCCTATAAAGAAATCATTAAATTCTGCATCAAAGATTATTTTCAAAGCGACCAATTCACTAACCCGGATATTCATACGGTTGGTTTCAAGCTTGGCATAGGTACTTTTGGAAATATTTAGTCCCATAAGATGCATATGTGCAATGGTTTGGTCCTGAGTTAATTCAGCTTTTTGCCTAAGCAACTGAATGTTTTTTCCAATATCCATATCTGGTCTTAATTTCATATTGATTAATCCTTTCAAGAAAATTCGTAATAGCGAAATAATTTATATTGATTTTAGCTGTTATTTGTAGTAAAATGTTTCGTAATGAAGAAACATTTCTGTATAACGAAATGTTTAACAGTCACAAAAGACAGTGATATGTGATTTTAACTTACTAAATAATATGTTAAAGTGCATAAAACACTATTGATAATTTATTGGATGAGGGAAAATGATATCAAATAAAAAAATTGACAAGATTTTAAAGCAGGTTGCAATAAACAACGGTGTATCAGTTGAAGAAGTGAGGAAAGAAATTGAGAATGCTATTAATATGGGGAAGAGTAATGCAGATCCTCTAATTCAAAGGCAGTGGGAGATGATGGGGTTAAAAGACAAGATAGCGACTCCAGAGCTGGTGATAAGAAAACTGAATAAGAAACTTAAGTAGACTTATAGAGGTGAATACATATATGAATAATGATTATTGGGAACTGGCAGAGAGGACACTGAAGCTCTTGGATATAGAAGATATCTCAGAACTAAAGGGTGTGACTTTATCAAAATTCATACAAGAATATCCTAATATAACCATACAAGAAGTCTTTGTTTTAGAGATGAATAAACGAGGATATTTATGCCTAGAGAAGAATGATAAATTCTTAAGGGAGATTCAGATGTCTACCAGGCTGTGCAATATATTGGCTAGAAATGGAGTTTTTATTGTTTCACAAATAGGGAACTATCCGAAAGAGGTTTATCTAGCAATGCGTAATATGGGAGAAGAAACGTATAACGAATTGCAATATATTAGTGAGCAATATCAAATAGAAATTCCAACTCTCGATTATCTGAAAGAAGAGTTATTACCTGTTCCTTTTTCAGCTAGACAGTTACTTACCTTGTATGAGCATGGCATACATTCTGTAAAAGATATTGAGAATTTCACTTTGGAGGAATTGCGGAGGGAATATTGCTATGATAGAAGATTGTATAATTCTTTGCGTAAAGTAATAGAAGTGAAAGGGTTACAGGTCAAGTCATATTATAATCAGTGAAAAAGCGTAAAACTTCTCTATCAATTGTACTATTATATGGTACAATGAGAGAGAAGTTTTTTATTGGGAGAAGAGGCAATGACCACAAGAGAAGAAGCAATTTTATATTGCAAATCATTTGATGAAATATTAGAGGATTATCCATTTCACGATAATAACTGGGCATTGATGCGTCATGTAGCAAATAAAAAGACATTTGCTTGTATTTACGAACACAGAGGAAATATATGGATAAATGTTAAATGCGATCCAGAGTGGAGGGATTTCTGGAGAAGGGCATTTACATCCATTGTTCCGGCTTATCATATGAACAAAGAACATTGGAATTCGATTATTTTGGACGGAACAATTCCGAATAAGGATATAAAACGAATGATATCAGAAAGCTATGAACTGACAAAGCCAAAGTTTATGAAAAGAAACAGATAGATAAAGAGAACAGATTGGAGAAAAGATGGAAGGGACAGTAAGAAACCATATTAAAATAGGTACAAGAGTTGAGGTAGTCCAAAAGCAGGATCAGAGAACAGGTAAATTAACAGAAGGTATTGTGATGAGAATTCTGACTAATTCCGCAAACCATCCCAGAGGAATTAAGGTGATGCTAGAAGGCGGAATTGTTGGAAGAGTGAAAAATATCTGTGTTTCCGGCAGTGAAAAGTAGATGGCAAAAGAAAGGCTGGAACTAATGGTGGAAGCAGGAGAAAAGAAAATGCTAAAAGAAAACCTATCAAGAGAAATCATAAAAATAGTAATGAAGTTAGCAATTACAATAGGATTGACCTTTCTAGCGGTTAAATACGACTTTTTCATTCGCAGTGCAGAAAACATGGAATATGTTGTAGGATTGCTTTTAACATTCTGTATCATATATTTTTTATGCAGTATTATGCAATTTGCATTTCAGACCTGTCGCAATATTCTGGCAGCTCTAATTACGGGTGTAATTACGGTCGCAATATTTATGGTTATACTAAGTTTATTGCCGGAAGCGATTCAGGGATATGTATTTATTGCAGCTGTGATTCTAGCAATATTATCAGATCTGGTTCGCTTGATAGGGCATACAAGGTTATATGTGAAAAGGTGAGGGTAATGAAGAGCATTTTGTAGTAAATGTAACTGTGGCAGTGAGCAAACAGTTCTTAAGTTGGATAATTTCATTGGGAGACGGAGTTGTAATCACTGCCCCAGAAGATGTTGTGGAACTGATGAAGGATGAAATTAAAGCTTTGAACAGAAGATATAACATAAAATAGCTGACAAATAAATGTATGTTCGGAAAATGGAGCATTTTAAGTCCGTACAATGGGACAGCCTAACCTTTACAATAGGAATTAAGATTAGAAAGTTGCAAAATTTTCTATTCTTGATTCCTATTTTGTTGGGAAAAACGAGGAAGAGTATTATGACATTTGGAATGGGAAAACCAAGTATTAAAAGGAGCATAAAGGCAAGAACAACCGGGAAAGTTAAAAGAGCTGTAAAAAAGGCGGTCATACCTGGATACGGTAAAAAGGGAATGGGATGAATTAAGAATCCGAAGAGGGCAGCATATAATAAGGTGTACCATAAAACCACGTTTAGTTTGTGGGATTTGTTTAAATAATCTGGAGGAAATAGTACAAAAAGTTAGTAGAGCATATTTACATCCTAAGAATAAAAAATAAAATACCTATTTACGACTTACGTACGAACTATCTTAGCTTACATAGATTTCTTATTAAAACGATGAAAACATTTTGAATTTGAAAAAAAACTTCGGTTTTTCGAAGTGAAAATTTATAATTAGATTGAAAAAAATAGCCTCAAGTAGTATAATAGTCACAATTAGGTGTACTGTACCCTGAGTGGGGAAAACACATAAAAGTCGCGATTGAAGAAAAGTGAAAACGAAGAGGTAAAAAGCATGGCTGTATCGTATAACGGATTATGGAAATTGTTAATTGACAAAAACATGAAAAAGGTGGATTTGATTAATAAGCTGGGAATAAGTAGCAGTACTATAGCCAAAATGACAAGAGGTGAAACGGTATCTATGAGTATTATGGAAAAGGTGTGCAAAGAACTTGACTGTGATTTTGGTGACATCATCCATTATGAAAAAAAGGATGGTGAACAGTAATGGAATATAGTGCAGGAATGGTATCACAGCTTTTCGCATTTGTGGAAGCGAAAAAAACTGCTGAACTGATGACTATGGGATTGTCCAGAGAGCAGATTCGAGAGAAGGTTATGTCCGAGAATCTGTATCAATTAAAGAACGAGACCAGACTCCGTAAAACATTTAATTATGTTTATAAGAGACTGGATTCACTCCCGGAAGGTGCAGTAGATTTACTTGTGAAGGTAGATAATGAAAATGCGAAGCTGCTGACACTTATTAGCATTATGAATACTGATAAACTCTTTTTTGAATTTGTCTATGAAGTTTACCGTGGCAAAATTATTCTCGGAGAAAAGAGTATAGAGACGAGAGATATCAATGTATTCTTTGATGAAAAAGCAAGACAGAGTGAGGAAGTATCCAGTTGGTCTGAAACTGCTATAAAAAAACTAAAACAATGCTACATTAAAAATCTTGTCGATGCTGGTCTTTTGGATTCGACAAAGAATAGAGAAATCAAACATGCACTTGTGAATTATAGAATTGAGGAACTACTGAGCCAGCATGGAATGAAAGTTCATATCAGTGCAGTAAAAGGAGTCGAACATGGCGGTATTACCACTTGATGAAAGATTGAACCGGATAGAGAAGAAAATATCGGATATATCATTCAGAGAAAATAAAGGTCTTGGTAATGAGGTTGGATATTATATTTTTGATTACAACCCAAGAGAAGAATTAACAGTCAGAAATCATTTAGAGTATTTGAAGGACAGAATCAATAATGGAAACAAAGATTTCAAGATTATCGAGTTTGATCTGTTTCATTTGATGGTTAAAGTTCTGGAAGAAGAGGGGTATCTCGAAGCCTTCTTTGATTTGGAGAAAGAAAATGGTTTCTTTGAAATGGCAGATAATTTGGTAGAGACACTGGGATTGGATGAAACAAATGAATTGAACTTAATAATCAGCAAAATAATGGCTCAAGATTTGACCGACAGTGTAATTTTTCTGACTGGAGTAGGAAAGTGCCATCCAATTATTGGCAGTCATAACATTTTGAATAACTTACACCAGGTATTAGATAGTGTTCCAGTGGTATTGTTCTATCCGGGTGAGTATAGCGGACAGGATTTAAAATTGTTTGGAACAATGGATTCACATAATTATTACAGAGCATTCAGGCTTGTATAGAATCGGAGGAAAATTAGATGCAGATAAAGAATATGTTTGAAAAGCAGATTGATCGTGACATTAAAGGTGTTATCAAAGTTGGACAATCTGATGAAGAAAATATATATCAGGAATTGGATGAGTATGTTATAACGAAAGAGTTGTTGAAGCATTTTAGAGATTTCTTCGACAACTATGAAAAAGGAATTAACAGCAATACAGATAAGATGGGAGTGTGGATTTCAGGCTTCTTTGGAAGTGGTAAATCTCACTTTTTGAAGATTCTATCATATCTTTTAAAGAATAGTGTAGTAGAAGGAAAGCGAGCAATCGAGTATTTTACAGACGGAAAGAAAATTGACGATTCTATGCTAGTTGCCAAGATGACAAAATCCGGGAATATATCTTCTGACGTCGTGCTTTTTAATATTGATTCAAAAGGTTCAGCAAAGGTTGGCTCTGGTAAAGAGGCAATCGTAGAAGTGTTTATGAAAGTATTCAATGAGATGCAGGGATACTGTGGTTCTATTCCATATCTTGCAGAGTTTGAACGCCAATTAGACAGTGAAGGAAAGTTTGAAAAATTCAAAGAATTATTCGAGAAGAATGCGAGTGCTCCTTGGGAAAAGAAGAGACAGGCATTTGCAGTTATTCAGGATAAAATAGTGAAGACTATTGTGGAAATGAACTTTATGAGCGAAGAGGCTGCTCGTAACTGGTGTAAAAATGCAAAGGGAAATTATGATTTAAGTATTGAAAAGTTTGTCGCTCTTGTACAGGAATATTGCGCAAAGAAAGGTTCAAATCATCATGTAATCTTTTTGGTAGATGAGATTGGACAGTATATTGCAGACGACACACAGCTTATGCTGAATTTACAGACCATCGTGGAAGATTTGGGAACAGCTTGCAAAGGAAAGGCTTGGGTTATTGTAACAAGCCAAGAAGATATTGATTCCATTACTAAGACAAAAGGAAATGACTTTTCTAAAATTCAAGGTCGTTTTGATACACGACTTTCTCTTTCTGCGTCAAATGTTGATGAAGTTATTCGTAAGCGTGTACTTGCTAAGAATGAAACAGCAGGTTCTACTTTAAGACTTCTTTATGAACAGAAAGAATCTATCATTAAGAATCTTATTACATTTACGACAGATACAGCGGATAAGAAGTTATTTACAGATAAATCAGATTTCGCTGATTGCTATCCATTTATCCCATATCAATTCAATTTATTAGGACAGGTATTGACGGCTGTTAGAACTCATGGCGCAAGCGGAAAGCATTTATCGGATCAGTCCCGTTCTATGCTGGCATTATTCCAGGAGTCTGCAATTAGAGTGATGAATAGTGATGATGGAGTGTTTGTTCCATTCAGTTATTTCTATGATCCATTACATAAATTTATAGATCATCAGCATAGTCAGGTTATTTCTGACGCAGAGAACAACAGTAAACTGAATAATTTTGATGTGGAACTGTTAAAAGTTCTCTTCATGATTAAATATGTAAAAGAAATTAAAGCAAATGTAGATAATCTGACCACCTTAATGATTTCAAATATTGATGATGACAGAATTGAAGTACGTTCAAAGATTGAAGAATCATTGAAGAGACTTATAAAAGAAACTTTAGTTCAGAAGAATGGAGAAATCTATATCTTCCTTACAGATGAAGAACAGGCAATCAATAATGCAATCAATAATGAGACAGTTGAAATGGGAGAAATAATTGGAGAGGCATCTACAGTTATTTTTCAGGATATATACAAAGAGAATAAGTACAGATACAGTAACCGTTACTTATTCCCATTTAACCAGAAGGTGGATGATCGATTCTTCAAAGGAAATCAGTCAAATGATATTGGAGTTACAATTATTACACCTTATGGTGGAGATTATCCGGATTCTTCTCTGCGTATGCTCTCAGCGCAGGAAAGAACAGTAATCATAAAACTGCCAAATGACAGTACTTTCTTAGATGAGATAACAGATTCAATCAAAATATATAAATATCTGAATAAGAATGCTTCTAGTGCAAGAGATGGTTCAGATAGTATTCGTCGAGCAAAAGAAGACGAGCGAATTCAGAAGAAGGATAGAATTAGAATCTTTCTTGAAGATGCCTTAAAGAATGCTGACATTTATGTGAATGGAGATAAAGCGACAATATCTGTCAAAGAACCAATAGGAAGAATATCTGAGGCTTTGGGTAAATTGGTTTCGATGCAGTATAACAAGCTGACTTACATGGAGACAGCTCCAGAACTGTCAGATATTGCAGCAATATTCAATGAGGGAAATGACCAGATGTCTTTCCTTGGAACAAGTGATACAACGCCCAATAAATTAGCACTGGAAGAAGTTGTACAGGTAATCATTCTGAACAATTCCAGACACATGAAGACATCTTTAAAATCATTACAAGATAAGTTTGGTGCTGCACCGTATGGATTTGATCCAAAGGATGTGCAGTGGCTAGTTGCGATGCTCTTTAAACTTGGAAGAGTCTCCTTGGCATACAATAGTCAGTCTTTATCACTGTTATCAAATACAAAAGATGAATTGGTCAGATATATTACAAAACGTGAATTTGTAGAAAAACTACTGGTAGACATCAGAGAAAGAGCAACAGATGGGCAGATTCGTTCTGTTAAGGAAGTAATGAAGGATTACTTTGGTTTCACATTATCCAGCGAAGATGATGATGTAATCATGAAAAATTTCCAAGGCAAGGCAAAGGATAAAATCCATTCATACGCGGATATTATGGTAGAGTATCGTGTCAATCCATTGCTTCCATGCAAATCATTGATGGAAAAAGCAAAGGGTACGTTGGATGAGATTATTACAATTTCAGAGCCAGTAGAATTCTTCAAAACAGTAGATAAAAAGAGAGACGTTTTGCTGGATGAGGCAGAAGATACAGCACCTGTTTTTGATTTCTTTAAAGGAGAACAGAAGCCAATCTTTGAGAAGGCTCTTAAGTTTATCCATATGTTTGAGAATAGTAAGACTTATGTCAGAGATCAAGAAATAATAGAGAATGTGGCTCAAATGGATGCGATAATAAACAGTATAAGTCCATTTGGACAGATTCAGAAATTGCCAGAGATGTGTGAGAAATTTGTAAATCAATATGGCACATTGCTTGAAAAAGAAGCAATAAACATGAGACCAATCGTGGCTGACGACCAGAAAAAAGTTATGGATATTCTGGAAACAAAAGAATTCGCAGATGTATTCAGAAACAAATTTACGAAGGCATTCGAAGATTTGAGAACCAAACTAGACACTTCTCATGAGATAGCAGCAGTTAAAAATATTAAGCTTGAAAGTGATACATTAAAACTACGCTGTATGGACGAAATGACTGAATACGAAGCAACACATCAGCCAGTTACGGTCACACCAGTAACCCCGCCGACTCTGGGAGATGATCCAGTAACACCACCAGTTGTACCGCCAACAATCGTAAAGACAAAAAAGAGAAAAAATGTATCAATTAGTAATGTGGCAGGTGCAAGGACTTACTCTATCGAAAGCGAACAGGATATAGACCAGTTCTTATCTGAAATGAAGAAGAAACTACTGAGCGAGTTGGAAGAGGATACAATTATTACATTAAGTTAATTGGCTTGATTGGAGGATACAGCATGAACAAAACAGCGATTAAGAAATTCGCCATAGATGCAAGAAGAAAGCTAATAGCATCTGTAACTGATAAAGCAGGAATGCTTGGAATTACTGAAAAGGGATGTAGTCAGCCGATTTCTCAAGGGGCAGATTTCAAAGTATATAAAACTGCCGCGGACACAGAAGTGACATTAAATCGAAAACAGTGCGAACAGAGAGACAAACTGGAAGCACAGATAAATGATAGAGGATTTGAAGTGATTGTAGAGGAAGTGGCATACACTTGGTTTAATAGAATCTGTGCGATTCGATTTATGGAAGTGAATGATTATCTTCTAACGAGAGTTCGTGTTCTTTCATCGGAGAAGAAAGGTAAAACAGAACCAGATATCGTGACACAGGCTCCTGATGTGGATTTAGACTTTACTGCGGAAGAAAAAGAGCACATTATTGAATTAAAATTGAAATCTGATTCAAAGAGTCAAGATGAATTATTTAGATTACTTTTTATCAAACAGTGTAACAAGTTGCATGAAGTATTACCGGAATTATTCGAGAAGACTTCCGACTATACAGAGCTTTTATTGGATATTTCATATACCAACAAAGAGGAAATTGTGTATAGACTGGTTAATGCTGAAGACGGTATTGCAGAGGATGATTTTAATATTTCTAGCGTTGACGAAGAAGGAGAAAATACAGGTCAGGTGGAAATAATTGGCTGGTTATATCAATACTATATATCTGAAAAGCATGAGGAGATTGTAAATGTCTATAAAAGTACAGTCAAAAAAGAGGATATTCCTGCGGCAACTCAGTTATTTACTACAGACTGGGTTGTGAGATATATGGTAGATAATTCATTGGGAAGATATTGGATTGAAAGAAATCCAGATAGTAAATTGGGAGAGAAACTTAAGTATTTTGTTACACCGCAAGATGGTCACATCGAATATGTGAATGAAAAGATTGCACCAACTGAACTGACGTTCTTCGATCCATGTATGGGTAGTGGACACATTTTGGTATATGCTTTTGATGTGCTTATGGAGATATATCGTGAGTGTGGTTATTCTGATCGAAATGCTGCTCTGAATATTGTACAGTTTAATCTATTTGGTTTAGATATCGATAGACGCGCTCATCAGCTAGCATATTTTGCTGTGATGATGAAGGCAAGAAGTTATAATCGCCGCGTTTTGACACAAGGCGTTTACGATCATATTGCTTCTATTGAAGAGAGTAACTCTATTAAAACTTTTCAATGCGATGGAATAACAAATGATAAAGACCAGAATGAAATTGGAGATTATCTTGTTAGAACATTTTTGCATGCCAAAGAAATAGGATCACTACAGACAGTTGAAAAGTATGATTATAGAGGATTTTATGAGTATTTAGTCAACATAGAAAAAAAGGAACTACAGTTAAATTTTGATTCTGTTGAATGGATTCAGAAAGTGTTACCAATAACAAAAAAACTGACAAAACAAGCCGTTATTTTATCAGAAAAATACAGTGTGGTTTGTACAAATCCACCATATATGAATAAGTTTGAAAGCAATCTTAAAGAGTTTGTAACTGATAGATATAATGATTATGCTAGTGATTTATTTAGTGTATTTATGTTTAGAAATTTTGATTTTTGCGTACCGAATGGGTATTCAGGATTTATGACACCGAATGTATGGATGTTTTTGCAATCTTATGAAAAACTTCGAATATTTATTGAAAATAAAAAGTCAATAATTACATTGATACAGTTTGCAAAAGGGGCTTTTTTCCAAGATGCAACGGTTGATATTTGTTCATTTATACTGATGAATAGTAATAAGTGCCATACTGGAGAGTATTTTCGACTTGAAGATTTTAAAGGAAATATGGATGTACAAAAAATAAGATTTCTAGAGAATAAAGATAATGAAAGATGTCATTATTCAACAGATATAAAAAATTTTGAAAATACTCCTGGAAATATTATAGCATACTGGGTGAGCGATACAGTCTTGAAAGCTTTTTCATACACTCCTTTGGGAGAACTAGCCGCGCCAAGACAGGGAATGGCACCTTCTGATAGTAATAGATTTTTACGATTATGGCACGAAGTTAGTTATAATAAAATAGGATTCGGAGCGAAGGATGGACAAGATTCAGTACGAATGAAGAAAAAATGGTATCCATACAATAAGGGGGGGGCATTTAGAAAATGGTATGGAAATCAAGATTATGTAGTTAACTGGAAAAATGATGGATATGAGGTGAAAGAATATGCGAGATCTCTTTATAAAAATGATACTCGTACAATAAAAAATCAACAATATTACTTTAAAGAGTGTATTAGCTGGTCAAAAATATCAAGTGGTAATGCTGCATTTAGATATTATGGTGATGGTTTTGTTTTTTCAGATGCTGGGATGGCGGTATTCTCAGATGATTCAAAAATATTGAGATATATTGCGGCTTTCTTGAATTCCAGTGTATGCAGAAAACTATTAGAAGCAATATCACCAACTATGAACTTTGAAGCAGGGCATATTCAACGGTTACCTTTGATAATAAATAAGTCGGTGCTTGATAAAGTCAGTGATGATGTAGACAGATGTATTTGTTTAGCAAAGCAAGACTGGGATTCATATGAGAATAGTTGGTGTTTTAAACGAAACCCATTAGTAGAAATAGGTAATCTTGAATGTGATAATCATAGAGTTGAGTTGATATATAGGTCATGGGTAAATGAGGTAAATGAAAGACGACAAGAGATAAGTAATATTGAGAAAGAATTAAATTCTATCTTCATAAATACGTATAACTTACAAAATGAGATGGAAGCTCTTTCTATCGATAAAGATAATGTTATCAATGAAGCAGAAGTAAATAGAGACATAAAGAACTTAATTTCTTATATTGTGGGTTGTATTTTTGGTCGTTATTCTTTGGATATAGATGGATTGGTATATGCTGGAGGAGAATGGAATCCTGCTAAATATGTAAGATACTGTCCAGATACCGATAATATTATACCAATCACTGATGAGGAATATTTTGCTGATGATATTGTAGGGTTATTATGTAAATGGCTGAAACAGGTCTATGGTGATGAAACACTTGAAGAGAATCTTAATTATATTGCAAAGGCGCTTGGCAATAAAGGAGATTCTAGTCGTGAGGTTATAAGAAATTACTTTTTAAAAGATTTCTTTATAGATCATTGTAAAATATATCAGAAACGTCCTATTTATTGGCTTTTTGATTCTGGTAAGGAAAATGGTTTTAAAGCATTAGTTTACTTGCATAGGTATAATCCGGATACAGTAGGTAGAGTTCGTACTGATTACCTTCACAAAGAACAGACATATGTTGAAGCTGCTCTTCGAAGTGCAGAGTACACAATCGATAACAGCTCGTCAGCATCAGAAAAATCGAAGGCAACTAAAGCTGTATCAAAATATACAAAACAGCTTGCAGAGATGAAAATCTATGATGAGGCAATAGCACATATTGCAAATCAGAGAATAGAGTTGGATTTAGACGATGGCGTAAAAGTAAACTATGAGAAGTTCCAGGGGATAGAAGTATCTCGTGAAGGACACAAATCTCTGAAAATTGATTTGCTGGCAAAAATAAAGTAATTGATTGGAAGAAGGTAGTATATGGCAAAATCTGAATTAGAAAAACAGCTTGAAAAACAAATGCGGCAACAGAAACAACTTGACGATAGAAAAAGAAGAGAAGAACAGAAGAGAATGCGAGACGAAGCAAGAAGTGCAAAAGAAGAAGCTGTTCGGCAACGTGCAACAACAATTGTCAGCGGAAGAGAACTTGTTGCAGGAATGCGTATAATGGATAAAACTTCTGAGGATATGCTTAATTGTTTGTTGAAATGTGAAAGAAATCAGAATAATCATATTAGTTTTGAATATGATATTTTTCCGGAGTATGTCCAAATGTCTATATCATTGGAGCTGGAGAAATTAACCCAGTATGGCATGATAGGTGGCGTTATAAAATGGATGAGCGGAGGAATGCTAGATTTACTGCCAACTGCAATAACATATTTTGAGGATAAAGAAAAAGCTATAGCGATATGGGAACAGCAAAGGGAGCAAAAAATGCAGTCTATTGTTAATTATGGAAACATTATTTATGGAAACGTATCAGGCTCTACGATTTCTGTTGACAACTCAATTCATCAAATTGAAAAGGCTATTGAAGAAAATGGTGGAGATGATAAAGAAGAGTTAAAAGAAATTCTGGAAGAGGTAAAGGAACTTGTAGACAATATGCAGACAAGCAGGTCTATACCAAAACAGAAAAAATTATTTGATAGATTATCAAATCACCTTGAAAAGCATGGATGGTTCTATGGATCGGTGGTTCAGCTTTTAGGAACTGCAGCGATAAGTTTGTTAGGTGCGTAAAAGAGATGAAACAGCAATAATTAAAAAAATCAAACAAGTGAGAAGGTGAATATATGGATTTACAGAACATACAGGAACAACTAAATACTGAGTTTTCTAAGCAGGAAGTAAGGATTGTATTCTGGTTTGATGATAAAGGGGAATATGAAGATGAGGTAAATGAACTTCAGCTTGAAGCGGCTACATTGCATGTATTGGATGGAACGAACTGGCTATATACAAAATGGTTGTTAAATGAGTCAGATGCGCTAGGAAAATATTTGGTATATGCGCCTTTTTCAAAACCTAGTGATGCAGAGAATCCATTGGCAGATATGTATTATTATTCCCTGCCATATTATACGGATCGTATTTCACAGATGTCTCAGGAGATTGGATTGGATAATCGATTCAAGGAACATTTGGCACAGTACAGCAATTTCTGGAAGAATAAAATCAGAATAGAGCGGTTTAAAGAACTGGGAATTGACCATTACAATGTGGAGACCATTGACATTGGTTTGATTGCTGTGCTAACAGATGTGAAAACACCAAATTTTGAAGAGGTAGTTAAGCAGCTGTTGCTTGGAGATTACAGTAAGTATCTGAAAATCTTGGAAGATAATGGACTGCAGGAAAAATTCTGGGAACTTTGTAAAAAGTACTTTGGTTATGAATCTGAAAAACCAAATATGGATGATTTGACTACTTGTATGATTTTAACTTATGCATCTTCGACCTTGAAAGGAACAGTGCCAGAATCTATGAAGACTTACATTCTGAAACGAAGAAATGATGTGGTGGTATTTGTTCGGAATATAATGGACAACATCTCCTTCCAGGAAACGTATGATGTATTAGCAGAAAAAGTGGATAAATCGTTAAGATTCGTAGCAAGGATTCAAGACGATTTGAAAAAAGATAAGGATAAGTCCAAGGATAAAGCAATGCAATTAACAGACATATTTGCCTGTGATGCATTTAGTGGACTGGACGACATCATTATAAATTGGGCTTTGGATCAGTTGAACGATGAAATATTGGATGCCGGGATAGATGGATTGAATATTGCGCAAATTGCAGATCAGAGAACATCTAAGGCTTATCGTTATGCGAAAAGATACGGAAATGAATATAGAACGATAAAGTATGCATATATGATGATGAAATCTGTATCCATGATGGAGTTTACAAGTGATGTAAAAGAACTGGTTACATTGTATCAGAAAGAAACATATCGGATTGATTCCTACTATAGATGGTTTTATCGTTCTTATGATCAGATAGAAGATAACAGCAAGTTTGCCACTGTTAGAGAGAGGGTAGAAAACATTTACTCGAATATTTATTTACAGAAGCTTACGCCAAAGTGGAATCTGAATCTCAACAATGAGGTGGTGGCATCAACTGGATTAGCAAGACAAGAAGATTTTTATAAGCACTATATTAAGAATTATGCTGGAAACAAACGTATTATTGTTATTATTTCAGATGCCTTTCGTTATGAGTGTGCCCAGGAACTTATGGAAAGATTGGAACTTGATGAGAAATGCGAACCTAAAATGGAGAGCATGTTGAGCGTCCTTCCATCCATAACAGCTGTTGGCATGGCGAGTCTGTTACCTCATGAGGAAATGAATGTGGATGAAAAATTGAATGTGACCGTTGATGGACAGAGCTGTGTGGATATGGTTTCAAGAGACAAGATTTTAAAAGCTCAAAACGAGAATAATATCGCTGTAGCATTTGATGAGATATATAAAAACCGAGCACGGGCAAAAGAACTTCTTCAGGGGAAGAATATTGTATATGTATATCATAATCAAGTTGATGCTCGTGGAGACAAGCCAGCTAGTGAGAATGAAGTATTTACCGCATGTGAAGAGGCAATAGAGGAAATATATCTCCTAATAAGGCAGCTTACAGGAGATATTTCAGCATCAAAATTTATTGTGACAGCAGATCATGGATTCCTCTATAAACGGGATAAGCTGCAGGAATTCGATAAAGTATCATATCCGAAGGAAATATGTGCATATTCCAATAAGCGCTTCTTGTTAACAACGGAGGAAGTAACTGAACAAGGAATAACTTCCAGAATGATGAAATATTTTAACAAGCTGTATGTCACTACTCCTGTTGGAGCAGATATTTTTAAAGTGGCTGGTGGTGGTCAAAACTATGTACATGGCGGTTCTTCATTACAGGAAATGATGGTTCCGGTGATTGAATTATCAATGAATACAAGAGGCGTTGCATTTGATTATGTGAACGTGATACTGACTTCTTCAACAAGAAAGGTCACGAACTTAATTACTTATCTTGATTTTATACAGACAGAAAAAGTAACAGATATGATAAAAGCACGAAGCATTATTGCGTACTTTACAACGGAATCAGGAGAAAAGATTTCTTATGATGTTCCAATTGTTGCAAATAGTAGAGCAGATGCACCTGAAAAGAGAATATTCCATGAGAAGTTTACTTTGAAGTCAAGAGAATACAAGTATGGAGATAAGTATTACCTGGTACTTGCGGATGTAAATGATGAAAAGAATATTCTTCAACAGTATGAATTTATGATAGATATTGCATTTGTGGATGATTTTGGATTTTAAAATGATAAGGAAGTGAGAAAGCTTGAATTTTGTTTTTGATAAGATAGAAGATTTTATTAAAGAGTACAGAAAAACAGAATCATATTCGCATGATTGCTGCTGTGGTGGGAACAGGAAATTCCTATTAGAGGATTCTAACGTTATAATAGGAGATTATTGCATTACAGTTGTAGAATGCCCAATATTAAAATGTCAAAAATGTTATAAATACAAACTGGGTAATAGAATGCCAAAACAAATACAATATGCATATACGGATTTGAGTAATAGCGAATATAGTAGTTGTAGGTTGACTACGAAGCTGGAGCGTTTTCAGTATGTTGAATATGCAAATTTTGTTTACGATGGAAGAGATCTAAATATTCCAGGCATAGGATTTGATTTGGACCCTACGAATTCTAAAGGATTTTCATGTCCAGTTTTTTTTGATAAAAAGGTACTAAATAATTTTTATACTGATAATGACTATTCGCTTAATATGTTTTCAGAAAGCTATGGCGATATTGCAAAAAGAGGAACAGATGGCTGGGATTGGGAATGGAATATTCCGTTTGGGATTAACAAAAATGGAAATGTGATTCTTTTTCTTGGAGACTTGGAACAAATTGATAAAGACGATAGAGCAATATTATGGCTTAAATCATACAATATTAAATCTGATCACGAAATTTTAGATACAGAGTTTTATAGAGCACAATTTCTAAATGAGTTTAGTGAACCTATCATAGAAAAGAGAATAATCAATCTAAGAAATTGTTTCTTTGAAAGAGTAGAAAGAGAATTTGGAATTGCACTTCATCATTTGGAAGAGGAAGTTGAAGCTAGTGCAAATGAGTTAAGAAAACCAATAAACTATTCAAAATCCGAAATTAAGGAAAATATAATTATTTTAGACGGATTGCTTAATGAAGGAATAGATTGCAATAGGCTAAGAGAACTGTATGTAAGGGTTGTTAACCCCTTGCCTGATAATTATAAAGATTTAAAAACTAGAAAATTATTGCAGGGGATTATAGCTGCGGTAGAAGGTACAGATTTTGCAAAAAGCATGATTTCTTCATTGTTTTATTTGAATGATTTGAGAGTATGTTATGCTCATCTTATCTCAAGTAGTGAAATAGATAAAATGATGGGACGAATTATAGTTGCTTATGGATTAGTAAGTGAAGATGAGTTTAAGAAATTGTATTGTAGATTAATTAAAGAACTTTATGAGCTATATAGTTTATTAATGATTATTCAATTTACATAATTACAAAAAATATACTAGGAGAATAAGGATGTTTGTTATTGATAAAGAAAAAAATAAGATAGATAAAATTCAGAGCAAAACATTTCATGAACTGGGATTCAAGGAAAGAGAGCATTTACAGGAGTGGATTGCAAAAAATCCTGAATGTTTGGATGAAGAATTCTTAATTATTCAAAAGGAATTTGACGGGTTCAATGATACTAATGAGCGTCTTGATTTGCTTGCCTTAGATAAGTCAGGGACTATAGTAGTAATTGAGAATAAACTTGATGACACTGGGAAAGATGTTGTTTGGCAAGCATTAAAATATGTATCCTATTGCTCTACTTTATCAAAGCAACAGATTATAGATATATTTCAAACTTATCTTGATAAACATGGTAAAGGTGAAAAAGCGGTTGATAAACTTGTTGAATATTTCGATGATAAACCGTTGGAGGAAATAGAATTAAATGTGCATGATCAAAGGATGATTTTGGTAGCAGGATATTTTAGAAAAGAAGTGACATCGACTGCAATGTGGATGCTTAATCATGGAATTTCTGTGCAATGTTTTAAAGCCACTCCGTATCAATATGGAGAGGAACTTTTATTAGATATAGAACAAATTATACCTGTAAAGGAAGCAGCTGAGTACTTGATCAAGATGGCAGATAAGGCAAAAGAAGCCCAGGCTGTGAAAGAAAACAGCAAAGGCATTGAAGTGTTACGAAAAAAATACTGGACAGAACTCTTAGAAAAGTTCAATGGAGTATCGAAACAGTTTCAAAATGTAAATCCGTCTACGGATCATTGGTTATCAAGCGGTTCTGGAGTGTCGGGAATTCCATTTTCTTTCGTTATAACGAAAAATTATGTTGGCGTTGATCTTTCTATTAACCGTGGAGATAAGGAAACAAACGAAAGAATTTTTGATAAATTATATAGTTCTAAGAAAGAACTAGAAAAAGATTTTGG
>JAQUUB010000187.1 GCA_028694115.1 Lachnospiraceae bacterium
TGGTATAATCGCCAACGGATTCACAGTGCTCTTGGATACAAAACTCCTCAGCAAGTGGAGGACGAAGCTACTCAGGCAGCATAAAAAAGTTTAACTTTTTGTGTCCAATGTATTGACACAGGTCCAAATTGGTTTTATTTCTGTTCCCATACTCTTCATCCTTTGTTCTTTTCATTGCTGGCATTCTTTTTATTACAGTACTTTTCATTCATCAGTTCAGCAACTCGAATATTATATGATTTAAGTCTGTTAATGTCAGTCTTATAATTTGCTGTTCCACTCGTTGTTCTTAAAGGCTCAATAATAATTTGTGTTTTATCCTTAACAATGTAACACCCAAACTCTTTTTCATTTTCAAGACAACATTCAGAACAAGTTTTTCCCTCATGTAACTTACAAGAAGTAACATAAAAATCCTGTATATTTTGCGACTGGAATTTGTCCAAGATATTTTTACACTCACTCTCATATTCAACCTTATAAATATCTGCACAAGTTTCTTTGACAAGCTGTTCAAAATCCTGTATTCTTCCTTTCTTCTTTTCTATTAATTTATCTCTACTAATATTTTGATCCACCTTATCATGGATTGTACCATAAAAAGAATCTGGCATTATACTTAACATAATTTTCAAATTTGCTGGTATTTCATTTCCGTTTTTATAGTATTGATGCACATACTCAAAGCATTTTGTATACACACAAAACTTTATATTCTCTAGTTTTTTTACAATTCTCATCCATTTTTCAAAATAACTATATGAATAAAACTCTCCCAAGCTATGTATTCTAAAAAATCTTTCTCCTTTTTCTTCTATTTCTTTTTTTAAAAGATCTATCATATTTTTCTCGAATAAATTATCCAATGTCGCCATATAATTACGATATACGCATCTTCTAACCTCTATTGTCAGTGTATTATTTTGATAGCATCTACTGTTGCAAATAACCGTTGCTCCAGGACACATAACTATTCTTTTACACTTATCCTTTATTTCACAATCTGAGCATTTTTCTTTCTCTGCGTTTTTCCCTCCTCCTTTTTTGCATATATATGTATTTCCCTCATAACGTATAATTCCGCAATTATCATTGGGTAAATTAAATGTTCTGATTCTTTTTCCAAGCATATCGCCCTCTGATAATTTTATTTCTGATCTATCGCTTTCTAACCATTGAATCATTCTTTTTATATTCCTCCTGTTATGGAACTTCCTGTATTTGCTCAAAGCGGAAATAAATCTTCTGCAATAATATTCTTTAAGTCTCCTACGACAATGGGATTAATTCGCAATTTCATGATAACTTATACCCCAACAGATTTCTTCAAAACACCAGTGTTTATGCTGTGTTCAGGCTTTGATAGGTTTTACTCAAACTCTTTTTCGAGTTCTATATATAACGTGATTTATATCTGTTTTTGTTTCAAAAGCGTATCTTTTTGATACGATTTTATATGTCGTTTTTCTGGTTGTTTTTCTCTTGTACCTAAAATGTACCCACATCGTCATTTCATCATCTTTTTATAATGCTTCTCATATCCAGTAAGTTCAAATACTAATTTAAATGCACTCTTAAAGCTATCATAGTCAAATTCTTTAATATCAAAAATATTTTGCCCCTTAGAGTGTGATTCCCTATTCATATAACGATTAAAAGCAAGAAATCGATTTTCTTTCAATTCAGGTTTTGCAAATACATTGTTAAAGTCTTGCTTTTCGACAAAATTAAAAAAATATTCCATTATGTTTCTCATACAATTAGCAATTAAAGCTGGTGGCTGGTTTTCATCCTTTATTATATACCAATATGATTGATAATCATTCTGAATTTCTTCATATTTCATACTAATAATTGAACTACCATTATCGTTTTTGACAATACGGAATAATTTCTGCGTTTTCTCACGTTCTTCGTGGTTAATATTGGTTAATTCGTAAAAAAAGTAAAGGCTATGTGTCAAAACAAATACCTGTTCATATTTTTCAGTCCTTAGAAATTCATTATGAATAATTCTTCCAATATTAAAAACATATATATGGGACAAACTCGATATAGGATCATCAATAACAACAATCTTATTTGTTGCCGTTGTTTCCTCCACAGTTTCTCCTTTACACATCTCAACAAAATACAAGAAACTGATGACCATCTTCTCACCTTCACTCAATGTCTTAAATACGTTTGCCATACTGTGTTCTCTTTTTAGATGGTACAAAGCCTCATCTTCAGAATATTTTTCTATTGAAAAATCTGTAATTCCAATGTCTATTAGCCCTTGATTTATATTTTCTACAGCTTCATCAATATTTACTGTTTTCTTTTGATTCTCGACTATCACATTTTTCTGTTTGTTCTCTTCAATCGTGATTTCATTCAATTTCCCTGCATGTTCTAAATTATCAGCATTATGTCTTTTATCAGCAACAAGATAAAGTGAGATAACGGAGTCATATTCTTTTCTCATCAGCGACCAGAATCTCTCTTTAATCGATTTCAACGCATCTTGACTGTGTTCAATCTTATCGTTAAACTCCTTAATCTTTACATTTGCCTTTAAAATTATTTCGTTGATTCTTTCTTCAAATTTTTGCATCGATTTCAATGCAACAGTTATGCTAGTATTCTTTATTTTCTTTTCAAGTGTATTAACGTTTTCCGACGCAGCAACTGTAAACTCTCCAATACATAAATTCATTTCTGGAATCAATGGTTCTATAAATCTATTTTTCTTTAGCAGATCAATCTCAAGATTTACTCTTTGAATCTCATCCTTATATTGACTAAGCAAACCCTCTAATGAGTTTTTATCATTTTTATATGTCTCATCAAAAAAATCACAAATCTGTTTATATAATTCCTTTGTAATTGTTCTTTGCTGGCAAAAGGGGCATTGTACGCTTTCATCTTCAACATGAATATAATTCAACCCTTCTTCTACCCATGTCGAATTTTGCAAATGTTCAATCAGTTCCGCTACAATACTATCCTTTTTTCCAGCAATTATTTTCGTCAATAAGGTAGATTCCTCTATTGTTGAAAAATTAAAATGAATGGAATTTATTTCATTTTCTTTCGTAGCATCATCTTGCAATTCAAGGGCTTCTTTTTTTAGATTCTCAACAGAATATGATATTGCATCTTCACTTTTTTTTCACAGCAAGTAGATGGCTAAAAAGTGTATCTTTATTTCCCTTCAAACCAGTAAGGCAAAATTCCAATACCCTATCTCCACCTGTGTATTCTGTTTTGATTTTCCACACTTCGCCTTTATACCCATCAATTTCCTTCTGATATTTTACATCTGCTTTACTTTTATTTATATTAAGATTATTTCGCCTTTCAGCCAAATTCCTACACTCTTTTTTTGCATCATCAATTAATTGCTTAGCTTCCTTATTTCCTTTTGAAAGAGTAAAAATACCATGGATACCTTCTGTCTCATAAAAATTATCATTAATAAATTTTTGGTTATATACTAAAAGTTCATCCGCTCCTGAAAGTCCTTCGGCTAAGCACTCATTAAACATAATATCAGCTCTATTATATAAGTAATTTGACAGCGTACTCTTTCCAGTTCCATTAAGACCATAAATAAGGTTTATCCTTTTATCTGTCTCAAATGATGTTCCCTGTTTATAGCTTGCAACACCTTTCATTGTAATTTTTGAAATCACTATGTCTCCCCTCCGTATGCTACCACATTGGCGTTAAACTGCTCAACACTCCATCTGCTTCTCCTTTAATACACTAAGTTAAACTCTATCCATATATATCATTATTCTTCTCTCTGTTCCAATTGTTCCTTCGCATTCGCAATAGCCAAAGACAGTTTTTGTTCCAACAACTCCTTTGGTGGCATCTTCGTCAGATATTGTCCAACATAAATACTTCCATTATCCAATTCCAATAATTCTATGGTTTCTTGTGATTTCTCCGCACATAAAATCAATGCGACTGGACTTTCTTCACCTTCTGCCTTTTCATACTTTTCAAGCCATCGAAGATATAACTCAACTTGTCCTTTATCCTGTGACTCAAATTCTCCTAATTTCAGTTCAACAAGAACCAATCTTCGAAGGGAACGATGATAAAATAAAAGATCCATGTAATAATCCTTACTATCAAGTACGAAATGTTTTTGTCTCCCCAAAAAGGCAAAATCTGAACCCCTTCCCAAAATAAATTTCTCCAATTCAGCAAGAATTGTATTCTCTAAATCTTTTTCACTATAAGTATCTTTCAGTCCCAAGAAATCTAGCATATATGGATCTCTATAGAACATATCCACTGACATCTTTCGTTTATCCTGAAGTAGCTCTATTTCATTTTTAACTGTTTCCTCTGGCAACCTTGAAATAGCAGTTCTTTCGTAGAGCATAGATTTCTTACGTTCTCTAAGAGTACGCACAGACCAATTTTCATTTTTACACATCGCTGCATAAAAATCTCTTTTTAATTCATCTTGAATTGGTAATATTTCCATAAAATGCGACCATGTCAATTGTTATGACAGTGTCGCAACTTTCTCATATTCAGGAAATTCTTCATAAAACTTAATCATTCTGGAAATTGAAGTTTTATCAAAGCTAGTTCCATATTGCTTTGCCAATCGCAAAGCAACCTCACTTACAACACTTTTTCCATATTCTGGTTTTCGTTCTCCTTTCTGTTCGCTAGACAGTTTTTTTCCAATTCCCCAATACATTGAAACCATAGAATCATTAACAATTTTTTTTACTTCATTTTTCTTTTGTTGAATCAGGTCACATATTTCTTCACAAATTCTATCAATATCACTCAAAGTAATAATTTCATGTCCCACTTTTTACCACCGCCTTTCAAAAGTTGCGACACTGTCACAACTTTCCTCTAATTATAAATATTAAACATTCAAATCTTATAATTATTCTCTTAACATATCCAAAGTCTCTGTGTATTGTTCACGTAATAACGACTGTTTTTCCTATTATTGTAACCTTAAATCTATAGCAAATACAGGTAACGAACCTATTACCTGCACTCATTATACACTACATGCAACTTATTAACTACCGAAAAATACCATCAAGAAAATATCATTTAAGAAAATACTCCTTTTATTTTTACATCCATGTTACTTCTGATTCCTCTAGAATATTGCTCTTGTTCCCTGCTTATATCTATTTTTTGCTTCATCATACATGTTTGTATGAACAATAGCACAATTTGTCATAGACTCCGCCGACTGTTCCTTATTTACTCACCCGTACAAAAATCATACATTTCCTCACTTATCCGGTATATGCCATTATAAGGCTGCTCCAAATAATACCTACCCTGTTTCAAATATACAAACATAGTCGTTATTCCCTCTGCATCATTTATGGTCATAGTTACAACAAAATCTGCATTGACCGGATAATCCTGAATACTTTCTGATTTGGTAGTCTTTTTATTTCCCAGCAATTCATAAAATCTAATCACATCTTCATCCACAGCCACCCATTCTGCACTATTCTGTGAAAATGTTATACTTTCCACGTTTTCCATCTGTGGAAGGTTCATGGTATAGGTTCTTTTGTTCAGAAATAAAGTTATGCTAATAATGTCATGATATAGTATAGTTGTAACAGGAGTGGCTTATAAGATATAATCATCTCAGAATGAAAAGAGGAAAATATCATGCCACGAAATTATGAACCAGAATTCAAAAAGAAAATTGTTCGTCTTCA
>JAQUUB010000188.1 GCA_028694115.1 Lachnospiraceae bacterium
GAATGTGAATAACGGATAATATAGGATTATCTTGTATTGACGGATAATAAAGAGTTAGCTGTTGATTATTTATTGTGAAGTGGAAACGAAGAATAATATTTAAATTATTCCGTATTTTTAGCTAAAATTGGTTCTATTTAATTAATGTCTCTTAAAGTGGAACCAGAATTATATGAAAAGGAAAAGAAAATAGGATGCACATATTAGATTGGGGGAAAATAGCCGAAAGTAGTTTAAATAAGCAAGTACGAACGACTGAAAATTCTAACGATAGCCATGCGACTAATAAAGGTATACTTTTTGAGCATGTAATTGAAAAATTGCTGGCGGCCATGTTCCCGGAGGAAACATGGAAACGAACTGGTGAATCTCATGATGGAAAAAAAGACTTTGTATATCCCGCAGAAGAGTACTTAAAAGAGCAGAAATGGGCTGAATGCAAAAATTACAATAACAATCTTTCTATCAATGTCATTGCACCTACTCTCATTATGGGTGCAATTAAGGAAATTGAGTGCATATTCTTTTTTTCCTACAGTCCTTTGAATGATACTGCAATTGAAAATCTTTTGTGTTATTCAGAAATGGAACGGTTAGTCATCAGAATTTTTGATGGCAATCTTCTTGAAAGTCTGATTTGCAAATATCACGCTGTAAATGGTTTGGAAGAATTCTTTCCTAATACAGATTTTGAGAAGGCTCGTGTGGAACTTGAAAAAACTCCACTTCGCATAATTAAGACATTGTGGGACCTAAATGGCAACAAAGTGCCCTCGACACATCGATTTGAATTAGGAGAGTCTTTCTATTATCATGTAACAATCCAGAACCTTACATGGAAACCAGTGGACTATGAAATATCATTCCGAGTTGGCAATCAGAAGGTTTTACATTGTGCTGGCAACACATATAAGACAGCACTTCCATTTGCAGAAATCAAGGGATATTCTGCTTTATGTGAAACGCTGAATCCTGGCAACACTAGATGTATTGCCAAAGTTATCACTAATGACATATCCAAATCAGTTTGTGAAGCAATTTCAGTCATAGATGAGCCGTATCTAGCTTGGTCGGGAGAGAATGCACTCAAGGCGCAAGAAGATGGGAGACAGCATCTCGCAAAAAAGAAAATGCAGCCTTTGATTATCGTGGGTCAAAGCGGCACTGGTAAAAGTACATTAACAGAGATTTTATTGCAGCAGAAGCAGATTCAGGAGTCTTATCAAGTACTGAAAGTGGATTTAACCTTAGCCCGGAATGTTTGTATGAGAAATCTGCTATCCCAAATTTTTGGAATGCGAGGAAAAGAGGTTACTCCGAAGGAACAAACAGATGATGAAGAAGTTGCGTTATCCCTACTAATCGGTGCTTACGCCGAAAGCGCAGCCATGATTGCACAGGCTATGATGAAGTTTTATAATTTAGATCGTCCTTATCTTTTCGTAATTGAGGATATTCAAAAGATAACCAGGCCATATATCTCTCTGATTCGGGAATTAGATGGTCAGTCACAGGAGAGAAATTGTCCCATTTATTACTTGTTTACTTTGAATGAAAAAAAAACTTCCCTGGATGAATTACTTTCGCAGTTGGATTGGGACAAAAATTATCAAAATCGTGAATGTCGCATTATCAGAACAACAAATTTCAGGAAAAAAGATATTCTCGGTTATATAAAGACTCGATATGGTCTAGAGGATATTGATTCATATTTTGATGGGTTTGAAAAAGAAGTCACTCCTTTGGAGTTGCATGCTTTTTGCGCGGGGCTTCAAAAGGAGCGTGTAATTGCCCCAATACCTGGTAAGAAAACATATCAAATTATCCGTCCATTTCAATTTTCTGATGGAGTCCAGCAGATTCTCTATGGAGAAATTCCACTGAAAAACATTTGCAAGCAGTTGGACAAAGGAGGGCAGGCAGAATTTTTACTGAAATACTTGTATATTGCAGACACATTTACTATAAAGATGGTGTCAAAGAATGCTAGCATTCTCCAAGGATTGATTGACCAAGGTATATTGCGAGAAAAAGACGGTTTTATCACATTTTATCATGATAAAATTCGATCTGTCCTCGGAAAAGAACTGGCGTTCTCAGAAGAGGATTATGCTGATATTTTTGCTGACAATGATACGGATGATGCTGCAAAAGCAATATGTGCACTTGAGCAAATTGGTTATCTACGAAATGGACCTACATTTTTGAAAAGCTTTTTTGTTTCAGACGGAAGGATCCGAAAGAGGGAGCAACGGTATCAAATCTGCTGGCTAATTATACAATATTTAAAAAAGCTGTCATCTATTGGACTTTGCTCTACCGCACTCAAATTTGTAAGAAAACAATTTCCTGCTTTACGAGAAGAGCAAAGTCATAAGACATTCCTTACTTTTTTAAAGCACATTGCTGATTCAGCATTAGAAGAGGGGTGGGACATAGACGAGGAATGCACAGAAAATATAGCTTTTTTTATTAAAAAGTTTTTTGACCGTGCATTGAGTACCTATAACGATCAAAATTGTCTGTATTACTTCTTGGAATTCGAGAAGATATTTAATAAGCTTAAACATATTTCTGAAGGAAGGCGGAACTTTTGGCTGGCTCATTACGCAAATCGAGCGGCAATCGCTCTGGATAGAAGGAGTGCTCCATTGACGGTGGAGCCGACTGAAGTAAGAAAAATGTATGAACTCTCCGAATTTTATAGTAAACAGGCGGATAATCGAGAACAGATTACCCTGCAAATAGTCGTGGACAATTTTAACCGACATTATGTGTACCGACATGATCTTAACATGAATAATATATCTAATTGTTTAGAAAATCTTTGCCAGTTTAAAGATAATGGTATGGAGGGTTCTATGGTATTGGACTATCATTTGCATCTGTTAGAATACATGAGCGTCCAAACTTTGCCCTTCGATGAGCAGTACATACTAGATTTATTGGATCGAGTGCGCGATGCTCGCCAAAGAAGTGACTCCGCATTCTACACAATTAAGCTATATATTTTAGAAATCACGATTTTGGCGAGTTGTCATCACTGGAACGAGGCCAACGAATGTTTATCCCAAGCATTTGTATTTGCGTACAAAAAGGAGATGCGCCCATATATATATAAGCTGACATACATTAGAACGCATCTGATAATATTTGAAAAAAAAAACATGGACTCACCCGAAGTGTACCAGCAGGCTGTTCTGGCGTTGGAACAAATGATAGATACACATGGGAGTATGATGCAGAATCTGAAAAGGGAGTCTTTCCTGTTGGTTCAACTAATCCGAATTATCACATACTTCGACTCCAATGAGATTTCCAGCCTTATTAGTAATTACAGCCAAGAGAATCAAGATCTGCTTAACACAATTTGTGCACACATTAAGGGCGTTCCCACCGAAATTGACGAATTGCTTGACATGGGAAGTTTTTTTGTAGTGAAAGGCGTAAATTTTCCAACAATTTAATTATATATTTCGTAGCAACTCAATGTTTGCCTGCCGATCAATCACAATATCATTAAAATCCTGTCTGCAGTATTTCCATAGATGGTTTCCCTGAGCGGATGAAAAGCTGTCCACGAAGTAGAGCAAAGGGATTCGATAATTCCTGATTTGATAGGGGATAAAATTTAAAAAGTCAATATCGTGGGCATCACGGATAGGTGCAGGGTATCGGTATCGCCCAGTCTCGCATATGTCCATATCCGCAATTACTGTATCTAAATAGGTTTCAGGATTGGCAATTGTAGTGCAGTCCAAAATGAAATAGTCTTTTTTCGCTAAGTGATATTGTGCGAGAAAATAATCACATGCGGTATGAATATATTCCTCAATTTCGATGGGGATGTGTTCATGTTTGGACATAAAAATACCCTTCGTATCTTCTTTTAAACTCGCTCCCATACCGCTGTCATGTGTGGAAGTGCCACAGTGGTACGCTATCGCATCTGCAACACATACCGTTTTGTATTGGTAATCCCGAAGCCGTAGGCACAAGTCGATATCAGAATATGAATGCACCAGTTGTTCATCAAATCCCCCTATATCAATGAATAAGCTACGCTTGATTGCAGAACAGGCTGCACAGGCGGCCAATGGATTATGATTCTTTTGAATCAATGAAAAGTCCCGTGGACGTCCAGCATAGGGATGAGGAAAATTGTAATAGCTTGAGGTTATTCCAAACTCCAGAAGATTGCCAGTAGTAATACTAAGAAGTTTTGCAGATGCATAACCGATTCCATCAAATGCAAGTTCCGCTGTCAGAGCCTCATGGAAACGGTTAGTCACACAGATGTCAGCATCGCAAAAAATTAGGAATTTCCCCTGGGCATACTCTGCTCCTAAATTAATTGCTTTGGGATACATAAGGTTTTGTGTTTTCGTGACAATCTTACATTGCTTTCCAAGCTCCCAGTCAGGGTCAATCTGTGAACCATTCGCGTTATTATCCACAATAATTATTTCGCTTTCTAATGGATCCAACGTTTTTAAAAGTGAATCAATGCAAAGAGTCAATAAATTTATATTACTATGAAATGGTACAATTACAGAATATTTTTTCATATATGTATAATCCTTTCACATTTTGGCAATAAAATGTTCGAATATCTCTACCATCTCCTTTGGACAAGGTAAATGGCAGTCATAATAATAAATGAGGTTACACATTGTTTGATAAAATAAATAGCACTGATATTTGGGAATGCTAAGGGCGTCGTCTAATGTCACCCTATTGTTTGTTAAACGCGGAACAATTTGCTCTGTGTAGAACTGATTGAATTGATTGCACCCAGACAATAGGACTTGTGTCCATCCATAGTCTATATCCCCAAAGCGAGCAAATTCAAAATCTATCAGAGAGACAAGACCTGTTTCCGAGTTATAAATTATATTCGCCGGCTTGATGTCCATATGGATTAATGTTGGCTGTGAAAATTGGCTGTAATCTAATATCTCGCTGCTCCAATTAATTGCCCGATCAATTTTTTTGCGTGGATAGCTGGTAATCAACGGATGTAATGACCTTGCTTTAAGCTTCTTTTTGAGAATGTTTGCACAATCATCAGAAACAAAGGCCCCTCGTTCCGAGTATTGCGATGCCTTTAAACATGTGAGCTGATCAATCAGTTCCAATAGCCTGTCCGCTATGTGGTTGACTGTACTTTGTGGCAGAGTCTCTGGAAAGGTGTCAAGTGCCTGACCTTCTATATACGTGGTGATGTAATAGTTCATTCCTTGAAATGCGAATACAGGAACAACAATTTTAGGATAAATATATTCCGCATCTTCCATACTCAAATTTTGTAAAAAGCGATTGCATAGGAGAAAATTGTCATTTTCTTTGACGGTCTTTAAAAAAAAGGACTTCCTCGAATGGGTACATGTGACAATAAAATGAGAAAACCATTCGCCACGTATCATTACTCTATGGGTGGGGTGAAGCTTGACATTGTCACTAGTTGGAATAAGATTATATTCTACCAACCTTTTACCTATTTCTTTTTCTAAATCAGCATTATTTACCAAATTCACTTCATGCTCTATACTGGTTTCTTTCATACAGAATTTCATCCCCCTTTCATAGCTGTAAATACGGAATAATTTAAATATTATTCTTCGTTTCCACTTCACAATAAATAATCAACAGCTAACTCTTTATTATCCGTCAATACAAGATAATCCTATATTATCCGTTATTCACATTC
>JAQUUB010000189.1 GCA_028694115.1 Lachnospiraceae bacterium
CGGAAGGTAATTTTGGGGAAAAGGCCCATGTTGAGGCTGTAAGTGAAGGTGGAGCTAGATACAAGGAACTAATGCCGAATGAAGAATTAAATTCTTCAGATAATATAATGATTTTATGTCCGACATGCCATAAATTAATAGACGAAAATCCAGAGGAGTATACAGTTGATGTTTTGAAAGAAATGAAAAGAACCCATGAAATAAGAATTTATCAATTAACAGAGATAGATGATATACAAAAAACCTTAGTTGTGAATTATTTTGCGAATATAGAAGGTTTTTCACCTATGTATGAGGACAGGTTATTTTGCAGAGCAGTTATAAAAAATGGAAAAGTCCCTAGCAACAGTTATTCAGTTCCGATAGGCACGGAGAACATGCCATTCAAAGATGGAAATAATTCGTTTTATTTAATACAAGAAGAGTTACTAAACAGTGCGAGAGAAAAAATTATTAAGCCGTCAATAAAAAATGAAGAAAGTATTTCATTATTTGCTTTAGCACCAATACCTCTATTGATTAAACTTGGAACATTATTTAGAGATATTTCTAATGTGACAGTGTATCAATGCCATCGTACAGGTGAAAAATGGGCATGGAAAAAGAATAGTAATATTATTGAATATCAGATTGAAAAAAATAGAAATATTAGAAGTAAGGAGGTTGCACTTAATATTTCACTAAGCGCAGAAATACTTCAAGATAGGATCGATAAGGAGTTAAGTGAAGTATGTACATATAAGATTACGATTGCAAATCCAAACAGATTATTCGTAGAAAATGAAGGCGTTGTAGATGAATTTGTAAAGATATTTCGAAAGTGCATGGAACAGATTAAAAATGAAAATCCAGAGATACAAACAATAAATATATTTCCAGCAATGCCAAATTCATTAGCAGTTAGATTGGGGATGGATTATATGCCGAAGACCGATCCAAAACTGATTATATATGATCAAATTAGCTCAGAAGCTGGATTTATAAAAACAATAGAGATAGGAGATTAGAATATGAATAATGGTAGAAAAGAATATTTAAGCGAATTATATAGTCAAATTGCAGACGAATTGAATATTTCAGAAACTATGATGAAAAAGGCAATAGGTAGCTATAGTGCAGTTGGAAATTGGCTTGGAGAATGCGAGCCCGGGTTAGATGTAAAAATAATGCCTCAAGGATCATTTAATTTAGGAACGGTTATAAAACCTGTTTCTGATAAAGATGATTATGATATTGATTTGGTGTGCCTGTTGAAAAATGGTTCATATCTTATGCCAGCTGAGATAAAAAATATTGTTGGAGACAGACTTCAACAACATGAAACATATGGAAAAATGTTAGATGATGAAGGAAAAAGATGTTGGACATTACAATATGATGAATTTCATATGGATGTATTGCCAGCGGTTCCTAGAAATAAGGAGTTTATTGAACCTAATGAAACAGAGATACGTTTGACACATAAGACGGAAGATAATAATTATGAAGACAAATATAGTAATCCGTATCAGTATAGAATTTGGTTCGAAAATAGTATGAGAACAGTTTTAGATACTGAAAAGAGAGCTTTCGCAATACGAAATAAAGTAGAAATTAGCGAAGTGTCAACTAATAAAGTAAAAACACCATTGCAGAAAGCTATACAACTTTTGAAACGTCATAGAGATATTATGTTTGAAAAAAATGATAGTGATGATGCCCCAATATCAATAATAATTACTACATTAGCAACAAAGGCATATAGTAATGAAACAGATTTATATGATGCACTTTGCAATATAGTAAAGAAAATGCCGCGACATATAGTTACTGATGATGAAGGAAAATACCATATAGATAATCCTGTGATGACAGATGAAAACTTCGCTGATAAATGGAATGGAAATCTAAAGAAAGTTGAATGTTTTAATAAATGGATGCAAAGTGTTACAGATGATATTATAAATAACCCCTTAACTATGTTTGGAACAGTAGAGATAAGCAAGTTAATGAAAAAGAATTTTGGTGAAAATATTTCAAATAAAGCATATAACGCTGTAGCTGATAAGAATAGAGTAGCACGTGAAAGTAATAGCCTCTATGTTGATGGGTTAAAAGGTGGAATCACACTGAACCAAGAGAAAAACGAACAAAATATACCGGAGCATACTTTCTATGGTAAATAAGAAGAAATATTTTATCGAACCCAAATTGCAACTAATAGATCAGAAAAATTTTATTATGGTTGATTTTCCTGATTCAGAAGTTTGTATAAGTGAGGGCGTGTTGTATTGGTATGGGAAAGTAAAACCGACATCAGTTTCAAAAGAATATTATTTGAAACTGGAATACAGAATGGGAAAATATCCAAAAGCATGGTTAATTAAAGAGGTACTAGATGAAAAATCTGCATATTATATTCCACACCATTATGAAGTTGATGTTAAAGAAGGAACTATAGAATTGTGCCTATTTAAGCCAAAAATGAAAGAATGGATGAAACACTATCCTTTATCCAGAACAATAATACCATGGGCTATAGAATGGATTTATTTTTATGAAATATGGCAAATCACAGGTGAGTGGAAAGGTGGTGGTGACCATCCAACACCTAAAGATTGTAAAAACAGCACTAAATTTAGGGAGAAATTTGATTTGTAGGCATACTGATTTATTTTAGCAAATGTCATTATAAGTTAAGGGCTTGAAAGGAATAATATTCTTTTGTAGCTCTTTTTTTGTTCTTTTATTAAAAAAGGTCTAAAAATAGATTATTCAAATCCGTTTTATAGGACATATAAAGTTTTATCCTAATTGTACAAGGCAAGTTTAAGGAGTATGTAACTTAGTAATGAAGATGATTATAGAAATGGAGGTAGTTTATATATGAAAGTTGGAATGCGAAAACCAAGTCTAAAAAGAAGTTTAAAAGCTAGAACTACAGGGAAATGGAAAAGGCAGGCAAAGCGAGCAATTAATCCATTGTATGGCAAAAAAGGAATGGGATTTATAAAGAATCCAAAGGAATCAGTTAATAATGCAGTTTATCACCGTACAACATTTGGAATTGGAGATATCTTTAAAAAGTTATTCAAATAAGGGAGGATAATACATATGAATGAAATCATTACAGTAACAGGTAAAGGAAAGATCTCATTACCGCCGGATACAATTATAATTAATATTTCTTTGGAAACTGTTCGAGATACTTATGAAGCGACAATGGATGCCTCAGCTGATGCAGTTTCACTATTGAGGGATGCGCTTAAGTCAGAAGATTTCAAAAAAGAAGATATAAAGACAAAACGGTTTAATGTTGATTTGGAATATGAAAGCTATAAAGAACGGGATAACTGGAAAAAAAGGTTTATCGGATATAAATGCAACCATGATTTAAAGATAGAATTTCTTTCTGATAGCAAAAGACTTGCAAAAATATTGTCTTTGATTGCAAGATGCCCAATCAATCCAGAATTTTCAATTCAATATAAAATAAAAGATATGGAAGATGCTAAGAATCAACTGTTGGCAAAAGCCGTTGCAGATTCGAAGGCGAAGGCAGAAATTTTAACAAAGGCAGCAGGAGTAAAATTAGGCAAGGTGGTTAATATCAATTACTCGTGGGGTGAAATTAATATTTACAGTGAACCAGTAAACTATGATAGAGCAATTTTATGTGAAGAATCAGCTTGTAGTTATGAAAGTTCCTTGGACATAGAACCGGAAGATTTGGATATTACAGACACTGTAACTGTGACATGGGAAATACTTTCATAAGAAAACAAGAAAGCAGTGATGTTATGATAAAAAGAATAAAATATTGGATATTCCAAAGCAGAAGGAAAAAATGTCACAGCTGTTGCGTGATTTGTGAGTACTATGAAAAATGCAGTGGTGAAGGATGAAATACAAGTACGATTTTTTGGACTTGTAATTAAGGGTATGTTATAATCTAGTCATATTGTAGTTTGAACGTGAAATAGAAAGGAGCTACGCATGGCTAGAGGATCAAATCAAAAAATGAAAAGTATGTATTTAATGCAACTTTTCTTGGATAAAACAGACGAAACACATTATATTACGATGGTTGATATTTTAAATTATTTAGGTAGCAATGATATTAATGCGGAAAGAAAGTCAATCTATGCTGATATAGAGGCATTGAAGCAATATGGTTTAGACATTAAGGGATTTCAGGAAAAAGGAACATATTTTTACCATCTGGTAAATCGTAAGTTTGAATTAGCAGAGCTGAAGCTTTTAGTAGATGCGGTTCAGTCTTCGAAGTTTATTACAGCAAAAAAGTCAAATGAATTAATCAAAAAAATAGAGAGTTTTGCTAGCAATTTTGAAGCTAAAGAACTGCAACGACAAGTATATGTATCTAATCGCATAAAAACCATGAATGAAAGTATCTATTACAATGTAGATCATCTTCATGAATCAATAAATTCAAACAGTCAAATTACTTTTCAATATTCGCAATGGACGGTAGACAAGAAAACAAAACTTAAAAAAGGTGGAGCTTTGTATAATGTCAGTCCGTGGGCATTAATGTGGGATAATGAAAATTATTATATGGTTGCTTATGATTCTGTAGAAGAAAAAATTAAGCATTTTCGAGTAGATAAGATGTTACATATAACTTTGACGGAAGACGCTAGAGATGGTAAAGAACAATTTAAAAAGTTTGATATGGCAGTATATGCAAAGAAAATGTTTGGGATGTTTGGCGGAACCGAAGAAAATGTTAAGTTGGAATGCAGCAATGATTTGGTAGGTGTCATTATTGATCGTTTTGGAAAAGATGTTACGATTATCCCAGTGGATGTTGAACATTTTACTATAAATGTTGATATTGAAGTTAGTCAGCAATTTCTTGCATGGGTAGTAGGACTTGGAGCAGGGGCAAAGGTGGTATCGCCGGAAAATGTGGTTGACATGATGAGGAAAGAGGCAAAAAGGCTTATGGAACAATACAAGTAACAAAAATAGAAGGATAAAGATCTTAGGAGACCGTAAATGGATTATAAAAATAAATATTTAGCTTGTCTTTTAGGCGGAGCGATGGGAGATGCCCTAGGTTTTCCTATCGAATTTATGAGCAAAAGTGAAATTGTTTCAGAATATGGGGAGAATGGAATTAGAGATTTATCAGTAGATAAGAAAACTGGTAGAGCTCTGATTTCTGATGATACACAGATGACACAATTTACTTCTGATGGGTTAATTTGGTCCCATTTACGATGTTCAGAAAGAGGCATAGGTTCGTATGAAGGTAGCGGTACATTGCAATCATACTATAGATGGCATTATACCCAGACGGGAACTGTATGCAATGACTGTTGGTTAGAAAAACAACCACATGAAACTGAAAATTATATTATTACCTATGATAAAACTATCATGGAGTATACAGAATTATTCGCTAGACGAGCACCAGGTAATAGTTGTTTGTCGGCCCTTGCACAAGGAAGAATGGGAACAATAGAACAACCGATTAATAATAGCAAAGGCTGTGGTGGCGTCATGCGTGTTGCACCAGTTGGTCTTTTTTTGCATAAATATCCAGAAGAAGCTATGAATCACGGAATGAAAATTGCGGCATTAACGCATGGGCATCCAACGGGGTATATTTCGGCAGGAGCGTTTGCGGTTATAATTGCTGAACTTATAAATGGCAAGACGTTAGCTGAAAGTTTAGATTCTTC